>JAWVYU010000513.1:0-1734 GCA_033722575.1 Ketobacteraceae bacterium | reverse complement strand
CATTGCTGCTGGCGGTTACCCAGGGGCTTCAGCTGCGCGCAGCCGCGGGTGAATTACCAGAGTCGCATCTCACGAATGCTGTTATGGCCACTCGCCGGCAGGTTGAGGAACACTTTGATTTTCTGGAAGAGGATCGCCCGCTTGAAGCCACCCTGCGGCAAATGACGCTCCATATTCAACAACAAAAGTTTGAACTCTACCCATGATCAAGAATGCCATCATCAGCCATACCACCCGTATCAAGGTTCCGTTCCATGATGTCGATATGATGCATATCGCCTGGCACGGACATTACGTCAAATACTTTGAAGTGGCGCGCTGCGAATTGCTGGACAAGATCGATTACAACTACCTGCAAATGTGCCAGTCGGGCTACATGTGGCCTGTGATTGATATGCACCTGCGCTATGTCAAACCTGCCCAGTTCGGCCAGGAAATCCTGGTGGAAGCCGCTGTTGTGGAATATGAAAACCGTCTGAAAATAAATTATCTCATTCACTGTGCCGACACCGGCACCAAGCTCACCAAGGGATCGACGGTACAGGTGGCCCTGCGGATGAGCGACAACGAAATGCTGCTGGCCACGCCAACCATATTGCATGAGAAGCTTGGAGTGGCCCAGTGAACACGCTCCGCGCCTTGTTGTCTGGCCTGATGCTCATGACGTTGCAGATCTTGCCGTTTCCGGCAATTGCTGAAACTGCGGTGCCGCAGACGTTGCCGGCCTTGCAGCAACAATTGTCGGATACCCGGGCCCTGACAGGCAGCTTTACCCAGATCCGCGAACTGAAACTGCTGAGCAAGCCGCTGGTTTCCCGGGGAAGCATTTATTATCAGAAAGACACGGGCATCTGCTGGCAACTGACCTCGCCCGTTGCAGCTTCGGTTTACCTGACCAGAGACAAGGTCTCCGTTGCGGACAGCGCTTCATCCAGTACCACAACCACAGCCAACCCGCTGTTGCAGGCATTCAGTCATTTATTGTTCGCTGTATTTGCCGGTGATCTTGCCATGCTGGAGCACCAGTTTGATGTCACCATGACCCCGGAAAGTAGCGGCTGGCAATTAACGCTGCTTCCCGAAAACTCTTTGATGAGCAGCGTGGCAGAATCCATTAAAGTGACCGGTTCCAGTGCCATAAAAACCGTAAAACTGTTTCACCCGGGGGGCGACAGTACCACATTGTCCTTCAGCGATATTCTGCTGAATCCTGGTGCTATCCCACCCGCTCTGACTTGCCATCATGCCGACTCGCCTGCATAACATCGCAGCTCTGCTCTGGGCTGTTATGATTCTGGCGCTGGCACTGTGGGCCGGCAGCCGCCTGCTGAGTGGTAATGCCATTGATGCCAATATGCTTAACCTGTTGCCCGGCAGTGAACGCCAGGCCCTGCCGGATACCGCCATTAAAGCACTCGGTGAATCACAATCAGGAAAGATCGTGATTGTGGTTTCTCACCCGCAGCTGGATACAGCGGTTGCCGGCGTCCGCCGCCTGCAGGGAATGACAGGCTCACTGGTAACACCACAGCTTGGCACGGCCCGGGACGTTATGGAAAACATCAAAGGTCTGGCTCCGCTGTATCAGCCTCACGCCCGGCGTCTGCTGACCGATGAAGATTTTCAGCTGCTGCAGAACGGGGATTATGATGTCCTGGTGGCAAAAGCCAGAGAAACCCTGTACTCACCAGTGACGGCAGTAAGCTCCTCCCTGCTGGCCTCTGATCCCCTGTT
>JAWVYU010000512.1:0-1878 GCA_033722575.1 Ketobacteraceae bacterium | reverse complement strand
CTTGCCGCTGTGCGGGCAATATTGTTTTGCTCCGGTTCCAGCTTATCGCCCATCTGGTCTGTGTCCGGTGCAATGATTTCAATCTGTCCGGGTTGAAATCCTTCCACGCGCAACTGTCTTACCATATGTTGCGCCTGTTTTTCAGTATCGTGCTCAGACAGCACCCGGCTGGAGTAGTATTCTGCAATGGGGTTGAGAATCATGGGAACCTCCCTGCATTAAATGAACGTCTTCTCTGTAACCGATTCAATATCCGGGCCAGTAAAACCACCAGATTTGCAGGGTCTATTAAAGGCCAAGTAAAAAAAGCCCCTTAAAACTGATTTTTTTCAGTAGCTTAGGAACACTGAGGTGCCTGGGGCCCGACAGAAAACCTGGCAGTGAAACGGTAATTCCAATGAGAATAATTACATCGGAATCAGGAAAAAGTGTAAAAACTCTATAAAAAAGCCCCCGGGATGGGGGCTTTCTGGTTTAGGCAGGCAAGCGGCGAGGAGCCGCGGCAATCAGTAACCCCGGGCTTCGATATAGTCGAAAATGGCGGCGTAGAATTCCTCTTCGTCAATGGAGTCCGGTCCCAGCGACATCACGTCCAGGTGATCCTGATACACAATACCTTCATGGGATGTCATTTGCGTGGCGCTTGGGTTGTTCAGATCAGAAACATACCCGGTACCACCCACCTGAGTGAACCAGTCCAGCACATCGCCATAGAAACACGATCGCAGTCATTAAGACAGTAGTCATCACCATTCCATGATGGTTTTAGCGTAGGATGTGCCCCGCTGGGGGGAGGAAATGCTGATCATGGCGCCTACTTTGGCGGTGCCGGCACCCATACCGTTAATGCTGCTGTCTTTCAGGCGGTGAGCCGCCTTGCGAATATCAAAGCCGCCCTGGGAGTGGCCCACCAGGCTGACTTTCTGGTAGCCGGTGGTGGCCATGAAATTGCGGACGTGGTTGTAAAGCTCCTCACGGCGCACTTTGGAATTGTGCAGCGAGGTCACCTGATATGCCTTGTGCAAAGATGACCGGGTAACGGATTTCGTCTTGGGAGGTACTTCACCCCGGAAGGCGGCCCGACTATCCTGGCGGTATCTACCGTTGGATTCGTGGCTTTCCGTCCCGCAATTCCTCGCGGTTTGGCGTGTTGTCGTTTCCAACAACTTTCAGCACAGGGTGCTGAAGCTGCCGGTTGAATAATGTGAGCCTGTTGCGTAATAACCGAAACAGACTCAGAATCGGTAACTGGCCGATACCGTCAGAGTCAGCCGGTCATGACGATACAGCTCATAGGAGTCATCGGTGGATTCATAGCGTGCTTCAGCTGAGAGGGTGGCAGCCCGGTGAAGCTGATAGTCCGCTTCCACGCCAGCGGTAAAGCCCGTGGTGGTGCGCGTCAGCTGCCGTACACTCCCATCCAGGTCCTGCAACCGCGAATCATCGTCTTTGCGGGCGTGGCGATAGTGCCCGAACAGGGACAGATCCGTCCTGCTGCCGACGGTAAATGCCAGCTCTGCTCTGATGCGCTGCTCCCGGCCGCTTTCGATAATGCGGATGTCGTCTTCCCGTAAATCATCCCGCTGATCATATTGCAGCCGGTAATCCAGCGTGAAGCGGTAGCCATCGCCCAGCCAGATTTTCGCCGTCATGGCCCGCAGGCGGAATCCGTCCAGGTAGCTGTAGTCCGCTCCGCCGCTGATATGGGCGGCCTCCAGGGAAACCGTCAGGTTATCTTCACCAAAGACATCAGCAAATCGCAGGTGGCCGGTAAAGTCGGTGCTGTAATCATTGCCGTCCAGATACAGTCGGGTCACTGAGATCGCGGGTTGTGCCGGCAGGTAATCCAGGGTCTGCCGGTAATCCAGCTTGCCATGG
>JAWVYU010000511.1:0-1879 GCA_033722575.1 Ketobacteraceae bacterium | reverse complement strand
AGCTGGTTTCTCACTCGGTGCTGGGTGACCGAATTCCTTATCATGCCAGAAAGATAGATTCACGCTTTCATGTGGCACCGCTCAAGTTTGAACCAGGCAAGAGATATCACCTTCTTGTACGGGTGGAGAGCGAGAGTTCCCTGCTGATTCCCATGTACCTCTCGTCCATTGATCAGCACTACGAGCATGAGCATTACCAGCAGATCGCCATTGGCATGTTTTACGGCCTGGCGCTTGGGCTGTTCTTTTACAATCTGTTTCTGTTCGTGATTATCAGGGATATTGTTTACCTTTATTACATTACCTATGTGGCAGGATATACCCTGTTCATGGGATCAATCGACGGACTGTTGTTCCAGTTCTGGCCCAACGCCATAGAGTGGGAAAGCCGGGCTATTTATATTTTTCCCAGTATTTGCGGAGTGTTTCTGTCGCTGTTTTGCCGCATTGTGCTCCAGACAAAGGATGAGTCGCCCCTGTCGGATCTGGTGTTGCGCTTCTTTTTCTTTGTTTATCTGACAATGACAGTCGCGTTTTTCTTTCTGGATATCAGGCTTTGCGCTCAACTGACATCACCCATCGTTGCAATTAATGCATTCAGTATCCTTTTTATTGTACTGGTGCGGTTTTTTCAGGGACACCAGGCGGCCTTCTATTTTATTTTTGGTATGGGCGGCTTTTGTATCGGGCTACTATCGCTTGCTTTTGGCGCCATGAACCTCCATGACAACTATGATATTACGCCTTCCATCCTCAAGCTGGGGGCGTCCCTGGAAATGGTGATGTTCTCGATCGCCCTTGCTCAGCGAATCAGTAATCTTCAGGCTATGAACCGCCAGGCCAGAATCGAACACCTGAAACGTATGGACAAACTGAAGGACGATTTCCTTGCCAATACTTCCCATGAGCTTCGCACCCCGCTCAACGCCATTATTGGTATTGCAGACTCCATGCTTGACAGTGACAAGGGTAATCTGGACGAGAAAGACCGTCGTAATCTGACACTGATTTCCACCAGTGGTTACCGCCTGGCCAATCTGGTTAACGATATCCTGGATTTTTCCAAACTGAAGGAAAAAGATATCACTCTGAGCAGGCAGGTGATTGATCTCCGTAAAATGACCGATACCGTGATCGAACTTTCCAGGCCATTGCTGGAAGGTAAGGATGTGGCACTGCGCAACGAGATTCCGGACGACCTGCCGCTGGTATCAGCCGATGAGGGGCGCGTCTATCAGATACTGTATAACCTGATTGGTAATGCCATCAAGTTTACCCAAAGCGGTACTGTGCGCGTTGCCGGCAAGGCTGAATCGGGCGAGCTGGTTATCAGTGTGCATGATACCGGAATTGGAATCGAAGCCGATAAATATGAGGAGGTGTTCCGAGCCTTTGAACAGGCTGACAGCTCCATAGACCGTGAGTTTGGCGGCACCGGGCTGGGTCTGGCCATTACGCGGCAACTGGTGGAATTACACGGTGGAAGAATCTGGGTTGTGTCAGAGCCAGGCAGGGGATCCTGTTTTTCCTTTACTCTTCCCGATATAGTAGATGAGCAGGAAGCGGAAGCGCGTTCGCCATCTTCAAACCGCATTGTTTCGGGCCTGTCCAAGCGCATGAGTGAGATTGCCCATTTCGGCGTTTCAGGCCGTTCAATGCCGAGCGGTCAGGATGCCATCGAGGTGCTTAATGATGCCAGCTCCCTGCATTACGCAAAATCTGATCAGCGAGTTTACCGTGTGCTGCTGGTGGACGACGACAAGGTGAATATCGAGGTGCTGCAGAACCAGTTGAACAGCCCACGTTATGAATGCCACGCTGCGACGAGCGGATACGATGCGCTCTCGGTGTTTGCTGAGGTACCTTTTGACATCGTATT
>JAWVYU010000510.1:0-1921 GCA_033722575.1 Ketobacteraceae bacterium | reverse complement strand
GGTTACGGGCTCACTACCATCGATATTGTCAACGCAATCCGGGATCAGAACAGCCAGATTGCCGCAGGGGAGCTGGGGGGCACACCGGGCACCGATAATCAGCAGGTAGCCTACAGCATTGTGGTGCAAACCCAGCTGGAAACCCCTGAAGCCTTCCGGAATATCCTTCTGAAGGTAAACCGCGATGGTTCCAGCGTGGTGCTCGGCGACGTGGCAAGAGTGGAGCTGGGTGGTGAAAATTATCATTTCGAAACGGAATACAACGACCGGCCCGCCGCAGGGTTAGCGATTTCCCTGGCGTCTGGCGCCAATGCGCTGGAAACCGCAGAATCCGTAAGAGCCCGGGTAGCGGAGCTGGAGCCCTATTTTCCGCAGGGCCTTGATGTGGTTTACCCCTACGACACAACACCCTTTGTAAGGCTTTCCATTGAGGGTGTAGTGCAAACCCTGCTGGAGGCCATCGTACTGGTATTCTTTGTGATGCTGCTGTTCCTGCAGAATCTCAGGGCAACACTCATTCCCACCATTGCCGTGCCCATTGTATTGCTCGGCACCTTTGGGATTTTGCTGGCGTTTGGTTACAGCATTAACACGCTGACCATGTTCGGCATGGTGCTGGCCATCGGCCTGCTGGTGGATGACGCCATTGTGGTAGTGGAAAACGTTGAGCGTGTCATGCATGAAGACAATCTGCCCCCCCGCGAAGCCACACGCAAATCCATGAAACAGATCACCGGCGCGCTGGTGGGTATTGCGCTTGTATTGTCTGCTGTGTTTGTTCCCATGGCCTTTTTCGGGGGCTCGACCGGGGTTATCTATCGCCAGTTTTCCATTACCGTTGTGTCTTCCATGCTGTTGTCTGTGCTGGTGGCGCTTACCCTGACCCCTGCGCTTTGTGCGTCGATGCTCAAGGCACCCAGACAAGGGAGCCAGCAGAAGGGCGGCTTTGGGGGATGGTTCAATCGCAATTTCACTCGCGCCACCCACCGCTATCAGAACACCGTAGGCTGGATGATACGGCGTACCGTCAGATTTATGCTGATTTATTTGCTGCTGGTGCTGTTACTTGGCTTTCTCTTTACCCGGTTGCCCGGTTCCTTTCTGCCGGATGAGGATCAGGGCATTATGTTTTCCCAGATGACCTTGCCGGTGGGCGCGTCCAAACAGCGCTCCATGGAAGTCATGAATAAGGTCGAGCGCTTTTTTCTGGAAACAGAAAAGGAAAATGTCGACGCCATGTTTTCTGTTATCGGTTTCAGTTTCAGTGGCCGGGGTCAGAATAACGGGATTGCCTTTATAAAACTGCGGGACTGGTCGGAACGAACCCGACCGGATCAGAGTGTCAAGGCGGTGCAGGGCCGCGCAATGGCTTATTTCATGGGCATGAAGGATGCACGGGTGTTTGCGTTTGTGCCGCCACCCATACGGCAGCTGGGCACTGCCTCCGGCTTTAACCTGCAGCTGAAGGATCTGGCTGGCCTGGGGCACGATGCGTTAATGAATGCCCGGGATCAGTTGCTGGAAATGGCCGCCGGTGATTCCCGTCTCGCCGGTGTTCGGGCCAATGGCCAGGACGACACCCCACAGTTCAAGCTGGATATTGATTATGCCAAAGCAGCGGCACTGGGTGTGTCCATATCGGATATCGGTAACGTGTTTTCTACGGCATGGGCGGGCAACTATGTGAATGACTTTGTTGACCAGGGGCGTATTAAACGGGTGTACGTGCAGGGCGACGCACCCTACCGGATGATGCCCGAAGATATCGGCCAGTGGTATGTGCGCAATGATCAGGGAGGGATGGTACCTTTCTCGGCATTTACCACCAGCCGCTGGATATACGGTTCTCCCCGGCTTGAGCGATATAACGGCGTGCCTTCGGTGAATATTCAGGGGCAGGGGGCAGCCGGTGTCAGCTCCG
>JAWVYU010000509.1:0-1944 GCA_033722575.1 Ketobacteraceae bacterium | reverse complement strand
TCAAAATGGAAAATCCGGCTCCTTCTACGTGCCGGTTACCCCTGTGGGAGCCGGAAGCCTACGCAGTAAAAGTGGCCAATGAAGAATTCCTCTACGGCATGTTTTACGGCAGCATGCTGTGCATTATCGTTTTTAATCTGTTGATTTATTTTTCCGTCCGCGATGTAGGCTATCTCTACTATATCGGTTACCTCGCCGGCATCACCCTGCTGTTTTTCATCGACCTGGGTCATGGCGTCAATCTGTTTGATGACGGGGGCGAGATTTTTCACAAGGATTTTCTTAATACCATTATCTGGCTCAACTGGATAGCTGTGTGCGGATTCCTGCGGGCATTTCTTGAAACCCGGGGAAACTATCCGCTGATCGATGCGTTTTTCAGTCGGGTAACCATCATTGCTGCGATTTATATGGTGCTTGATCTGTTTATGCCTTACAAGGTTTCCATCAGCTGGGCAGCATTGAGCACATTGGTGTTGTTTATGGCATTTGCACCTATCTGTGTGTATATCTGGCGGAAAGGCAACGTCAATGCCCTGTATTTTCTGGTTGCCTGGGGTTTGAATATGGTTGGCCTTTCTATTTATTCACTGGTGTCCCTGGGTCATATCCCGTCATCAACCCTGTTAACCTCACTGGCTCCCCTGGGTATTCTTTCCGAAGCGGTGCTCTTGTCCTTTGCGCTTGCCGAAAGAGTGAAGCGAACCCAGCGTACCATGGTGGCAGCGGATCAGCGGGCAATGGACCACCTGTCACGTTATCAGTCGCTGTTTGATAACGCGGTAGAAGGTATCTATCAGTTATCCCTTGATGGAAAATTTCTGAAAGTGAACCCCTCCATGGCGCGTAATCTGGGTTTCAGGTATCCCAGAGAGCTGACTGCGCAAGGCCATAGGGCGGTGAACTTCTGTTACTCTTCGCCACGCACCCAATACCGGACCCTGCTGGAGAAAGGCCAGTTGAGCGAGGAAACCTGCTATACCCGTCGCGACGGGTCTCTGGCCTGGGCCGATCATTCAGCCCGTCTTATCTACGATGAGGAGGGCGATCCTTCACATATCGAGGGAACCTTTACGGATATCACCGAAAGAAAATGGCGCGAAGAAGCCGAAAGACAGCGTGAGCAGGAAAGGGCTGACAAGGAGGTAGCCAAAAGTCTGGCAGCGGCAAAAACCGAGTTTCTGGCCACTATGAGTCATCAGATACGCACGCCGCTCACTGCCGTTATAGGGCACAGCGAAGCCATCAGAAGCCTTAACCTGACCGGCAGTGAAAGAGAGGATGCGGTAAAAACCATCGCACACAGCAGTCAGCATTTACTCAAACTGATCAACGAGATTCTTGATTATTCCAAGATTGAAGCCGGCAAGTTTGAACTGGAGCAGGTGCCGGTGGAGCTGGATGAGCTCCTTTATCAGATACAGCATCGGTTCCACTGGCAGGCGGAGCAGAAAGGGCTCGAGTTTTCCATTCACTACCCAACGGATGTCCCCGATACGGTGTTAACTGACCCTGCCCGGCTTCGCTATATTCTGGAATGCCTTTGTGCCAATGGAGTTAAATATACGCGGCAGGGCTTCGTAAAAGTGACGGTATCCTGGCAGGATCAACAGTACCTGATGATCAGGGTTATTGATTCCGGGATCGGCATGTCATCACAGGAAGTGGCCCGGTTGTTCAATGTGTTTTCTCTGCATGATGCGTCCCAGGTCAGGGAGTATGGCGGATCCAGGTTAAGTATGGCCATTGCCCGGGAACTGGCGCGTTTGCTGGGAGGGGATTTGACTGTGGAAAGCACACCGGGCAATGGCACGGAGTTTTGCCTGTGGTTTCGTCCCCAGGTGCCGGCAGACGCAGGCTGGATAAAGGCCAGAAAGGGCCTGGTCAGAGAGGTTCAGGCGGAAGCGACAACAGCAAAGCCTGCCCAGCCAAAGCTGTCGGGTG
>JAWVYU010000508.1:0-1948 GCA_033722575.1 Ketobacteraceae bacterium | reverse complement strand
AAGGTAATGCTGACCACCTTGTCGGGGATCTCTTCTCCGGCCTGTAATGCGCTGACCAGTTTGGTCAACGGCCAGACGCTGAAACCGTTATCCTTGATGTATTTCAGGTGCGCTTTGAACAGCGCCGGAGAAATGCTGGTGATTGGCGGGGTTTCATCACTGACGTGATGATACTGAAGTATCACAGCTGCCTGGCTGAGAGGGCTGATGGCCAGACACAGCATGAAGGTAATGAATAAGGAGCAGGTTTTGATGCGCAACATAGGTCTTCCTGGTAGATGTTCCTGATAGGTTTTTATCTGGGGCAATACTGCGGGTGCAATGGTGAATCTACCCCAGTGCGGTATCCAGTGCCATCATCAGCCCGAACCCCACCATTAAACCCAGCGTTGCGGTGGTCTGGTGGCCATTCCTGTGAGTTTCGGGAATCACTTCATGAGAGACTACGAAAATCATGGCGCCTGCTGCAAGCCCCAGCCCGACAGGATAGGCAAGGGTCCAGCCGCTGGATACGGCAACTCCCAGCAGGGCGCCCAGTGGTTCCAGGAGCCCGCTGAGGCCCGCTATAAGTACGCCGGTGATCGGCCGGAAACCGGCTGCAATCATCGCCAGCGCCACCGCCAGCCCTTCCGGAATATCCTGAATGGCGATAGCGCTGGTGAGTGGCAGGGCCACCGCTAAATCACCATCCGCAAAACTCACCCCGATGGCCATTCCCTCCGGCAGGTTGTGCAGGGCGATGGCGAACACGAACAGCCACACTCTGCCACAAAACTCGTGGCCGGGGCCACAGGGGCCGGTTTTATCATGCTCATGTGGCGTAAATTCATCCAGGCCCAGCATCAGCGCCACGCCCAGGGCCATTCCCAGCAGCACAATGCTGACACCAAGCCAGTCGCTGCCGGTTAACCGGGTTCCAGATTCGATACCGGGCAGAATCAGGGAAAATGCGCTGGCGGCCAGCATCATCCCGGCGGCAAAACCGAGCATGCTGTCTTCCACTTTGCGGGGCACAGAACGGATAACCAGTGCGGGCAGTGCCCCGATTGCTGTTCCGGCAAAGCCCGCCAGGCCCCCCAGCAGGCTCCAGTGAACATAGGCGTGAGCCTGGCCGGTACTGATCAGCCACAGGCTTTGCAGCAACAGCAACAGAACCACCCCCAGTGCGATAGCCATGCCGGCGGCTACTTTGGGGTGTGAGCGCACATGAATGCGCACCGCCTGCTGCCAGCTTTGCGGCTCCTGAATTATTGTTGTGCTTTGCATGTTCCGCTCCGGGCTTCAAAGAGATTATGAATACAAAGCTAACGCGAATAATGTCACTGCTCCAATCAATACTTAACAAGAGCTTGATAGAAAAAACCAATCAGGGCCTCACGATTCCGCGAAAAACCGGTGATGATGCCTCGCACACAGGAACGAAGATTTTTCTTGCTAACCGGATAAATCCTGATATACAGATTCTCTGATCTCACCACATATCAGGCAATTCGTCTGCAAGTTCCTACCTGCTGGCTTTCAGAACGCATCCGGTTTCCGCTCCGCGAAACGCCGTGTTGATTGATAGTGAGAGTATGTCTATTGATTTCAGCAAGTTAGAGTGAGGCTTTGCCGTGGAAGCACTGCAATACCGCCAGGATAACCGGGACGGACAAAACTCGGTTTTCGAAAATATTGCCACGGATCTGGTAAAAAAGGGTTTCAGTATTCAGCCCAACGGATTGCCGCAGGATCTGGCAGAGGCATTGTTCCGGTTTGCGGGCGGGTTGCCTGATGAAGAATTTGATCCCGCCGGGGTCGGGCGCCATCAGGACCAGACAGTGAACCGCTTTGTCCGCAAGGACGAGATTTGCTGGATTGACGGAACAAGCCCGGAAGGTGCCCAATGGCTGGAATGGACACGTTCCCTGCAGAATTTTCTGAATCGCAGACTTTACCTTGGCCTGTT
>JAWVYU010000507.1:0-1957 GCA_033722575.1 Ketobacteraceae bacterium | reverse complement strand
ATCAAATACACGCGATAGAAGGTTGTGCAGTACTTGAATTCGGCGCGCCATGGTGTGGACACTGCCAGGCTGCCGAGCCTGTGATAAAAAACCTGTTGTCGGACCGAAAATTGCCGCATATCAAAATATATGACGGGAAAGGAAAACCATTAGGTCGCGCATTCAGGGTGAGGTTATGGCCTACGCTCATTTTGCTGCGTGATGGTGAAGAGGTGGCTCGTGCGATCCGCCCGGTAAAGCCGGAGGATGTACAACAGCTTTTAATGGAAATTGAGTGATAACCCCGTTACCTGATGTATCAACAATGTTATACCAGCACCATTCTTACCCTGTTCTTGGGTGCAAGTGTAATTCTCGGTTTTGGTTCAACCTTGTCCGTTGATACAAGTCGAAGCCGATACGATTGAGCGATTGTTGCCAGAATAAGCCGCGCTTCTACCATGGCAAACTCGGCGCCAATGCAGGACCGGGGGCCGCCACCAAAGGGCAGATAAGAAAGCTTCGGCCTTTTTTCGACTTCGTCCGGAGCGAACCGCTCTGGCATGAACCGCTCGGGTTCGGGATACCAGCGGCTGTCGTGATGTGTCATATACAGCCAGATGATAAGCTCGCTTCCTTTGGGAACTTTATAGCCTGCTACCTCGGTATCGCAGCGCGCACGCCGGGGTAATACATAGGCAGGAGGATAAAGGCGCATGGATTCCTTGATGATTTGATCTGTATAGGGCAAGGAAGCCAGATCGGAATAGCCCGGTGTTCTATCCCCAAGCACCTGGTCCAGTTCCAAGTGTAGTCTGGTTTCTACATCGGGGTTCTTTGCCAGTAAATACCAGGTCCAAGTCAGCGCATGGGACGTGGTTTCATGCCCGGCAAGGAACAGGGTCATCAGCTGGTCGCGGATTTCTTTTGCGCTCAGTTGGTCGTTAGAGCCCTCTGAGTCCACAGCGGTTACCAGTCGTTGCAGCAAATCCTGTGGCTGATCGGCGGATTCGGGCGCCGAACGACGTTGTTCAATAATGTCGTAAATAATGCCATCCAGCAATTCGATAGCTTTTTTAACATGAAACTTGCCGGGTGTGGGAACCCATTCCGGCAGGATGTTGGGGGCGGCCATGGCGTTATTGAACGTTTGCATGGCGTCAGCCACCTGATCGGACTCGCTACTTACCTGATACGAAAACAGCGTGTTGCAGACAATACGTAACGTAAGGTCAACCATCTGGCGGCCTATGTCCACTTCCATTCCCGGCTGCCATGCTTCTAATGTTCGGCTGATTTCAGAGGTCATCAGATCGGCATAGCCAGACATTTGTCGCCGGGTAAAAGCAGGTTGCACCATACGGCGCTGGCGTTTCCAGTTTTCACCATCGCTGGTGAGCAGCGCATCACCCAATACCTGATTAAGAGAATCAAAAGCGGTGTGGGTTTTACTGAAATCATCGGCTCTGGTAAGCAAGACTTCCCGAATGTGATCAGGGTGTTTTAACACAAACAGGTTTCCGTCAGGATTCCTGGCACAATATATGTCGCCATATTGTGAAAAGCGTTCACCTATGAAGGCAACTGGATCCCTTATAAAGTTCAGATAATACCGTAGCGACGATATTAATCCGCTGGCTCGAGGTGGTGGGCCCGGAGGAAGCGCATTGTCTGGTTGTAAAGAAGCGGTTGTCATAACGAATTCTCGCGGCCGGAAGCGATTTAGCCTGACCATTCAGGATTTTATTGCTACATAACCCCAAGGCTATTAATACATGAGGAAAATACCACGTTCAATATTTTCAGTACGAACATTGTGGTGCGAAGTTTCACTCTTCAGGCTTGGTCCGTCCAGTCTATTTTTGTGTAGGGATGGCAGGGCTTGCGTGGTCTGGATGGACCTTTTAGGTATCTTGGGGCTTTCAGAATCGATAGGTGGGTTATCCAATTACGGATTGTTGAGGGCTATCTGGCGCCT
>JAWVYU010000506.1:0-2001 GCA_033722575.1 Ketobacteraceae bacterium | reverse complement strand
TCCTATGGGAATGATGCTGGCTTCCCAGGTTGCGATAGCCAAGCCTGCCACCAGCGCTATCAACACAACAGGACTATCCGTTACCGATGACAAGGTAAAGGTGGGCATTCTGCACTCGGTGACCGGTACCATGGCCATCAGTGAAACCGGTTCCGTGCAGGCAGAAAAACTGGCCATTGAGCAGATCAACGCCATGGGCGGGGTACTGGGGCGCGAGATTGAATATATTCAGGAAGACGGCGCCAGTGACTGGCCCACCTTTGCTGAAAAATCCAAAAAGCTGCTGGTGAATGACAAGGTGGCGGCGGTTTTTGGATGCTGGACATCGGCATCCCGTAAAGCTGTTCTTCCCGTGTTCGAACAGTACAACGGTATGCTGTATTACCCCACATTCTACGAAGGCCTGGAGCAGTCACCCAATGTGATCTACACCGGCCAGGAAGCTACCCAGCAGATCATTGCCGGTATTGACTGGGTGGTGAAGGAGAAGGATGCCAAAACCTTTTACCTGCTGGGTTCAGACTACATCTGGCCACGAACCTCTAACAAGATCGCCCGCAAGCACATTGAGAAGCTGGGCCTGAAAGTTGTTGGTGAAGAGTACTATCCCCTGGGCCACACCCAGTTCAACTCGGTCATCAACAAGATCAAGCTGCGCAAGCCGGACGTGATCTATGCCATTGTGGTGGGTGGTTCCAACGTGGCTTTCTATAAGCAGCTCAAGGCTGCCGGTATTGATCTGACCGAGGAAGATCCACTGTTACTGACTATCTCGGTCACCGAAGACGAAATATTGGGTATTGGTGGTGAAAATATCGAAGGCGCGTACGCCGCCATGAAATACTTTCAAAGTCTGGATATTCCCAGCAACCAGGAGTTTGTCGAAGCTTTCAAAGCGAAATACGGTGATGACATTGTTATCGGTGATGTAACCCAAGCCGCTTACCTTGGTCCGTGGCTATGGAAAGCAGCCGTAGAGAAAGCCGGTTCTTTTGATATCGACAAAGTTCGTAAAGCTTCACCGGGTATCGAGCTGACCGCGGCGCCGGAAGGCTATGTGCGGGTTCACAAGAACCATCACCTCTGGTCCAAGACACGGGTGGGTCGCGCACAGAAAAACGGTCAGTATGCAGTGGTTTACGAAAGCAAAGAGCTTATCGAGCCAAACCCTTTCCCGGAGGGTTATCAATAGCGTCCGCGCATTTCGGTGGCCTGCCCATTCAGGCCACCGCTTTTTTATCAGGCTGACGCTTTCATAATTTTCAGGAGGATCGAACGATGTTTGCCGATTACACCTCGTCAGAATTAATGTCGATCTTTGCCATGCAGGGCTTCGCGGGACTTATCCTGTTCGCTGTACTGGTATTGATGGCATTAGGGCTGGCCATAATTTTTGGTCAGATGGGAGTCATCAATATGGCTCACGGAGAATTCATGATTCTCGGAGCCTATGTAACTTACCTGACTTCCAACTTGTTTTCTTCGTATGTACCCATCCTTTTTGATGGCTATTTCTTTGTGGCAATGGCGCTGGCATTTATCGCCTGTTTCCTCCTTGGCATGTTAGTGGAATGGGGATTGATTCGCTTCCTGTACAAACGTCCTCTGGATACGCTGCTGGCTACCTGGGGTTTGAGTCTGATTCTGCAACAGATATACCGCTCTGTTTTTGGCGCCCGGGAAGTGGGTGTCACGCTGCCAGACTGGATGATGGGGTCCTACCCCCTGACGGATCTGGTTGAGATTCCTATCAACGGTATTTTCGTTATGGTGCTCACCATTGTTGTGTCCATTGCGGTGTATCTGCTGATGTTCCGTTCACGCTGGGGCAAGCAGGTGCGTGCGGTGGTTCAGAACCGCCCTATGGCGGGAGCCGTGGGCATCAACACGGAAAAAGTCGACCGTTATACCTTTGGTATCGGTTGCGGTATTGCAGGCATCGCCGGCAGTGCCTTTACCATGGTGGGTTCTACCGGCCCCACGTCCGGTCAGCTGTATATC
>JAWVYU010000505.1:0-2011 GCA_033722575.1 Ketobacteraceae bacterium | reverse complement strand
CGCCGGTCTTTTGCCTGTTCACTGCAGTGGTCGCAGTCATGCAGGTGTTCGCGGCTGGCTTCGTCAAGATCCGACCAGTGAATCGGGTCCTGGCTTATGGCAATAGCTTGTTGGCATGTTTCACAGTTCATAATGTGTTCCTCTGTTCTATAACACGTACCAACCGCCTAAAAGGTTCCATCATCCAGGGTTTCTTTAAGCCTGTTTCTGGCCCGGTGTAACCGGGATTTTACGGTACCCACACTGATGGCCATAATCTCGCCGGCTTCCACGGCGGTGTAACCTTCCACATCGTGCAGAATAACCACCTCCCGTTGCTCGGGTTCCAGCTCGTACAGCGCTTTTTGCAGTGCCTGTTGCAGCATATAGCGCTCACTGTCCTCCGTCTGGCCCTCCGCTGTGAATTCCTCGTCTGCCGGGTTGTGTTCATCAACTGGTGACGCTTTCCGGTGCCGGTATACATCTACATAGCGGTGATACAGAACCTTTACCAGCCAGGGTCCCGGCTTGTCCTTGCTGCGCAGCTCCTCCATCCGGGAAAGCACTTTAACCAGCACATCCTGCACCAGGTCTTCAGCATCTTCATCATGCCGAGTCCACCGATAGGCCATGCGATACAGGGTTTTAACGTGGGGGGCTACCAGCTGGGCAAAAGCTGTGTCTTCGGTTTTCTGGCGACTGAAAAAATCAATGAGCCTGGCCAAGACTTTAAACGTCCTCGGTTTAGACTGACAGTATTGAAAAAAAGGGCACGGAATCGGGGTGATTACCGTGCCATAACGTCGAGTTTAGAGGGGAACTGTTAAAGTGTGAAATTGAAACCGGTTTCGGTGCCGGCGGTAACGCTGACATTGGCTGTGCTGGTGTATTCCAGGGTGTCGGCCTGCTCCGGATCGTCTGCGGTGGCATCACACACCAGGGTAATGGTGTAGTCGCCCACCGGCAGAAAGCCCAGTTCAAATGCGTAATTACTGTCCCCGTCAACAGATATCATGCTGCTGGTAATGGGGTCGCTTTCGTTACCCTGAACATCAATCGGAGTGATATCGCTGCCGGCGTAAAGGTAAACCGCGCCATCGTCGGCTGCAGTGGCATTGGCGCAGCCTGTCAGTACATTGCTGCTGATTGTGCCCGCAATGGAGCCGGACTCGCTGTTGTCGATCAGGCGCAACGTGGGTTTGAGCTGATAGCCCTGGTTATTCTCAATCACCGACTTGCGGAGGTCGAAATCAATGGTAAAGCTGGAGGAGCTGTCGGCCAGCACATCAAAGCCGCTCACCAGCTTCAGTCCGGTCTGGCTGGCGCTGGGAATGGTCAGATCAAACTGTTGTCCACCCACAACAATGTATGCATCTGCCACTTCCAGTCTTACCCAGTTGTACCGCCCTGCCAGCACTTCCTCATCAGTAATCAGGCTGGTGGAGTTATTGCCCTGCAGCTGCAGCAGGTCAATACTCTTGGCTTCCGTAAAGCTAAAGGTTACGGCGCTCTGATTGGCAGGCTTGATGGTGATACCGGTGAAGCTCACTACCACCTCATCGGCGTTGTCTACCGCGGCATCGGTGATATTCACCGACAGGCTGCCGGTGCTGCTGCCACTACTACTGCTGCCGCCACAGCCGGTCAGGAGCACGGGTGCTGCCAGAAGGCCAGCTAATGTAACGGGAATCCTTTGCTTTAACATATAACACCTCAATTAAAAGAATCTGCATTGCACGGTCTGAAAAACGCGTTGAATCGGCTTATCGCGTTTACTATCCATACACACGGAAGAGCCTGAAAAAAGGTTCCGGCAAATCATTAAATTTTTGTGACGCAGGCATCAAAAACAGTCAGTTTGCGGTTAATATGACTTGGTGGCATGACCAGCTCTGTCTCATAACCGTTGGTAATGAGGCAGCGGTGGCCCAGATGATTAACCAGCGATTTCGCCAGCGGCTGGCACTATTAATCAGTTAGCCGTTATTCAGCGGCGACCACCCGAACAGTTTCGCGCTGCCGGCCCCGCAGG
>JAWVYU010000504.1:0-2034 GCA_033722575.1 Ketobacteraceae bacterium | reverse complement strand
GCTCTGGTGATAATGCAAGAGCGCATCCTGATGGTCATCGTTCATATGGTCAACAATACGATGCTCTTCTTCCGGGCTAAATGGATTAGCTTTCAGCACTCTCTCTGCCGAAAGCCAGCAGGCCTGTCCGAAACCCGGAATAAACCGCAGGGTGTCAGTCACCAGACTGTAAAACTCGAAATCCAGCTCGCTATGGTAACCAGCAGTATCAGGGAAATGGCGATAATAACGCTGCGCGCAAGCCTCAATCTGCGCCGGATCTGTCACCCTTATGGCCTTGCCAACCAGAGTGAGCCTGGCATCGGTCTGCACGTTGCCGCCATTGCCACCTCGGGTGCCCGGAGGTGCCCGGTCAAGCACCAGCAGGGAAAGCCGCGGGTCCTGTTGCAGGTTCCGGGTATGCTGTGCCAGCCTGCTGATCAGAATCAGGGGCCGTCCCTGATAGTCCAGACAATAGGGCACCACGGATCCGAAGGGATGTCCCGAGAACTTCACTGACAGGGTTGAGAGAACACCATAGAAATGCTGGCTAAGCACCAGCCTCGCCTGATCCGTGTTGCTTTCTTCCACATTATTACTGTTCATTAATTGACCACAAATTAACCCTGATCAACGACCCGTTAACCGTACCGAGTTTCATCCCGGGGGTCCACTGGCTTTTACCCCTGCCAAACGACATAATCTGCGCTCACAACAAGAACCAGACAAGCATTCTTGACTGAAACATTCAGGGGGAAAAATGGATTTAAAAGACAAAGTGATCGTAGTAACCGGGTCCGGCCGAGGCCTCGGGCGGGGCATGGCAGTGGCCTTTGCCCGCAAGGGCGCCCGCGTGGCAGTAGTAGATCTGAATGAAGAAGACATCGCAGCCACCGTCAGGCTCTGTGAGGACGAGGGTGTCAAAGCCAGAGGCTACAAAGTCAACGTGGCAAAAGAAGACGAGGTTGAAAAACTTTTCAGCGATGTGGTGGCTGATTTCGGCACGCTGCACGGCACCATCAACAATGCCGGTATTACCCGCGATGGCTTGCTGGTCAAATTCAAGGATGGCGAAGTCAAAAGCAAAATGACACTGCAGCAATGGCAGTCGGTAATCGACGTGAATCTGACAGGCGTTTTCCTCTGCGGCCGGGAAGCGGCAGCCAAAATGCTGGAACTGGGCGTTGAGGAAGGTGTGATTATCAATATTTCCAGCCTCGCCCGCCATGGCAGCTTCGGGCAAAGCAATTACTCGGCGGCCAAATCCGGCGTTGCGGCCATGGCAGAGGTCTGGGCAAGGGAACTGGCCAAATACAACATCCGTACCGGCGCCATCGCTCCCGGCACCATTAACACCGATATGATTGCCGCCATGAAACCGGAAGCCCGGGACCGCCTGATCGGTGCCGTTCCCCTGAAGCGCCTGGGGGAACCGGATCACATCGCCCAAGCAGCCATATTTATTTGCGAGAATGACTATTTTACCGGGCGCATCATAGAGGTGGATGGCGGACTTCGCTAAGCCCGTAACAACTCCATGCATCAGGACCCCACACTCAAACAACGGATTCTGCACACCGTGGCCCTGATTCCCAGGGGCAAGGTGTGCACCTATGGCAGAGTGGCTGAATACGCGGGCGCCAAGCGCAGGGCCCGCTATGTTGGCACCGTTCTGAAACAGTTGCCGGAGGGCTCCGCCCTCCCCTGGCACCGGGTTATTAATGCGCAGGGGCAATGCTCGTTTCCCGAAGGCTCACCGCAACAAGAGATGCAATTGACCCGACTTGCACAGGAAGGTGTTCCGGTGGTTAACGGGAAGGTCAGCCTTGACCTTTACCTGTGGCGGCCCTGATCTTCAATGCCGGGAAGACGGCCCATCCTAGCGACTGAATTGCGGATGCCGCTGGATCAGGTAAATCAGCCCCAGCACCGGTACCCCGATCAGACTGGCCACCAGAAAGAAATTCGTGTACCCGATATTATCCACCATGCTGCCGGAATAGCCGCCAATCATTTTTGGTAACAATGTCATCAGTGAACTGAAAACCGCATACT
>JAWVYU010000503.1:0-2118 GCA_033722575.1 Ketobacteraceae bacterium | reverse complement strand
GTCGAGCATGGCAACGACCCTCTTGTCAGTCGCGGACGCGATTTTTACATGACGGGAAACGAATCAGCGTCCGTTGAATTCGTCCTGTCCATCCTGTTCCGGTTGTTTGCCTCGCAACCGGTCAGCAAATTCCAGCAGTTTCCCCACGCCGGTGCCCAGTCGCAGCAACTTCTGCAGGCTGTCTGTACTGAGTGACTGGATTTCATGGGCCCAGTGAGTGCCGATTTCCAGCAGGTCGTGGATTTCACGAATCCGGGACTGTGCGTGCCGCTCGGCCGCGTTGGCGGGGGCTTCCAGCAAAAGGTCCCGGAGCAATGTCAGGGTGGGCTCCACTTCCCGCCGAACCCGTTCTTCAAGTACCCGGCGGGCCAGCTCAAGAATGGAACCGGCAGGGGAAAAGTATTCCTTGCGGTCACCGGGGTAATGATGGACTTTCAGCAGGCGCCAGGACTGGAGTTCCTTGAGGCCCATGCTGACGTTACCCCGGGAAATATTCAGTGTGTCGGCAATATCATTGGCGCTTAGCGGCGCGTCGCTAAGCACAATCAGACCGTACATCTGGCCGACGGTGCGGTTGAATCCCCAACGGCTGCCCATTTCACCGAAATGACGGACAAATCGCTCGGTCATCGGGGACATGGGAATGGGCGTCAAAGTATCACCAGTTGTTGAAGTTTCAGAAATTATTGAAACTTTAAAACAATAATTGACCTTCATCAAGGTGATTTACACCCCGATCAGGGTGCGAAAACGGACAGGAAACGCCCTACTGGGAAACCTGGCTCACCATATATTCCACCGCCAGCCGGATTTCCTGATCAGTCAGGTCCTGGTTACCGCCTTTGGGGGGCATCATGCCGGCAAAGCCGTTAATGGCGTGGTCCACCAGAGTATCAACGCCTTTGGGCAGGCGCTTATCCCACATTTTCTGATTGCCGATGATAGGTGCACCGTTGATTCCCTGGGCATGGCACACATAACAGTTGGCTTCCACAATGGCTTTGCCCTGGGCCAGCCGGGGTGGCAGCTCCGGTGTTCCTGATTTTTCGTTGCTGTCGCTGCAGCCTGTCAGGCACCAGCTTAGCGCCAGTACGGAAAAAAAGGCGCGAAAATAGTTCATGTTGGCATATTCTCCATGGCAAATCCTGAGTGGGAATTGATCTGGCGGGCTGGCTGACTCAGTGTCACGCCTGCTCTGTCATCAGTGACAACAAGCAGCAGCAAGTCCTATGCCACCAGCTTTTGTGCCATCAGGATAACGAACAGTAGCAGCGCCGACCCCAGCAGCAGGTTGCTCCACCATCGGTTTCTGGCGGTGTTCAGCCAGGGCTGCCGGTTATTCATGTAGAGCAGGGTGGCTGCCAGAAAGGGCATGAAAAAGGCCCCGGCCACGGCATAGGTAATGGCAAGCCAGACCGGCTTTTCATAAAACAGCAGACTGAATGGCGGTATTGCCAGAAACACGAGAAATCCCCGGTAGGCGCCGGTATGGCGGAAATCCTTCGGTGGTGTCTGCTGTTTCAGCATCTGGATAAAGTCTGCAAACAGATAAGGTACACCCTGCCACACACCCAGCATGGAGCTGAACACCGCACCCCAGAAGCCCACCAGAAAAAGCCAGCGGTAAAAGGGGCCCAGCAGAGTTTCCAGCTGGTGTGCCAGCGCCAGCAGAATGCCCGACCCCTTGACCAGTTCCGGCCGGGCACTGGCGGCCAGGATCAGGATACAGATGCCAAACACCGCGGTAATACCATAGGCGCTCCATAAGTCCACCCGCATGGCCGGAATGTCGCTGGCGGTGGTCCACTGTTTTTCACGCATCCAGTAGCCGTAGCACAACAGTGTCACGCTGCCACCCACGCCGCCAATCACACCAAGAATCAGTTTGAGCGATCCTTCGGGAATACCCGGAACCAGTCCTGCTGCAACCCATTGCCAGTCCGGTGACAGTTTTATTACGGCTGCAATCACCGTGACAAACATCAGGGCGATAAAACACTTCATCATGGTTTCAAACAGGGAGTAGCGTCCGTACAACACCATGATCACTGCGACGACCGAATGAATAAAAGCCCATTGATTGATGGACAGAACCGGTAACAGCGCATTGGCCGCCAG
>JAWVYU010000502.1:0-2138 GCA_033722575.1 Ketobacteraceae bacterium | reverse complement strand
CCCTGAAGAGCTGACAGTTTTACTGGAGGGCGAAAGTCTGTTTAACGATGCCACCGCCATCGTTGTGTTCACACTGCTGGTGTCCTTGCTGGAAAGCGGTCACTCCCCGACAACAACATCGACGCTGATGAATTTCAGCTACACACTGGCCGGTGGCGTGGTGATCGGACTGGTTACAGGGGGGATTGCCGCGCTGCTCAACCGCTGGCTGAATGGCCCATTCCATCAGGCGATTACCTGTCTTTTTGCAGCCTTTATGGCGCTTTACGCTGCCGAGCACTGGGCGGGCGCGTCGGGCATTATTGCGGTGCTGAGTGCCGGGCTGGTGCTGGGTGAATCACACCGCAGACGCAAACAGGACAGCGGGGAATTCACAGAAAATTTCTGGCAGTTTCTGGGCTATATGGCAAACGCCATCGTTTTCATTCTGGTGGGGGTTACCATCACGACCGGTATGTTCACCTCCCACTGGCTGGCCATGGGGCTGGGTATTATCGGTGCAATCATTGCTCGTTTTATCGTGATTTACGGGCTGCTGCCGCTGCTCGTGAAGCTCCTGCCAGGTCAAAGCCTGAATCCGGATTACAAACCCATACTCTGGGCCGGTGGTCTGCGTGGCGCTATCGCTCTGGCACTGGCACTCTCCATACCCCAATCCATCGAGAGCTGGTACACCATCCAGTCGGTGGCTTACGGGGTGGTACTCTTTACCCTGTTTGTGCAGGCGCCCCTGATGCCGTGGATCACACGCCGCTTTCTGGGGTCAGAAACTGACTGATGCCCGGCGCGCTGGTGACAAGGCTGCTGCTTAGCGCTTCTCCGCCCACTGCCGCAGACGCTCATCCGCCAGCGCTAGTGTTTCGTCATCCTTTGCAAAACAGAAGCGCACCAGGGATTCGCCCCGCTGATCCTGAAAAAACGCAGAACCCGGAACACCGGTAACGCCCGCGTCTTCAAGCAACAGCATTGCCGCTTCCCGTGCGTTTTTACAGCCAATGGAACTGACATCCGTTAAGACGTAATAAGCACCACTGGGTATATGGGGTGGTAGTCCAACATCCTGTAGCAGCTGACAGAACCGATCTCTTTTGGCCTGATATTCGCTGGCTATATTGCTATAGAACTCCGGCCCCAACGATTCAATGGCAGCCGCCACCGCGTACTGCAGCGGTGCCGGCGCACAGGCGTAATACAGGTCGTTCACAATGCCAATGGGGGCGGTCAGTTGTGGTGGTGCTGCCAGATAACCTATACGCCAGCCGGTAATACTGAAGGTTTTTGAGTAACCGGAAATGGTAACGGTACGCTCCCACATTCCCGGCTGCTTTGCCATGCTGATATGGGACAAGCCGTCGTAAACAAAGTACTCGTAAATTTCATCGGTAATACACAGCAGATCATGACGCTGGCATATATCCGCTATGGCCTGCATTTCCTGCAGTGAGAAAACATGTCCCGACGGATTCGCAGGAGTGTTCACCACAATGGCTCTGGCACCCTTGGCTTTTGCCTCCAGCGCATCAATATTCAGCGAAAAATCTTCCGGATTGGTGGGCACCAGATCGGGCTCGAGCCCGGCGATCAGCGATGTATTCCAGTGATAGCCATAATAGGGTTCAAACATCAGTATGCGATCACCGGGATTGCAAAGCGCCGTAATGGTGGAAGCAAAGGCACCCGTAGTGCCCAGAGTCACCACGATCTCCGTTTCCGGGTTCACGTGCAGATCATAATCACGCTTCATTTTTCCAGCCAGCGCAAGACGCAGCCTTTCAATGCCGTCGAAACGTGTATAGCTGTTATAGCCTGCCTGAACCGCTGGCAACAGGTTATCAATAACCGGCTGAGGTGGCGGAGTGTCACAGACACCCTGCCCAAGGTTGATGCCGCCCAGCTCCAGACTCCGTTGTGTCATGGCCCTGATATCGGACTGGACGATATCCGCCACTCGCGTGCTCTTGATGCCTCGCCCCAGTTGCTGACTCATTGCTACTCCTTATCGGTTGTCAGGTTTTTTCAGTGTCTTCAGGCGTGGGATTTGTAAGGTTATTGCCTCAACAGTCTTTTTCCGGTACCGCTCCGCTTTGAAAAATTTACAAGAGTTCACCGTTATGGATAAGAATACTCCCAAAATCTGT
>JAWVYU010000501.1:0-2224 GCA_033722575.1 Ketobacteraceae bacterium | reverse complement strand
CCTGTTATTCGTCTTTTTTGCGTTGTGCTGTCGGGGCTGTTGCTGTCCGGATGTGGCGCCTACACCAGGATTACGTCCCCGGCTGATGGTGCGAACCAAAGACAATCTGGGCAATCCTATGGACAGCCCAACGATTACCCTAACGGTTTCCGGCAGTGACACAGGAAACGGCAGCCTTCAGTTGCCCGTTGAGGTACTGGGGCCCGCAGGTACCCGGAAAAGTGTCAGTTTCAACCTGAATGACCCGTCGGGGATTACCCGTCTGTACCTGCGCTGCAACGCCTGTGGGTATCACGATATTGGCCTGGATAAAGACACCTCCAAAGTCAAAGCCACGGTGCGTATCAATGGCGGCTCACCCATTTCACTGAAGCATTTCATCGAGGGCAGTACCGTTTATGGCAACCGTCAGATCGATATTATCGGTGGCGAAGCGGACTACGGTGGTGCTGGCGGTGGTTTCCGAACCGTTCGTATGAAAGTGCCGGTGAGTGGTCTGCGCCGGGGTGAAAACACCATTACCTTTGAGCACCGGGATGCCATGGCCCCCAGTATCGGATTCCGGATTATTGAGCTGAATTTGCTGGAAAGCGGCAGCCTGTCCCGCAAGGTGCTGAACGATGCCGACTTTACCATCGATAACCCGGCCTACTGGTTGCCTCCGCGCTCTTCGTCGGCGGATATTGCCGAGGGCGCCAGCCTGTGGCGGCAGCGTAACAAGCTTTATGATCCCTGGCTCGACAGCCTGGATGGCCGCACCGGCGGTGCCGGCACAATGAGTGGCGATATGCGGGCATCCTGTGCCGATTGCCATGCCAGCGACGGCCGTGATCTGAAATACTTTAACTTTTCCAATCTGTCGATCATTGAGCGTTCCAGGTTCCACGGGTTAACCCTGGCAGAGGGGGAGAAGATCGCCTCCTATATCCGCAGCCTGGATATTCCCGTGGTGGCTGCCGCCAGGCCCTGGAACCCTGCGTATCAGCCCGGACCCGGGCTGGACACCCGCCCCGTTTACGAATGGGCAGCCGGTGCCGGTGTGGGTGCCATTCTGGATAGTGATCAGGATATGGCGCCTTATCTTTTCCCCCGGGGCACCTCTTTGACCGAGGTGCGTCATGTGGTGGACCGCTACGATACCCTGAACTTCGGCGAGCTGCCTATCAATGTTCCCATGCCCGAATGGAACCAGTGGCTGCCAATCATTCACCCGGATGACGCCTTTGATATTTCTGCCAGTGCTATCCGCTCTGATTACCGTGGCAGTAACGTGGGCATGCCGTATTACAAAAAAATCTACGAAGATGCCATTGGTAATCCCAACCCTGCCACTATTGGCGCCCTGGCTGTGAATATCAAACGCTGGCTGCGTCAGGGCCTTACCTGCCAGACCGGGCACCCCATTTTATTGGTACCGGTGGCGGCAGAAAGTTTTTCACACAGAACGCCATGCTGGGAATTCTGGAAAGCAATGCCTGGTACCACCTGAACATGATTCTTAACCCCGGTTACCGGGAAACCATGCCATCACATTTTGCCTACACCTACAGCCACGTTGAACTGCTGCAGGAATATTCCGGCATTGATCAGGGTTATCGGTTCTGGGCCACCATGATCAAGCAACGGCAGTTGCAAACCAACGGCAGCTACGGTGTCGAAGCCGGTCTGGACCTGCGAACCGCGCAGCCTTACGTGTACTATGGCACGGCCCGCCGAACCACCCGAACCGACACTCAGGCCAGCGTGGGCCGCACATTGTGGACCCGCCTGATACAGGCCATGCTGGAAGACTTTGTGGCAGACGCCGATAACGCCACCGCCCAGGACTGGGCCAACGCCACCAACAACCGCAAGGTTCAGCCGCGAAACAGTACTGACTTTTCACCCTGTGGCGGCAGCTGCACCTTTGACCTGGGGCCTTACCAGGGCAGAAATACCTATCGGGTGATTCCCAAATTCAGGGAAATTGGTGTGGCAGAGAGCGCCATTACGGATCTGATTGACTGGTGTGAAAAAACCTGGCCGAATGGGCCCTGGGACGATTTGCGGTAAAAATAATCACTTTTCACAGTGCGATGATGCCCTCAGTGCTCGTGTTCCAGTGACACGGGTATTGGCATCAGGCGGTGGTGGACGGTATGGTAAACGGATACTGGGCTGATTCCCGAAGCAGGGTAGCCCTTGTTTACTGTTTTTCAAGGAGGGCCCATGAAAAACCGTTTCT
>JAWVYU010000500.1:0-2252 GCA_033722575.1 Ketobacteraceae bacterium | reverse complement strand
CTACCACGCTGCTGGTGATCGATCAGCTGGTTTTGCGGCTGTCTCCCGGCGCTTATGACGTTGATAAAATAACCTTCTCTGAAGATGAACTGTTAAAACTGATTGATAAGGGGTTGTCGAAAATTCCCCGTACCAAATTCAAACAGGCAGACATCATCAGGGAGCTCGATCGTCTGCTGCACGCCGAATCCATTAGCGATCAAGATCTGGTGACTTACCACGGCAAGGAAATTCGCCAGGAAAATCCGATTTCTGAATTCAAGCGACTGGGGGAGCGTGGCACCGAGGAATCCTTTCAGCGCTGGATCAAACGGGCTCAGGCCCTGGAAGAAGGGCAGTGGCTTGAGTTTGATGCTCTGTCCGAATACACGCATCTTTACCAGCTGGCGTGGCTGGGTGAAAACGGTAATCGTTTTGTGTTCGTGAATCACCACGGTATGAAGGTCGCTGACCTGAGCCTGATAGAAGTGACGCTGCAACTGAAGAAAGGCGAGATTCGGGTGCTGAGTGAGCAGTCATTCTCCGCTGTGGACCGGGGACTGGACGCGCTGGTTCAGAAAATCTACGACCAGCTGGCTTTTGAAACAGCACATGATCAGCTCACCGGACTGGTTACCCGTAAGGAATTCGAACGTTGCCTCGCCCGCAGCGTTGCCCGCTGCAAGAAAAACAACGAAGCTTATCTGCTCTGTTATTTCGACCTTGAGGAATTCAAGGTCATTAACAATACCTGCGGCTATGAAGCCGGCGACACATTGCTGCGAAATATTGCCCGGAACCTGGTGGCTGCCAGTGAATCCAGCGATGTGCTGGGGCGTATAGGTTCGGACCAGTTCGCCGTTCTGGCGATTGTAAAAAATGAACAGGAAGCCTATCGCAAGGCCAATAAGCTCAAGCAGGTTATCGAGTCCGAGCGGTTCGAATGGAACAATGAAAAGTTTGTAATTTCCTGTATCGGATCCTTGGTGGTATTCGATCAGAGCAATAACCATGTTCTGGAATTGCTCAGAGGCGTGGAGTCAGCCACCATTCTGGCCAAAAAAGCGGGCCACAAAGAGATCCAGGTATTTGATCCCACCGACGACCGCATGGAAGAACGGGACAATATCATGTCCTGGGTAGCAAAAATAAATCGTGCCCTGGATAACAACCAGCTGAAACTGCGTTGTCAGAAGATCATGCCCCTGGATACTTCCGAGACGTTACGTAAACCGCATTTTGAAGTGCTGCTGACGGTGGTTGATGATAACGGTGAGCACCTGCCACCGGTGGATTTTATTCGTGCTGCTGAAGAATACAGCCGGATGTCCGCCGTGGATCGCTGGGTTATAAACCATGTGCTTGAATGGATGGCGGCCAATCGACATTTCCTTAATTTCATTGGTGGTTTTGCCATCAATCTGTCCGGCCATTCCATGAACGACGACAGCTTTCTGGATTTCATTTTTCAGCGGCTGGTGGAAACCGGGGTCCCCAGGGATAAAGTCATCTTCGAGGTTACAGAAACCACAGCCGTTGCCAATCTGGAGGACGCGGCGGATTTTATTCGCGAAATGCGGGAAATCGGTTGCCGCTTTTCACTGGATGATTTTGGAGCGGGCCAGTCTTCCTATGCTTATCTCAAGTTCCTGCCCGTTGATTTTATAAAAATTGATGGCAGTTTCGTAAAAAACATTGCCAATGATGATGTGGACTATGCCATGGTGAAATCCATCACCGATATGGGGCATTTTCTGGAAAAATCCATTATTGCCGAGTTCGTCTCCGATCAGGATATTCTGGAAACCGTAGCAGATATTGGTGTGGACTATGTTCAGGGTTTTCACCTCGGCAAGCCGGTATTTCTGGAAGAAGTGATTGAGAGCGAGGTTTCCGCGCCGGAGGACCAAAGCACCGGCTAGAACGGGTCCGCGAGGGGGTGTGCAAGGTTATTCCTGTTGTGCGTATTTTTTCAGGGTTTGCCTGACTTTTTCTGCCCAGGCAAGCCAGGATTCCTGCAACTCAATGCCGCGCAACAATGACAGGTAAACCAGCTCTGTTTGCAGGGTTTTGCCTCCGGTCATGGCGAAAAAACCGCTTTCATACGCCTTGAGTGTTTCAAGTTTCCGGCGACAACGAGTCATGTGATCGGTCAGCTGATCACAGAGCAACATGGGGTCAGCCAGGTGGGCGGCAGTCATTCTGACCATAAGGTGGTCTCTGACCTTCTGGGTGGGCAATGGGGTACTCATCCAGCGACGTATTTCCTCAAT
>JAWVYU010000499.1:0-2367 GCA_033722575.1 Ketobacteraceae bacterium | reverse complement strand
GCTCCAGCAAGTCCACTGGCATGGGCAAATCAAACATTACCAGGTGGTGGCAAAACTGAAAATTACGGCCCTCGCTGCCGATTTCGGAACAGATCAGTGCCTGGGCGCCGGTTTCTTCTTCGGCAAACCAGGCAGCGGCCCGGTCCCGTTCAATAATGGACAGCTTTTCGTGGAAGGAAGCGCAGAGAACGCCACCTCGCAGAGTGAGGTGTTTTTCCAGGGCGGTGGCGGTTTCCCGATGGTGGCAGATAATCAGCACTTTTCTGCTGCGGCTGGCTTTCAGGAATTCCAGCAGCCAGGCCACCCGTGGATCCTCCGCCAGCCACAGCTCCTCCGGCAGCGCATGTTCGGGATAGAGCTGATCTTCCAGGGAGCCGGTGGTCTCATAGATGTCCGGCAATGTGATCGGGTACTGGTGCAGCTCACGAACGGGGAAATCGGTAATGTTGTCGCGGGTATTTCTGTAGAGCACCCGCCCCGTGCCCTGGCGGTCCAGCAGGCGGTTAGCCAGCTCGATTTTATGCTGGGACGCGTCGCTGGCAGAGTCATCTTCTTCCTGGATTTGCCGGATAAGGGCCTGACTTGAATCGTCGGGGAGGAGATCGTGCAAACGCGCCGTATCCTGCGGGGATACTTTCTCATGGGTCATCAGTTTTTCAGCCGCTTCCGCGACCTGATCAAAGCTTTCCTGTTGTTTGATGAAAGCGTCCAGATCGTGGTAGCGGGCCGGATCCAGCAGGTGCAGCTGGGCAAAATGGCTCTGGTGACCTTCTTTTTCCGGGGTGGCGGTTAACAGCAGCATGCCTTTGGCCCGGCGGGAAAAGGTTTCCACCAGCTCATAGGCGGGGCTGGCGGATTCCGGCGACCAGGCCAGGTGATGGGCCTCATCCACCACCAGCAGATCCCATTCGGCTTCCAGGGCTTTTTCCTGCCATCGGGGGCTGTCCAGCAGGAACGGCAGGCTGCAGAGCACCAGCTGTTCTGCATCAAAGGGGTTATCTGTATCCTGGCTTTCGCAGATAGCCTGGCACTGATCTTCATTAAAAATACGGAACGCCAGATTGAAACGGCGCCGCATTTCCACCAGCCACTGGTTAACCAGCGGGTTGGGTACCAGAATCAGCACCCGGCTGATCTGGCCATTCACCAGCAGGCGGTGGGTGATCAGACCGGCTTCAATGGTTTTTCCAAGGCCCACCTCATCGGCCAGCATCACCCGGGGCTGCATGCGCCGGGTGACTTCCCGGGCAATGTGAAACTGGTGGGGGATCAGGTCCACCCGGGGGCCCATGAGGCCGCGCAGAGGCGAGGCCACGTATTCGCTCTGGTACTCCCAGGTGCGAAAGCGCAGGGAAAAGGATTTGTACCGGTCGGTCTGGCCATGCAGCAGGCGCTCGATGGGCCCGGCATGCTCACTGCTGCCCACTACCTGGGTTTCCGGCAGGGCAAGGGTTTCGCCTTCCGGGGTTTTCAGCTGGTAAAAAATCAGACCGCCTTCATCGTGGGAATCCAGCACCTCGTAGGGTTCGCCTTCCAGGTTTTCCACGGCCTCGCCGTTGCGGAACTGAACCCTTATTAGCGGTGCATTCTGCATGGAAAAGGTTCGGGTTGCCTCGGCATCGGGGAAGAAAATGGTCACCATCCGGCCTTCTGTCTGGGTGACGATACCCATGCCCAGCTCCGGCTCTGCGGTGTTTGCCCAGCGCTGGCCAACCTGATATTGGAACTGTTGATTCATGTAATCAGTTACCTTTTCCTGTGCGATCTGTTAATTCGTTGGTATCCCGGGAAATACCCGGGGGGCAGATTTTAACGGAAATCCCTACCCCTTGGGAAACGGCATTTCCTTATGCCATGCTGACAAACTTTTGATGCCAAACAGAATATGTTAAAAGATTGATCCGGTTACCCGCTCATCTGCACAAAAGGGACACTTGATACATGTACAGAATAAAAACCTACAATGCCATAGCCGTCAAAGGGCTGGAACGTTTTACCAGGGATAAATATGAAGTTGCCAGCGAGATCGGCTCGCCGGACGCCATGTTGCTGCGCAGTTACAAGCTGAGTGAGGACGAAATCAGTGACTCAGTAAAGGCCATTGGTCGCGCCGGAGCGGGTGTCAATAACATTCCTGTTCCCCGTTGCACCGAGCGGGGCATTCCCGTATTCAACGCGCCTGGAGCCAACGCCAACGCGGTAAAAGAGCTGGTGGCCTGCGCTCTGTTGTTATGTTCCCGGGGCATCGTGGAAGGTATTGCCTATTCCAGGAGCCTGACCGGTATCAGTGATTCCGCTGAAATGCACAAATTACTGGAAGCGGAAAAGAAAAAATTCCGCGGCTCTGAAATAGCGGGTAAAACCCTG
>JAWVYU010000498.1:0-2376 GCA_033722575.1 Ketobacteraceae bacterium | reverse complement strand
GGTTTCCGTCAGCACGATTCCATTACTGCTGACTGCATCCATAATGGTTCGCAGCAGTTTGACTACCTCATGGGTCTGGGGCAGATGAATGCAGCGGGTTCCCAGGGTTTTCCATAAAAACGCAATCGCGTCCAGGCGGACAATACGGGCGCCACGACGGATGTAGGTCAGGTAAATATCCACAAAAGCCAGTAACACATCGGGGTTGGCGAAATTCAGGTCAATCTGGTCATCGCTGAAGGTTGCCCACAAATATTTGATGCCGCGGTGGGTATTGACCGGCACCAGCAGCGGAGAGCTGCGCGGTCGCGTCACCAGGCTGACATCAGTGTCTTTTGGCAGCTCGATAAAATAGCCGTTACCCGGCTCCTTGTCGGCAATGTAGTCGGCAAACCACAGACTTTCCCGGGATACATGATTAATCACCAGGTCCATCATAAGGTCCGAGTCCTCACTCAGCGCTTTGATGTCCTCCCAGTCTCCCAGCTCCGGGTTTACCTGAAGAAAATCGATAACCGAGAAGCCGTCGTCGGAACTGAAAGGGAAAAACGGCAGGATATGCACAATGGGAAACACGCCCGGCATGTGGCGGCGGATAAAGTTTTTCAGTGTCACCAGGGGCGGCTCATCCTGGGTGACGATGGAATCGCCGTAGGTGATCAGTACCAGGTCGGTTTCGTCCCAGCGCACACCGCCGGCGCCGGCGTTCTCCGGCGTCGGAAAATCACGCAGCTTCTCAAGAATCCTGTTGGCGAGATCCTGGGCCTGATCCGGGTAGAGCTTGCGAAGGTGCGTGAAAAGCTGTGCGTATAACGTGTCTTGATCGCTGTGACTTCCCATAGGCAGATCTTACACGTGGGACAGCACTTTCAAGAAGGCCTTTGTGCGACTTTGAAGGAGCATTTTCTCTTCATGGGCATACAGGTTGATGGCATTCACCTGGCGTTCCATGGCGGCATAGTTGATGGCAAGGCCACGGGACGCGCTGTACCGGATTTCCCGGTAGAGGTAGGAGTGTTTTGGTGTATTCGCTTTACCCTGCATGGTAGTTCCTCCGGTGGGGAGCGCCAGGCGGCGCGTCATACTGGCTACAATGCAAAGCTTTTGCCAGTTGTGTGTGTTGGCCAGGTGATTGTTTTTAAAGGGTAAAAGCGCCTTGATTCCGGGCAGGTGCTGATGTGTGCGCCCCGTGACGGGAAACTATTGGTGCACGGGTCGTGCGGTGCACTCAAATGGTACATGAATGTGGACAGCCGGACTCGCCCTTTGAAGAGCTCCCTGATCTTTGGTTAAGATGATGGTGTATACGGGCTTTTTGAGGATATCGCCGGGTATGGACCGTTCCGAAGTTACTCCTGACGCTGCATCCACTGGCAGCCGTAGTCCATGCGTAAGAAATTGTTGCCTTGATGAAGGGGATGTCTGTCTGGGCTGCGGGCGCACGCTGCAGGAGATTGTCGGCTGGAATCAGCTGTCGGACGCCGAGAAAGACGAGGTATTGGCCCGGGCAGCGGAACGCCGCAAGGCCCGAAGCTGGTGGTAGGTTTTGGCGTTTCAGGTTACCCGCACCCCCTGTTCTACAGGGGGCTGATTCAGCGGTGCAGGGTGGCGAGAAATTTCAGCGCCCGTATGCTGGGCAGAAAGAAATAGGCCCCGCCACGGACCCGCACAAAGGGTGGAACCTGCCTCAACCGGTGCCGAAAGGGTTTGCCGGGAATCGTGAAGTGGTGGGCGGTGGTCAGCTGGTCTTTGGGTTTGACCCCGGAAACCGGATCCACTTCGTCGTAAAGTCCGCGAAACTTGCTGTTATTAAGCCAGGTTTGCTGCACGAATTCGAACTGGCGGGCAATATCGGAATTCAGACAGATAAACAGCAGGCCCCGCGCTAGCTTTTCGGTTTCCTCCGCTTCCAGAAAGGCTTCCGGTGTCATGGAGTTTGCCAGAGGAGGGCCATAGGAGCGACCGCGGCGCAGAATGCGGTGGCGGTTACTGGTTCTGATAGCGTGTTTTGCTTTTTTCTGGCCGTCAAAGGTGGCTCTGGGATTGGCCCGGCGAATGTGGGAGCCGATCGGGCAACCATAGCCATGGGTATCGTTTTCAAAGGTAAAGCTGTTGTCCGGGGAGTGGGCGATGCCGGTGCTGGGTTGGGCGGTGGCCCCCGGCGCGATGGGTTTACCGTTGGGCCAGCGCCCCACCATTTTGGACGCGTAAAGCAGGCGGGATTGAGGATGGCTTTTGTGATATTCGTCGATACTCTGCTGGTCAGCGTATTGCCAGAACGCTTTGACATCCTGTTCCAGCTGTCTGAACACCAGATAAGAGCCATTGTGGCCCAGCAGGCTGTTGCCCCGTTTGTCGGCCCGAAGCTGAAGGTGC
>JAWVYU010000497.1:0-2412 GCA_033722575.1 Ketobacteraceae bacterium | reverse complement strand
CCCCTGACCCGCAGTGAACGGCGTATGCTGGCGATTATGGAGGTTATTAAATCACACACCACGGATAATCTTTCCTGTCAGCAGCTGGCGGAAAAACTGCATGTCTCTGATGCACACCTGATGCGCCTGTTCAAGAAGACTGTTGGGATTCCGCTGCGGCGTTACCGTAACTGGCATCGTCTGGCGGCGGCAGCGCGATTATGGCTTAACAGTGATATGAATATTTCTCACGCGGCGGTTAGCGTGGGCTTCAGTGATACCTCTCATTTCAACCGTTATTTCAAGCAGTCACTGGGAATGTCTCCCGGCTTTCTGCTTGGCTTTAATCGTCCGGTGGATATTTTCACGGGCTCTGGCCCCGGGAACTGATTTTTCTATCAGGGCGGTGTGGCGCTTTCAGAGGATTCGCTCCTTGGATTGACAGCAATGAGCCCCTGTGAAAGCATGTTTTTTCCGGATTCATCAAACGCACATCCGTACTGCGTTTGATATTTTAATAAAACAATAACAGACACCGGGCAAAAGGATTTGGCTATGTACAAAAAGGTTGTTGTTCTGGGTTGCACGTTTTTCCTGTCAGGGTTGCTTGCTGCCTGCAAGCCGACGGCACCCTCATGGATTATTGATTTCGACCAAGAGGGGCCGGACCGTCAGGTTGTGTTGTTTGAGGATCCGGATCAGGGTTCCTTCTATCGTATTCTCAGTCAGTCTGATTCGGAGCCGGCCCGTCTGGAGCAGTATTCCCATGGTGGCGAACTGCTTTCCGGGCGACAACTGACCGACCTCTGTGATCAGGGTTATCAGGCATTGTCCAATGGCCGGAGCGGGGTTTATCTACTTGCCGGTACCCTGGCGTGCAGCCGGTATATTGATCTGGTGAGTGTTAACGACCACAGGCTGGACTTGGACTTGCCATCGGGGCGGGAAATCAGGCTCGTCTCATCGCTGGTGAACGCAGCAGGTGATCTGGTATTCAGTGGGCGCCGGGTTGTGCCTCAGGGAGGCGAAGAATACCTCTATGAAGCGGTTCTTGGTTCGGTATCCATCGATGGCAAAGCAAGGATCATTGACGACTACAACGAAGCTGTGGGTCTGAGCTTGCAGGCCTGGGGTGACAGTGGTGATTTGTTGTTGCGCGGGGTCTATGAATGGGCTTCGGAAGACGTTGATGGTGCCTCGTTTATTGCCCGCCTGAACAGCGATTTAGTGCAGCTCAGTTACCAGGATTACCCTTTCGAAATTTTTGTTGGCAAGGTTTTCGCGGACATGTTTTACGGCGGGATCCAAACCTCCGAGGATGATCACCACGGCTTGTATTCCCAGTCAATGGAGTTGATTCAGGCTGCGCCTTTTTCCCGTTATGCAGTGCTGGACTACTTCTGGGAAAAGGATGGTGTTTATGTCGTTGACACCGTGAATGGGCTTTTTCGGGAAGAGGTGCTCAGGGTATGCCGCTATGATCTGGCCTTTAACCAGTCCTGGTGCCGAAATCTGAAATCAGGAGCATTGCTTGAAGCTATCGAAGGTAAGGTAAGCGACGCCGGGGCACTGGCGCTGAGTTATTGGCGGCTCTATTTTCCACTTTCCGGCATTGGTGTTGATCCGGATGCAGGGGTCGGGTATGAGGGGAATGAAAAAAGGCTTGAGGTAAGCCATGTGGTGCTGACGCGCTCAGGAAAGCAGGCGCTGAGCGCGGCAGAACAGGCTTATGGCTACAAGAGTACAACGACCCAGTGTCTGGTCTGGAGAGATTGCAGTGAAGAAACCCTGATGGATTTCAAGCCCGGCATGACGAGCATCGACGACGTGCTTTACCTTTCCGGGGGCCGTCTGGTTTCCGCCGGTGTCTTTGCTGACGGCCCCCTGGAACTGCAGAGGGGCGACGAAAAACAGCGCCTCACCTATTTCGAACCCTGAAATCGGGCGGATAATCGTGGGCTACCTGACCGCCTCGTTAATCCCGCCTGCGTAGGTAATGTGGCCGTCGCACAGTGTCAGCAGCACCTTGCCCGGCAAGGTGCTGTTCAGCCAGGGGCTGTTTTTGCCCTCCGACAACAGGGTATCCGTCGATATGTCGGTGCTGCCCCGGGGGTTAAACAGCACCAGATTGGCAGGTTCATCCCCAAGGATTTCCCCGGCATCAATGGCCAGCAGTTTGGCGGCGCTGGTACTGACAGCACTCACCCAGCGGTGGATATCAATCCGGTTTTCCCGCACCCAGTGATAGGTGGCGGGCAGAAAGGATTCCAGCGCCGAGATGCCGGGCTCGGTTACCGCAAAAGGCGCAGCCTTGGCAGCTGCTTCGTGGGGCTGATGATCGGAACAGATCATGCCGATGATGCCGTCGTTTACACCCTCCAGCAGGGCCTGGCGATCCGCCTCGGTACGATAGGGGGGCATTACGTGATGGGT
>JAWVYU010000496.1:0-2494 GCA_033722575.1 Ketobacteraceae bacterium | reverse complement strand
GTCGTTTATTGCCCGGCGTAATGGTGAATCCGTCATTATCAGCACCTTGCCCCCCGTGGCTGCGGAAATGGGCGCCATGCAAGATGCCGCAGGGCGTGCCGGTGGCAACTTCTACTTTGACCGTGCGGACCTTGTCAGCCGGGATATTACGCTCAGAGAGGGAAATCCACTGGTAGTGAAAGCCTATCTGAGTCTGTCTGCGAGGGAGGCTTTTCTGGAATTTGATCTGTTGCAGGTACAGATATTTCTGATCTCCATTGTTGCGATTGTTGCCATTCTGCTGATTGGCCGTGTCGGTGCGCAACGGCTTTCCACACCGCTGCGTCAGCTGGCGAAAAAGGCAGCCCGTATTGCGGAGGGAGATTTCAAACAGGAAATACAGGAAAGCAAAAGCATTGCGGAGATCGGCGAGCTGTCTAGGGCCTTTGTCAGTATGCAGCAGGGTTTGGCAGAGCGTGAAGAAAAAATACTGTATCAGTCATCCCATGATGTAATGACCGGTCTCTACAACCGCCAGTTTGCCATCACCCGGCTGGACCAGCTTCTGGCGGATACTGAAAACTCAGCAGGTTTTCTGGCAGTGGTGATCAATGTGCGTCAGTTCAAGCTGATCAACGAGTCCTTCGGCCACCAGATCGGCGATCTGTGTCTGATGGAAGTTGCCCACCGGCTGTGGCGGCATTACCCGGATACCATTGCAGCGAGAATTGCAGGAGACGAATTTTTTCTGGTCATTCCAAAAACCGGGGGTGCCAACGAGCTTTTATTGCAGCTGGAAAACCACCTCAGTGGCGAATGCCAGATTGACTCCCTGCAGATTTCTCTGCGCTTTTCCTTTGGCGTGGCAGACTCTTCCCGGGACGGTGACAGTGCCAGTCAGTTGCTGGAGCGTGCCAGTATTGCACAGGACCGCGCACGCCGGGAACAGGACGCCTTTGTTTTTTATGATCACAGGATCGAAGAGGAGCATAAAAAGCGTATCTTGTTGCTGAATGATCTGAAAGGTGCACTCAGCGGCGAATCGGAGCAGCTTCATGTGTATTTCCAGCCCAAAGTCGGTTTTGCTGATACCCGTGAATACCGGTTTGAAGCACTGTTGCGCTGGATACATCCGGAACAGGGGTTTGTCTCCCCGGAGTATTTTATTCCGCTCGCCGAGCAGGCTGGGCTCATCACCCGTATTACTGACTGGGTTATCGAGCAGGTGGTACTGCATCTGGCTGACTGGAAATCCAGAGGGTTAACGGCCAGCGTGGCCATTAACCTGTCGGCCAAGGATCTGGCGCGCCCCGGAATTCTAGACCTGATTACCCTGCTGCTGGAACAGCATGGATTGCCGGCTGCTGCGTTGTCATTTGAAATCACCGAAAGCGATATCATGAGTGATGCGGAGGCTGCCATTGCCTTGCTGCATCGCTTCCGGGGCCAGGGGTTTGACGTGGCCATTGATGACTTCGGCACCGGCTATTCATCCCTGTCCCAGTTAAAACATATGCCGGTGAGTGAACTGAAAATTGACAAGGCGTTTGTACTGAATCTGGACAGCAGTACGGATGATCAGATTATTGTGCGCTCCACATTGTTGCTGGCCCGCCAGTTCAACCTTAAAGTGGTTGCGGAAGGCGTTGAAAACCAGCAATCACTGTCCCTGCTACAGCAATGGGGTTGCCACTGGATACAGGGCTTCTATCTGAGCAAGCCTCTGCCTGCCAGGGATATTCTGGAGTGGATGGCGAGCAAACCGGCAAGCCTGGCGAATGCAGGCTAAGCTGTCAGGTATCTCGACCTCAGCCACAACCCGGAGCCTGCAGATTTCATCACAATGAAAAAACCATCAGGATTCAGAATCAGTTTGGGCGCTATCCTAACAAGCATGTTTCTCTGTATTCCCTGCACCTATGGTGCCGGTGGCAAGCTGCTGGAAACGGCCGGTGTCACCCAGGTAGAAGGCAGCGGCGGCGGCGGGCTGGTACCCTGGGCAGTACTGGCGGGCTATGACACCCGGGAACAATGGTCTGCCCAGGCCTATATCACCAAACTGTCGCTGGATGACTATCGCCTGCAATCCTACGGTGCCAGTGTCGGGCTTTTTGATCGTGTGGAGATATCGTTCTCTGAACAATTGCTGGATCTGCGCAATCTGCCTGCCGGTGAACAGGAAATCCGCCAGCACACGCTGGGCCTGAAGGCCCGTGTCATGGGTGACTTTGTTTACGGTGACTGGCCGGTGATCAGTGTGGGCTTGCAGCACAAAACATTGCGGGATGAACTGATCGCAGGCGCTGTGGGCGCGGATACAACCGGCAGCGGTACGGATGTCTACCTGGCTGCCAGCCGTGCCCATCTGGGTGCACTCTGGGGCTATAACGCGTTCTGGAACATCACCTTGCGGGCCCCCCGCGCCAACCAGTTCGGTTTGCGGGGTTACGGGGGCTACAAACACGACCGCCATGAAGTGATGGGAGAGCTTGCCGCCGGTGTATTGTTTGGGCGC
>JAWVYU010000495.1:0-2513 GCA_033722575.1 Ketobacteraceae bacterium | reverse complement strand
CACGCGCAGGAGCAGCCCGGCCTGCCACAGATTGCCCGCGAGGTTCACACCAGCGAACAGCATTTTCAGCGGGTATTCAGCCGCTGGGCAGGTGTCTCACCCAAGCGGTTTCTGCAATATCTGACCAAAGAGCATGTGAAATCGGTGCTGTCCCGAAGCTCTGTGGAGGAAGCAGCCTTTGCGACAGGCCTGAGCACCAAAAGCCGCGTTTACGATCTGATGATTAACTGCGAGGCCATTACCCCCGGTGAATACCAGCGCCAGGGTAACGCCCTTGATATACGCTATGGCTTTCACCCCACCCCGTTCGGCGAGTGCCTGATTGCCATCACCACACGTGGTATCTGCAAGCTGGCGTTTGTGGCTGAAAGCCGCGATAGGGTTGCACAGGAATTCCATAATGAATGGGCGCTTGCCAGCCGCAGGCAGGATCAGCAGGCCACGGCTCCTTTCATTGCGCAGATTTTTGATCTGGCAGAACGCCGCAAGCCACTTCATCTGTTACTCAAGGGCACCAACTTTCAGATCAAGGTATGGGAGGCACTGCTTCAGCTGCCCATGGGGGAACTCACCACCTACGGCCGCATTGCCAGCCAGCTGGAAAATCCCAAAGGCACCCGGGCAGTGGGCACAGCGGTGGGCAAAAACCCGGTGGCGTTTCTGATTCCCTGCCACCGGGTCATTCGTCAAACGGGCGAGATTCACCGCTATCGCTGGGGCGCCGATCGCAAACAGGCCATGATCGGCTGGGAACAGGCCCGTTGCAACGGGGACTAGATCTCCGCCGCCAGGCGTGAACCCTGGTTGATGGCACGCTTGGCATCCAGTTCGGCGGCCACATCGGCTCCGCCAATCACATGAACCTTGATACCTTTGCTGTCAGCACCCAGGGTGTTCAGTTCATCAGCCAGGGTACGGCGGGGTTCCTGACCGGCACAAATAATGACGTTATCCACCTCCAGCACCCGGGATTCTCCGTTCACGGTAATGTGCAGGCCCTTGTCGTCTATCAGCTCGTAACTCACGCCCGGAATCATCTGCACGTTTTTCTTTTTCAGGGTGGCGCGGTGAACCCAGCCACTGGTTTTACCCAGGCCCGCTCCCACACCACTCTGTTTGCGCTGCAGCAGATACACCTGACGTTCCGGCGGCAGCACATTGGGTTCCGTCATGGCGGCAGGATGCTCCAGCGAGGTGTCCACCCCCCACTCCTTGTACCACTGCTCGGTTTCGTTGTCCGTATGCTGGTGCACCAGATATTCACTGACATCAAAGCCGATACCACCGGCGCCGATCACCGCCACCTTTTCACCTACCGGCTTTTTATGCACCAGTACATCAAGATAGGACAGCACCTTGGGATGATCGATACCGGGAATCCCGGGCGTACGGGGAAGAATTCCGGTGGCAATGATTACCTCATCGAAGCCTTCGTTCAGTAATTCCTGGGCAGTGACTGCCTGATTGAGCTTCAGCTTAATCCCCAGTTTTTCGATCATGCGGCCGAAATAGCGCAGGGTTTCATTGAAATCCTCTTTGCCGGGGATCTGTTTGGCAATATTGAACTGCCCGCCGATTTTGTCGCTGGCTTCATACAGGGTGACATCGTGGCCCCGCTCCGCCGCCACTGTGGACGCTGCCATACCCGCAGGGCCGGCACCCACTACCGCCACGCGCTTTTTGTTCTGGGTGGGGAGGTAGCGTAATTCCAGTTCATGACAGGCCCTGGGGTTCACGAGGCACGACGCACGCTTCAACTGGAATGTATGGTCCAGACAGGCCTGGTTACAGGCAATACAGGTATTGATTTCGTCGGCACGGCCGTTCCGGGCCTTTTCCACAAAAAAGGCATCGGCCAGCAATGGGCGCGCCATGGACACCATGTCTGCCTCACCTTTGGCAATAATCTCTTCCGCCAGTTCCGGGGTATTAATGCGGTTACTGGCACACACAGGAATAGACACCTCCTGCTTCAGGCGGCCACTGGCAAACGCAAAAGCACCGCGGGGCACCGAGGTAACAATGGTGGGGATTCTGGCTTCGTGCCAGCCAATGCCCGTGTTGATAATGGTGGCACCGGCTGCTTCGATCTGCTTGGCCAGGGCTACCACGTGCTGCCATTCCTGACCGCCTTCCACCAGATCCATCAGCGACATGCGATAAATGATAATAAAGTTGCGGCCCACCGCCTCGCGCACCCGGCGCACGGTTTCCACCGCAAACCGCATCCGGTTTTCAGGGCTGCCGCCCCACTTGTCTTCCCGCTGGTTGGTGCGCTCACATAAAAACTGGTTAATCAGGTAACCTTCGGAACCCATGATCTCCACACCGTCGTAACCGGCATATTTGGCCAGCTCCGCCGCCCTGGCAAAATCATCAATGGTGCTTTCCACCTGTTTGCCGCTCATTTTTCCGGGCTTGAACGGTGTGATGGGGGATTTTATGCCTGAAGGTGACAGGCTGTAGGGCGTATAGCCGTACCGGCCTGAATGCAGCAGTTGCAGACAGATTTT
>JAWVYU010000494.1:0-2513 GCA_033722575.1 Ketobacteraceae bacterium | reverse complement strand
GGGGCGCTTTCTGCATCCTTTGGCCCGGCACTGTAGTCTTACAACAAGTCCGGTCATAAATAAAGCCCCGGGCCCATCAGGGGCTAATTCAGTTAGTCGCCCTTGACTTCCGGCACCCCTTGCCTGTGAAATAGACGTAACACCCGAACAGGAGGCTGCCATGTTGAAAGCGATCCTTTTTGATCTTAGCGGTGTGCTCTACGATGGTGACCAGGTGATTGACGGCGCGGTGGATGCCATTGAGCGGGTACAGGATACTTCCCTCGATATCCGCTTTATCACTAATACCTCCCAGAAAACCCGGCAGCGTATTCTCGACGGCCTGAAGGAGATGGGCTTCTCCATCAGCGATAGTCAGGTCTATACCGCCACCGAAATCGCCAAGCAGTGGCTTGAGGAGAACGACCGGCGTCCCTATTGCCTGGTGCACAAGCAGATTCGGGAGGAGTTTGATGAACTGGACCAGTCCGATCCAAACGCCGTGCTGATCGGAGATGCCGGTGAGGATTTTACTTTTGCCAATCTCAACCGGGCGTTTCAGTTATGTCAGCAGGGGGCTGTGCTGGCGGGGATCGGCTACAACCGTTATTACAGTCAGGACGATCAGCTGATGCTGGATGCCGGCCCCTTTATCAAGGCCATAGAATTTGCAGCTGATACGGAGGCCACCATTCTGGGTAAGCCCAGTGAAACTTTTTTTGAACAGGTGCTGGCCACCACTGGAGCGAAGCCCGAAGAGGCGCTTATGATTGGTGATGATGTATTCGGTGACGTGGAAGGCGCCATAAAGGCGGGTCTACAGGGTTGCCTGGTGCGCACCGGCAAATACCAACAGAGCGATGAAGACAAGATCAGCGGCGATTTTTTTGTCGCGGGTTCCATTGTGGATGCCGTGGAGCATGCCCTAAAACAATCCGACTGAGGTAAGTCATGGCGCTGACAGAGGTGGCACTGTTTCCCATTCCCAACTGCGTATCGTTTCCGGGTACGGTGTATCCTCTGCATGTATTTGAGCCCCGTTACCGGGATATGGTCAGACATTGCCTGGAAACCGGCACCTACATGGCTGTATGCCATACGAGCAAGGAACTCCATCCGGCAAGGCCGAATCAGACCCGGGAAGAGGCGCTGCAGTCCAACCAGGCCACCTATAAGCCCTGTGAGGTTTTTTCGGCGGGCCCCTGTGAGTTGCTTGAGGCGTTGCCCGACGGGCGTATGCTGATTCATGTATACCTGCAAAACCGCTACCGTGCAGTGACAGAAAAACAGTTGCTGCCATTCAGCATTTATGGCTGCGAAGAGGTGACTGATACGCCTCTGAATGCTGCCGATAGGGAGGCGCTGGGCCTGCTGAAAGAAAAAATACTGAAACGCTTGCAGGCGCTGACTGCCAATAACCCCCGCTTGCAGGCGCTGCTGGAGTCAGAAGACTGGCAGAATAAAACACCGGAAGTCTTCAGCTTCGAAATCTTTGGTATAGTGCACCTGGAGCCTGAGCTGCAGCAACAGATACTGGAATACCGCTCGGCAACCCGGCGGCTGGAGTTGCTGCTGGAATTGCTGAATGAGGTCGGTGGAAAGCCGGCATAGTTCTGCTGTGAACTGCAGGCGTGTGCCGGTGTTATGAGCGCAAGTTGATCTTGATGTGGTTGATTTTTATGGTGGAGCGCAGGATTGGAGTTGCGGCTAATGGGTGCGCAGGTGATTAACGTTGTTTTAGCTGTTTGTCTTATGCTGGCAATGAACACGGCCAGCGCCGGACAAGTGCAAAAAGTGCATGTGGCGGTGGCGTCCAATTTTCTTTTGCCCATGAAAGACATTGCTGCTGCCTTCGAACGTGAATTTTCCTACCCGGTGATTCTGTCCTCGGCGTCCTCGGGAAAGCTCTATGCCCAGATTCGCCACGGAGCGCCTTTTCATCTGTTGTTTTCGGCGGATCAGGAAAAGCCGGCATTGCTGGAACAGGAAAATCTCACCGTGCCCGGCACCCGTTTTACCTACGCGGTGGGAAAGCTGGCGCTGATGGCTTCCCAGCCGGAGAGGATCTCCAGCCAGATGAGTCTTGCACAGGTGATTCAGCAGCCGGATCTGCAGCGCATGGCATTGGCAAACCCCCGATTGGCGCCCTATGGCATAGCCGCTGTTCAGGTGCTGGATAACCTGGGCCTGAAGGAGGCGTCCCGGCCAAAATGGGTGCTGGGTGAAAATATTGCCCAGACTTACCAGTTTGTTCATTCCGGAAACGCGGATATCGGTTTCGTTGCACTGTCACAGCTGGTAAGCGGTAATACCGGGCCCATCGGGTTCTATATCACCGTACCCGGTCACCTGCATGAACCTATTCGCCAGGACGCTGTACTGCTTCGAAAGGGGGCTGAAGAAAAAGGTGCGACGGCTTTTCTGCAGTTTATGCGTGAAAAAAACGCCACGCAGCTGATGGAGTCCTTTGGTTACGAAGTGCCAACAGACGGGAAAAAATCACTGAAGGCCGTCCCTGGCAAAGAAATTCCCTG
>JAWVYU010000493.1:0-2518 GCA_033722575.1 Ketobacteraceae bacterium | reverse complement strand
GCCGGTATCACCAAAGGCGAAGAGGCACACCGACAGCCCCATATTGCCGATATTGGGAAATGCCAGAGTCCCGATATAGCTACGCACATTCAGCCCGAACAGGTGCAGCAAAAGTGTACCTGCCACCAGAAAAACCAGCAGCAAAACCGAGCAGATGAGAAGCATCTGATGCAGAGTAACAGTAGAAATAGGGGTTTTTGACAAGGTGGAGATGATCAGTGCCGGTGCGCCCACCATCATTACCAGGCGGCTCACCATTTGCGTATCGAAGGGCTGCTTCAGTAGCTTCCAGATGTAACCAATGCCAACGCATATAAAAATCGGCGCAATAACGGGTAATACACTGGCTAGCACGTTTTCTCCTTTCGTTCGCGAGCCCTGATTGCCGGGCTCCATGTGAAGACCGGTTGGAAATCCCGCGCGAATCGATAAAATGCGCCATTATACTGATTGGCCCCCCGCGACGCGACGAGAAGTTCCCTTGAGCAAAAAGCAACAATCCCATAAAGACCAGCATCTTGCCAGAAACCTGATACCGGCCTCGGTCGCATGGAATGAGCAGAACACCCCCGTCTCGACGCGATTCGATGATGTCTATTATTCCAATGCCAGCGGCCTGGAAGAATCCCGCTACGTTTTCCTGAACAGCAATCGCATTACCGAACGCTGGGAAGCAATGGCTGATTATCCCGGCACAGGTTTTACCATCGTTGAAACAGGTTTCGGCACGGGGCTGAATTTTCTGGCCACATTGCAGGCCTGGCAGGAAAGCTCCCTGCGCAACGCGCACCTTCACTTTGTTTCCATCGAGAAATTTCCACTGACGCCTGCGGACCTGACTACCGCCCTCTATCACTGGCCAGCCCTTGCGGCATTCAGCGAGAAACTCATTACCCGTTACCCGCCGCTGGTGCCCGGGTTTCACCGGGTGGACTTTCCGGAATACCGGGTTTCCCTGACTCTGGTACTGGATGATGTACTCACGGCCCTGCCACAACTGAATCTGCGGGCCGATGCCTGGTACCTGGATGGTTTTGCTCCCAGCAAGAATCCCGATATGTGGCAGGAGCCGCTGTTTCGTTATATGGCGCTGCTCAGCAGGGAAAATACCACATTCGCCACCTTCACTGCCGCGGGGATTGTCCGGCGCGGCCTTCAGCAAGCGGGCTTTACGGTGGAAAAAACCCGGGGTTTTGGCCACAAACGGGACATGATCATCGGCCGGTTGTCGTCGCCACCGGCCAGGCCCCAGACGTTTCCTGTGCGGGACGCCCCCTGGTTCTCAGCACCCTGCAGGCAAGCAGACCAATACCCTGAAACCGCGCTGGTGATCGGTGCAGGTTTGGCAGGCAGTTACACAGCGCGGGCACTGGCGGAACGGGGAATCAGTGTCACCGTGCTTGAGCAGCATGAAACTATCGCATCGGAGGCTTCCGGAAACCCCGCCGGCATTACGTTCACCAAACTGAGCCCCTACGACACACCCCAGAACCGTTTCTATCAGAAGGCCTATCTTTATGCAGTAGAGAAAATCGGGGAGCGGCTTGAGCCATCGCATTTTAGCCAGGGTACGGACTATCACCTTAACGGCGTTATGCGTTTCGCCTTCGATGACAAAGAAGCATCCGAGCAGGCGAAACTCGTTGACAGCGGTCTGTGGCCCGAGTCCTTTGCCAAGGCAATGAACTCGTCACAATGCAGCGAACAGCTGGGTTTTCGTTCTGAGTTGGGCGGGTTCTTTATCAAAAAAGGCGGCTGGCTGACACCGCGGGAACTGTGTCAGTCAAACCTGGACCACCCTGGTATCAAGGTCAGAACCGCCACCAGGGTTATTGAGCTTTCCCGGCAGGGCCAACACTGGCATCTGACCACAAACAACGGTGAACTGGTGGGGGATGTTCTTGTTCTGGCCAACAGTTTCGGTGCCGGTGAACTGCCGTTGTTCGACCACTTGCCGCTGCGCTCCGTGCGGGGCCAGATTACCTATGTTCCCAGCACCGAGGCATCGGAACGCTGTGTGGCACATGCGCTGAACCACGATGGCTATATTACGCCGGCCAAGCACGGGTTCCATTGTGTGGGTGCCACCTTTCAGCCCAAGTCCTCAGACACCGCTTTTCATGCTGAGGATCACCGCAAGAATCTCGATGCTCTCAAGCACGCGGTACCGGCGGTTTACAACATGCTTTTTCCGGACGGTGAACCCCCGCAACCCTGGCCTGAACATCAGGGTCGGGTGGCTTTCCGCTGCCAGACACCGGATTACCTGCCCCTGATCGGGCCGGCGCCGGACCCCCGGGCCTTTCTGGAAGATTACGCTGACCTGCGTGCCGGCAAAGTCAAAAAACACTATCCCCCAGGAAGATTTCTTCCCGATTGTTTCCTGAATCTGGCCCACGGTTCCCGCGGTATTACGTCTGCCCTGCTGGGAGCGGAAATCATTGTCAGTCAGCTGCTGGGCGACCCCGCCCCCATTGACCGGGAAACACTGCAGGCCATTCACCCCGCCCGATTTCTG
>JAWVYU010000492.1:0-2520 GCA_033722575.1 Ketobacteraceae bacterium | reverse complement strand
TCACCGGTGTGCTCAATGGCGGCCTGCATCAGGGCCGGGTACATTCCGGCGTCTACGAGAGCGTCATCATTGTCCAGCGCCGGCAGCGGGTAGCCGGCTTGTTGTGCCAGCCGCTCCGGGTCCAGTTGCTTGCTGCGCAGAAAGCCCACCACTGACCGCATCATGGGGGCACTGATATAGTTTTTGTTGTTCATGGTGCCTGATTGTTTTTCGTCAAATCTAAACAGGTAGCGGTATGGCATCCTGTCCGGTGGAAATCACAGCATAACTCAAATATCCTGTGGGCGGTTATTTTCTGAACACCGGCCCCGGAAAGGAGAATGCAGCGCTTTGATCCGCCGCAAGATTACCGAAGACTTTACCCTGCGTCAGTTCCGAAAGCGTTTCGAGGCCCTGTCGGGCCAGGAGCTGCCAACGCACTACCTGCAATCCAGCAATGTGTATGGATTCTTCATGCAAGGCAAGCTGGTGGCCGGGTTCGCCGTGCGCACCGAGCCGGGTTTGCGCCATTTCGAGCTCCTGGAGCAGGCCGGCGTCACCACCGCGGCGCTGCGCTCCCGGGAGGAGGCGTTCTGCGAGCTGGCCTGCCTGTGGATATCCCCGAGGGTCAGATCCCCCGTTTTCCGCATGAACTTTTACCTGACCTGTGTTGCGGATGCCGTGCAAACGGGGCGGGAATTTATTCTGGGCGGGTCACCGGTGGCCGACATTGTGCCCACCCAGCAGATATGCCTGCCATACACCCTGTACAGCGGGCCTGTTGCCGGTAACGGCGATGGCCCCTGGACGATTTACTACGGTACGCGCTGGACCTGCCTGAAAGGCGTGGCGCTGCAGTTTCCCGGGCGGGTAAGGGACATACTCAAAGCCCTGCCGGGGGATCACCACCCACGGGAAAGTGGCTCCAGGCCAGTGGGCCGCTGGCACCGGGTGACCAGGCGCTTCACGGGGCGCTGAGCTGCCACCGGGCAAAGCACGCCATGACTCCGCAGCGGCAAATCGTTATAATTCCCGCCCGAATTCACCCATAAGCCCACAGGAAGATTGCATGACCGTTCGCACCCGCGTTGCACCATCGCCCACCGGCGATCCCCATGTCGGTACCGCCTATATTGCACTGTTCAATCTGGCGTTTGCCCGCCAGCACGGTGGCCAGTTTATTCTGCGCATAGAAGACACCGATCAGGCGCGCAGCACCGCGGAATCCGAACAGGCCATTCTGGATTCCCTGAACTGGCTGGGGATTACCTGGGACGAAGGACCGGATGTCGGCGGCGACTACGGCCCGTACCGGCAGAGCGAGCGCAAGGACATGTACCGCCAGTACGCCATGGAACTGGTTCAGAAAGGCCACGCGTTTTACTGCTTTGCCACCGCCGAAGAGCTGGATGAAATGCGCAAGGCGCAGATGGCAGCGGGCCAGACCCCCAAATACGATGGCCGCGGCCTGAAACTCACCCAGGATGAAGTCAACGCCAAACTGGAAGCCGACGAGCCCTATGTGATCCGCATGAAAATTCCGGAAGAGGGCAGCTGCGTGATTCAGGACCGGCTACGGGGCGAGATTGACATTCCCTGGGAGCAGGTGGACATGCAGGTGCTGCTGAAAGCCGACGGCATGCCCACCTACCACCTGGCCAACGTGGTGGACGACCACCTGATGAAGATTACCCACGTAATCCGTGGGGAAGAATGGATCAACTCCGCGCCCAAGCACAAGCTGTTGTACGAATACTTTGGCTGGGACATGCCCGAGCTGATCCACATGCCCCTGCTGCGCAACCCCGACAAGAGCAAGCTCAGCAAGCGTAAAAACCCCACCAGCATTCTGTATTACCAGCGCATGGGTTACCTGGCGGAAGCCGTGGTGAACTACCTGGGCCGCATGGGCTGGTCCATGCCGGACGAGCGGGAGAAATTTACCCTGGCGGAAATGTTTGAGGCCTTTGATATCAACCGGGTTTCCCTGGGCGGGCCGGTGTTTGATGTGGAAAAACTCAGCTGGCTCAACGGTTTATGGATTCGCGAGGAGCTGGATACCGAGCAGCTTGCGGCCCGGTTCGTGCAGTGGGCCTTCAATGAGTGCTATCTCAAGCCGATTTTGCCCCACATCCAGAAGCGGATAGAGCTGATGAGCGATGCCGTGGGGCTGGCGGGCTTCTATCTGGCCGGCATGATGGACATCACCCCGGAAAGCTTCAGCCACAAAAAGCTGTCGGAGGACGACACCAAAAAGATCCTGCAATTCAGCCTGTGGTCCCTGGAGGCCATTCGCCACTGGAACGTGGACGCCATTCAGCAGGCGCTGACTGGCCTGGCAGACGCCATGGACATCAAAATGCGGGATTTCATGATGCCGCTGTTCGTGGCGGTTTCGGGCAAGCAGTCGGCCCCGTCCATTATGGATGCCATGGCCCACATAGGCCCTGACATGACCCGGGCCCGGGTGCGCCACGCGGTAGAAGTGCTGGGCCCCCCCGGCAAGAAGGCGTTGAAAAAGCTGGAAAAAGAGTATCAGGG
>JAWVYU010000491.1:0-2551 GCA_033722575.1 Ketobacteraceae bacterium | reverse complement strand
GATGTCAGCCAGATCAACGTGAAAGCCACCACCACCGAAAAGCTTGGCTTTATTGGCCGCAAAGAAGGCATTGCTGTGCATGCGGTGGCTCTGATTGAAACTGTGGAATAGGTAAAAGGCTTTGTCCGACAGCGTGCTTTCCGATTACCCTCGTTACCATGAGCTGGCTTACAGCCATGGCTCTGCTCCCCTCGCGGCAGGGGATTTCAAAACCCTCCCGGAAGATTTTGTGGTGGAAGAAGTGCTCGGTTTTGAGTTATCCGGCGAGGGCGAGCACCTGTGGCTGTGGGTGGAAGCCCGGGATATGACCACTGATTTTATGGTCAGACACCTGGCCGCGGCTTTTGAGCTGGAAAAAAAGCAGATCAGTTTTTCCGGGAAAAAGGATCGTCGCGCCGTGACCCGCCAATGGTTCAGCCTGCATGTGCCCGGCAGATACCCCGCCCGGGGAGAGATACCGTTACCTGTGCTGGCACACCCCGACATCAAGATTCTCCAGGCGGAATTGCATCATAAAAAATTGCGCAGGGGCACCCATCAGCAGAACCGTTTCACCATTCGGATGCGCCAGCTCAGCGGCGATCTGGATCAGTTGTCGGAGCGTGTCGCCAGCATCAGGGGTTCAGGGTTCCCCAACTATTTTGGCTTGCAGCGCTTTGGCCGGCAGGAAAACAATATTGATGAGGCCTGTGGGGCACTGACCGTATCGCGCCGCCTGAAGCGGCAGGCCCGGGATCGCATCTATTCCACGCTGCGTGCCTGGGATTTTAACCGGCAACTCAGTCTGCGTGTCGCCAGCGGTACCTGGCAACAGTATCTTGCCGGCGATACATTACAGTTAAGCGGCTCCCGCAGCCTGTTCCAGCCGGATGCCTGGGATGAAACATTGCAGGACCGGCTGGATAAAGCCGATATTCAGGTGGCTGGTATACTCCCGGGCAAGGGAGAGCGGCGCTTGCCCCTGCCGTATGGCTGGTACGAGCCAGACCCCCGGCTGCTGGAATTTCTGGTAAAGCAGCGGGTGGAACAGGGAACCAGGCCTTTGGGTGTACGCCCTACTGATTGGCAGTGCGAATGGCTGGAAAACGATCTGATGCTGGCATTTGCGTTGCCAGCGGGTGCTTTTGCCACCGGCCTGCTCCGGGAACTGATACAGCTGCGCGAAACCGGTACAGCTGAGCCCTGACGCCGGCAAAAAAATCCGGTGGATTCAATCAATAATTTAAGTCATGCTTTTTTTACTACAAGAAACATAATTAGCTTTTATACTTGGATAAAATTTGGGAGTTTCTTTAATCTTTCGGCAAGGAAACAGCCCGGGATTGAAGAAGTGATTGCGCAGTAACGGGTGCGGGGAAGTAATGAATGAATAACACACAGCTTGCGGGTATTGGTATGACATCGCAGCGAACAAGAGAAAGATTGATCCGGCGGTTGCAGGAACAGGGCATTGATGATCCGGCTGTTGTGGAGGCTATGCGTAACACCCCGCGACATATTTTTGTGGATGAGGCGTTGTCCCATCGCGCCTATGAAGATGTCGCGTTGCCCATTGGTTACAGCCAGACCATATCCCAACCTTTTATTGTTGCCCTGATGACGCAGCTGTTGCTGGAAGATGGTCCAAAAAAGAAGGTGCTGGAAATTGGTACCGGTTCAGGTTACCAGACGGCGGTGCTGGCACAACTGGTGGACAGCGTTTTTTCTGTAGAGCGGATTAAAATACTTCAGGAAAAGGCCCGGGAACGTATGCGCACGCTCAAGTTGCGCAATGTCAGTTTTCGCTACAGCGATGGCGGCCTGGGCTGGCCTGAAAAGGCGCCCTTTGACGGTATACTTTCGGCCGCCTCACCGGCCCAGATTCCCCAGGAACTGCTGGATCAACTGGCAATCGGTGGTACGCTGGTGACGCCCGTTGGCGAAGAAAGCCAGGAGCTGGTGGTTGTCCGCCGAACCGAAGACGGATTCGAGCGTAAAAAAGTGCTTGATGTGCGCTTTGTGCCTCTCAGGTCTGGCGTTCGCTGATACCCGATCACGATAAAGATTAACGACAATATTCAGGAGTACCCTATGCGGGGGGCAAAAGACCATGCTTTGTTGTATCTGAAAGGCATGGCCATGGGGGCGGCAGATGTAGTGCCTGGCGTATCCGGTGGCACTATCGCGTTTATCACCAATATCTACGAAACACTGATTGAAAGCATCCATGCAATCGGTCCGAAAACCCTTCTGGTGCTGAAAAACGAGGGATTTGCCCGGGCCTGGGCCTCCATTAACGGAAACTTTCTGCTGGTGCTTTTTCTGGGTATTGCAACCAGCATTATTACCCTGGCAAAGCTGATCACCCATCTTCTCGATACCTATCCTGTGCTGGTCTGGTCTTTCTTTTTCGGTCTGATCGTGGTTTCCGCGATATTTGTTGCCCGTCAGATCAGGGGCTGGAATCTTTCCAGAGGGGCTGGCCTCCTTATCGGTGCAGCTGCGGCCTGGCAGGTTTCAGGAATCACCCCCACAGAAGTGGAAGCAACCCCTGTGGTCCTGTTTTTCAGCG
>JAWVYU010000490.1:0-2620 GCA_033722575.1 Ketobacteraceae bacterium | reverse complement strand
GCCATTACTATGTCACCTTTCCCCTCACTGAAGAACTGCACGACCTGGCGATCCAGCTGATGGCGGAAGTCCGAGCCAACGACAACGTGGACAGCTACCGGGAAGATATCGTTCAGGCACTCTACCGCCTTATTGATGCCGGTATCGACGCCTACTATTACCAGCCGGTGGGCATGATCCAGCTGGGCAAACTCACCCGGAAAACTGCCGACGTGGGTATCAACACGGCCCAGAAAGGCACCAATTCCGTGATCCGGCGTATTTTCAAGGTGCTCAATCACGAGGAAATGGTCCCACTCACCACCTATTTCGAATCCCTGCTTCACCGGGATCTCGCCCCCTACCCCGGCTCCCGGTAAGCCTGACGCCGGTCAGTTCGGGCCCGGACCATGCAAAGTCCGGTAAAAGTTGGGCGCCGGTACAAATTTCGGTACAATCCGCCCCTCGGCAATCCCAAGCCAGCGCGAGGGGCTTTAATGACCTGGAAACCCAATGCAACCGTCGCCACTATTGTTGAAGATAACGGCAAGTTCCTGATGGTGGAAGAAATCAGCGACGGCCAGCTGGTGGTCAATCAGCCGGCCGGCCATATTGAGGAAGGTGAAAGCATCCTGGCCGCCGCCTTGCGTGAAACCCTTGAGGAAACGGGTTACCACGTCAATCTCGGGGAATTGATTGGCGTTTACACCCTGAAAGCCCTTAATGGAAACATTTACTACCGCTTCTGTTTCAGCGCTACCCTCAGTCACCGGGACGAGAATGCCACCATTGACCCCGATATTCAGAACGTGGTGTGGCTCAGCAAGCAGGAGATTGCCCACGAGGACCATCGGCATCGCAGCCCGCTGGTGCAGGTTTGCCTGAATGATTACCTGGCCGGAAAACGCTATCCGCTATCCCTGATATACGAACATCCAACTACATGAACCAGCCCAGAGAAAAAGTCATTATTGGAATGTCCGGTGGTGTGGACTCCTCCGTCAGTGCCCTGCTTCTGCTGGAACAGGGGTATGAGGTGGAAGGCCTGTTCATGAAAAACTGGGAGGAAGATGACGGCACGGAATACTGTACCGCATTAACCGATCTGGCCGACGCCCAGGCAGTGGCGGAGCAACTGGGTATCACATTGCACACCGCCAATTTCGCCGCCGAATACTGGGATAATGTGTTTGAGCATTTCCTGACGGAATACCGTGCCGGCCGGACCCCGAACCCGGACATCCTCTGCAACAAGGAAATCAAATTCAAAGCCTTTCTGGATTATGCCGTGGAGCTGGGGGCTGATTACATTGCAACGGGGCATTATGCCCGCCGTGGGGCGGCTTCAGACAACGAGCACGGGCAATTCGCCCCCCTGCTGAGAGGTCTGGACGGCAACAAGGACCAGAGCTATTTCCTCCATGCTGTGTCAGGCAAACGCCTGGCCAGGACCCTGTTTCCTCTGGGCGAGCTGGATAAAACCGAGGTCCGGGAGATCGCCCGCCGTCACGGGTTTGTCAACCACGACAAAAAGGACAGTACCGGGATCTGCTTTATCGGAGAACGACGGTTCAAGGACTTTCTGGAACGCTACATTCCTGCCCAGCCCGGTGACATGGTGACCGAAAACGGCGAAGTGATCGGCACCCACTCAGGCCTGATGTTTTACACCATCGGGCAGCGTCAGGGGCTGGGCATTGGCGGGGTGGCAGATGCCAATGACGAGCCCTGGTATGTACTGGACAAGGATCTCGGCAATAACCGACTTGTGGTAGGCCAGGGAAATAACAACCCGCTGCTGTTCAGCGAACGCCTCAGGGCATCCCATATTCACTGGATCGATGGCAAGGGACCGGAGCTGCCACTGCGCTGCACCGCCAAGACCCGTTATCGCCAGCCGGATCAGGCATGCGAGATTCTGCCCCTTGAGGACAACCACTATGTGGTGAGTTTCGACCGACCTCAGCGAGCGGTCACGCCGGGGCAGTATGTGGTTTTTTATGACGGCGACATCTGTCTGGGAGGCGGCGTTATTGAGGCCACAGAGCGGGACATGGCCACCCTGGAACACACCGCAGGATTCGAAGGAGCGAACCGTTGAGCAACCAGTCTGAAGACCAGATAATCGCACTGGCAGGCATTTTTCAGTCTGCCGCCATCGTTCAGCAGATTGCCAGAACCGGCGAAGCCCCCGAGGAAGCGTTCAAGGCTTCCATCAAGAGCGTGTTCGCGCTGGACCCCCCGGATACCCTGTCGGTGTTCGGCGATCTGGGTTCGCTGCGGCTGGGCTTCGATGTGCTGCAGGCGCTGCTGGGCAAAAAAGAAACCGCCCGCTACGCCGAAACCTTCCGCTACACCGTCGGGCTGATCCACATTGAAAAACAGCTGCGCAGTAACCCTGATCTTTTGTCTATACTCAGATCCCGTCTGGAGCAGACCCGCCATCACCTGGAACTCTTTGACAATGACATCACGCATTCCAGTGTCGTTGGCAAACTGGCGTCCCTTTATGTGGATACCATGGGCACCTTTAACTACCGCATTCAGGTGAAGGGGGACCCCCGCTTTCTGCAAAAGGACGAGGTAGCCCAGAAAATCCGTGCAGCGTTCCTGGCAGGTGTTCGTGCCGCCATGCTGTGGC
>JAWVYU010000489.1:0-2640 GCA_033722575.1 Ketobacteraceae bacterium | reverse complement strand
GGGGGGCATTATCGGTATCGAGCTGGGGCGGGCCGCCCTGGCCAACCTGAATGAGCTGGGGGCAACCCTGTTGTTCCTGGCCATGTTTCTGATCGGTATGACCATCTTCGCAGGGGTTTCCTGGATACGGGTGATGGATCAGACCGGTAAGCTGACGCTGGACTTGCTGGCCTGGGTAATGAGCCTGAAAGAAAAATGGCAGCAATCCGCGGATCAGCGGGCCCGCAAAAAGGAGCAGCGCGCTCAGCAGAAGCAGATTGAGAGCGTCCAGAAAGCCCGGGAAGTGGCTATCAAACGCGAAAAAGTCAAACAGGAAAAGCGCACCCCACCCAAGATCGCCAAGGCCGAAAAGAAAGTCGAGCGCAGCAAGCGGGCGGAAAAAGAACGGCAAACCAGCCTGTTTGATAACCCTGTTGAAGGCGAGTTGCCTTCCACTGCATTGCTGGATTCCGCCGACAAGAACCAGAACAAGGGCTTTTCCCAGGAAACACTGGAGGGCATGTCCCGTCTGCTGGAGCTGAAATTGCGGGATTTCGGTGTGGAAGCGGAAGTAGAGAATGTCATGCCGGGCCCGGTGGTAACCCGTTTCGAAATACAGCCGGCTCCTGGTGTGAAAGTCAGTCGGATCACCAATCTGGCCAAGGATCTGGCCCGGTCACTGGCGGTGATCAGTGTACGGGTGGTGGAGGTTATTCCCGGCAAAACCGTGGTGGGTATCGAAATCCCCAACGAGGACCGGGAGATTATCCGATTGAGCGAGGTGATTGCCTCCGAAACCTACGAACAGGTGGGTTCGCCCCTGGCGCTCGCCCTGGGCAAGGATATATCCGGTCAGCCGGTGGTGGCTGACCTGGCGAAAATGCCCCACCTGCTGGTGGCCGGTACCACCGGTTCCGGTAAATCGGTGGGGCTGAATGCCATGCTTCTGAGTATGTTGTTCAAAGCTACACCGGACGAGCTGCGCCTGATCATGATTGATCCGAAAATGCTGGAACTGTCGGTTTATGACGATATTCCCCATTTGCTGACGCCTGTGGTCACCGATATGAAAGAGGCTGCGAATGCGTTGCGCTGGTCGGTAGCCGAGATGGAGCGCCGTTATCGGCTCATGGCCGCCATGGGGGTTCGGAATATCGCCGGTTACAACCGCAAGGTGAAAGAGGCCATCAAGAAAGGCGAGCCCCTCAGGGACCCGTTGCATCAGCCCACCGACGACCAGCCCGAAGGGGAGGAGTTGCAGGAACTGCCCTTTATTGTGGTGGTGGTGGATGAATTCGCCGACATGATGATGATCGTCGGCAAGAAAGTGGAAGAACTGATTGCCCGGATTGCCCAGAAGGCCCGTGCTGCGGGTATTCACCTGATCCTTGCCACCCAGCGCCCCTCAGTTGATGTTATTACCGGCCTGATCAAAGCCAACGTGCCTTCGCGGATCGGTTTTCAGGTGTCCTCCAAAGTGGATTCCCGCACGATTCTGGATCAGGGTGGCGCGGAGCAGCTGCTGGGTCATGGTGACATGTTGTATCTGCCTCCGGGCACCAGTCTTCCCAACCGGGTCCACGGGGCCTTTGTGGATGATGACGAAGTGCACCGGGTGTGCGACGACTGGCGCCGGCGCGGTCAGCCCAATTATCTGGAGGATATCCTGGAAGGCAGCCATGAGTCAGCGTTCCTGCCCCAGGAAAAAGGCGAGGGTGGAAACGGCGATGATGAGTCCGATCCCCTGTATGATGAAGCCGTGGCCTTTGTCACTGAATCACGCCGGGCTTCCATTTCTTCGGTGCAGCGCAAACTGAAGATCGGCTACAATCGGGCGGCACGGATGATCGAGACCATGGAGGCCGCGGGGATAGTGTCGGAAATGCAGAGCAACGGCCAGCGAGAGGTCATCGCACCGCCGCCTCCCAAGTAAATCCCGAATCTGACCGGGTTGGGAACCGGCCTGGTCAGGGCATAGCTGGCCACGGGGGCCCAACGCCAGAATTCAGAAGGTCATTGTATAATTCCGTAAAATCAGTGAACCTCTTTCGCTGACATTACTCGAACAGACGTCACTATCAACTGCAAGGATTGTATCGCGCGATGAGATCAAAGCGGAGCCATAACCTGTTGTCTGCCCCCGTCATCTGGGTGTTCCTGTTGGCATTGCTGGGAGGCGGGCCGGCATCAGCCGGTGAGAAGACCCAGGAAGTCGCCACCGATAAACTGGTGGAGTATCTGAGCGCCATGAACGCCATGAAGGCCACATTCCACCAGTACGTCGAGGACAGCAAAAAGGCCCGGCTGCAGGATGTCACCGGTAAAATCTGGGTAAAACGGCCCGGCAAGTTCCGCTGGGATACCAATGAACCCTATCCTCAATCCATTATCACTGACGGGAATGTGCTATGGATTTACGATGTGGATCTGGAGCAGGTGACCCAGAAAAAACTGGATCATCAGGTGGGCAACACGCCGGCCTTGTTGCTGAGCGGTAATCCGGAAACCATCGGCAGGAATTTCACTATCTCCGCCTACGAATACGAAGAAACCGGCGAATGGCGTTTTGATCTGACCCCAAAATCCGAGGACGCCCTGTTTGAGTTGCTGAGGGTTCACTTTATCGAAGGGCGGATCCGCGATATGTTTTTGCGGGACAGC
>JAWVYU010000488.1:0-2697 GCA_033722575.1 Ketobacteraceae bacterium | reverse complement strand
CCCTATGGTGACCTGTTATCAGAGCAACACTTAAAACGCTAAATTCTTCAGAAATGGGGGTACTGCAGGAGAGTGAGCAGGAACGCAAATCACCGTGAATGGCAACCGTCCCTGGTTCGCTTTCCCTTGGTTCTGTGCAAAAAGCACAGCACCCATTCGTTATAGGGTAAAAGTTTATTCGGATCAGAAATTGATTCAAGCTGCAATTACGCAAATCCAACAATAACCTGACAGCCATGTATACCTTTTGGCGCTTTTTGTTTATACCTGAAACTCAGCGGCCAATGGACCCCATATTGTACAAAAAAAAACGGGCCCGAAGGCCCGCTACGATTTGTGGTTTATTACGAAAAAGATTTCGGCTTTCTGCTTTTACTGATCAGGAACCCTGCTGTGATTTCTTACGCTGAAACGCCAGCCCAACCAGGCCCAGCCCGATCATGGCAAAGGTACCCGGCTCCGGTACCGAAGTCACACTCACGGCATCAAAAATATTACCGGTGGTGTCCCCACCCCCATCCAGAGAGGTAAATGTCAGGGTGGTCCAGTCACTCAGGGCAGTAAAGTTATAGCTGTATTCGGTCCAGCTGCCGTAGGCCTGGTTGTAGATGCTGGTAACCAGATCCCCTACCTCTACCCGGAAGCTTTCGTTGGAGTTTGCCTGACGCTTGCGTCCCGCAAAAGTCAGCTCGTATTCCTGTCCGGTTACAGTGCCAAAGCTCTGGTAGATGGAAAACGCGCCGCCGGCATTACCGGGGTGGGCATTCAGCTCCAGTACGTTGTTGCCTTCATAGGCCGGCACAATAAAGTTGTTGGTCCAGATCTCGATATTCTGGCTGGCATTCCAGTCGGGAATGGCGGAATAGATCTGCCAGGTGGAGGCAGAGCCGTAACCACCCAGGGCGGTGCTGCTGCCAATATCTTCAAAGCCACCGTTCTGGATCAGGTTAGCCTGTGCGGTGGCAGACAGTGCGGCGGCGAGTGCGGTTGCGCTGACGAGTTGGGTGATCAATTTCATGGTGGCTCCTACTTCATTATGGTTGTCATGAATACAGCAGACCCAGATTCTGGGATAGGGTTAACAGCAAAAAGGCGAACTGGTTAACACTTGAAGCCAGACTACAGGCAAAATATGAATAAAAAACGATCTAATCCGTAGTTTTACTTGGTGATTGGTAAACTTTTGTTACGGTATGTTGGGCCGTGAGAGCGATTCGAAAGTTTAGGGGCGGATTTAGGTCTTTCGGCTTAATTATCCGGCAGCCATACCCGGAATTCGCTGCCTTCCCCTTCCCGGCTGCTCACGCCAACCTCCCCTCCGTGGAGCTCCACCAGTTCCTGTACCAGAGCCAGCCCCAGGCCAGTGCCCAGGTTCTCGATTTTCATGTCCTGACCCAGCTGTTCGAAGCGGCGAAACAGTTTGCCAAGCTCTGCTTCCGGTATGCCTTTGCCTGTATCCCTCACCGTAATCCGTAATCCATTGCACCCCTGTCGGGGTTCCGGTTGCAATGCCACATGCACACTGCCCTCGTCGGTAAATTTGATGGCATTGCTGATCAGATTCAGCAAAATCTGGCGAAGACGTTTCTGGTCGGCCATCAGGGGGTTAAGGGGAATATTATCGCTGGTCACGGTAAGGCCCCTGGCCTCTGCCTGAGGCGTCATCAGTGTCACAACCTCTGCCACTACTTTGGGCACATCTACAGGCTCTTTTTCTATCTGCAGCTTGCCGGCTTCGATTTTTGAAAGATCCAGCATGTCATTGATCAATGCCAGCAAATGCTTTCCATTGGATTCAACAATTCTGAGGGAATCTACAACCCGTTCCTGACCACTGCCTTCCAGGGCTTTCAGTGAACGTACCGTAAAGCCGATAATGGAATTGAGAGGGGTGCGCAACTCGTGGGACATATTCGCCAGAAAAGTACTTTTGATGCGGCTGGCTTCCTCAGCTTCTTCCAGAGCCAGTTTCAAGGCACGGGTTTTACGGAGCACTTCATTTTCCACCGCCGATTTCTGGCTCATGATCATCAGAAAGAACAACCCGAGAATTGCCACCACCAGAAAACCGGCGATCAGCACCACCCACACCACAAAGCCCATATTGCGATTAATAAAATCCGTACTGGGTGAATAGGTGACGCGCCACTGGCGGTTGGCAATATCTATGGTTTTCTGCAGTACGATAGTCGTTGCCCGGGTCAGGTTGCCGTAGAGAGCTTTTACAGCATCAGGCTCGGTGGTATCGGATATCTGAATACTCAGCTGTTTGAGTTCAGAGTCATCTACCACGGATTCCATCAGGTCGCCCATGCGATACACACAGGACACCAAACTGGATACGCCATCGGCAGTAACTACCGGCGTGAACAGCAGAAACGCCAGTTGGCGCCCCTGTTCCTGCACCAGCTTGATGGGCTCGGAAACCACCATATCCTGCTTTTCAATGGCGGCTTCCAGTGCACGCAAGCGCCCGGCGTGGGAGCCCAGATTAAATCCGTGTGCCTGTTCATTGCCGGCCATGGGAAAAATAAAATACACCGGGTAGTAAATCTCACGGTCTTTTGCTGGAATCAGACGGCCATCATCCCCCCTGTCCTTGAACATGAAAGGTCGATCCAGCGCCCGGGCCATAAGCTCTTCAAACTGTTGCCGTTGCTGTCTGGGCACCACCGGAATCAGGGATATCGCCTTGAT
>JAWVYU010000487.1:0-2703 GCA_033722575.1 Ketobacteraceae bacterium | reverse complement strand
GCGACGACGAACTCAATGAGCTGGTGGGGCATTATAATTCGGTGCTGAGCACCCTGGAATACAGTTATAACCTGATGGTGAAATCAAACCTGATTACTACCGAACTCATGAGCAAGGTACAGGCTAACACCGATATCGCGGTGAACGGCAATGACGCGGTGGACCAGCAGGAGGAAGACGAACTCAAACTGTCCCTGGATATGGTCAACCGCCTCAGTGAGGCAGTGGAGCACGACGCCCTTGAGCTGTACTTCCAGCCGGCATTTGCGGCCGGCCGGGAGGAAGTCATTCAGGTGGAGGCGTTATGCCGCTGGTTTGATGACGAACGGGGCCTGGTTCCTCCGGTGGATTTTCTGGCTCTGGCGGAAAAATCCGGGCAAATGCCCACCCTGGCCAAACAGGTGATCAACAAAGCCTGTGAGGCTGCCAAGGTGTTTCAGGAATTTGGCGGGTATCCGTTTGCAGTGTCGGTTAATCTCAGTTTGTCCCAGTTTGTGCAGCCCAACCTGTTAACCCTGATTGAAGAGGCATTGCAGTACCACGGTCTCAGTCCGGAGCAACTGGAATTTGAAATCAAGGAGCATACGCTGGCCCGGGATCTTGATCGCTCCGCCGGTATTATCGGCAAACTCCATGAGCTGGGTGTGGGCATCTGTATTGATGATTTCGGCCTCAGCAAATTCTCGCTGATGTATTTACAGCGCTTGCCTATCAGCCGTATCAAGCTGTCCCGGAGCTTCGTGGACCGTCTGGAGCGGAACCCCAAGGAAGCGGCCTTTATCGACGGCATTGCCCGTTTTTCAAAAGGTTTGAATATTCGCGTTATTGCAAAAGGTGTACAATCAGAACAGCAGCTTTACGAGCTGGAAAAAATCGAGGATCTGGATTGTCAGGGATTTGCGCTGGCCAGGCCTTTACCCATTGACCAGTTCGTGAGCTGGCTTCGGTCAGAAACCGGCGAACCGGCCACCAACGCCTGAACCCTTCCTAATCAGTCTTTGAGCAACCCTGGCGTTGATGTGTGGCGCTTTGGCACAATACACCGATCCTGTGAGCAGTTGCAGTTAGCAGCAGTTAACTAAAGTTAACAAGAGGCAAATGATGGATTTTGAAGACATGATCCGCAATATCACCCCGGAAACCTATGCCAATCTCAAACGTGCAGTGGAGCTGGGGCGGTGGCCGGACGGCACGCGCCTTACCAAAGAACAGCTGGAAATGAGTATGCAGGCTGTGATTGCCTACGATCACCACCATCATGATGAGCACGAGCGTGTCGGTTACATAGACCGGGGCATCAAAGAAGAAGGTGAAGTGTGCGACAGCCAGAACAGCGAGGCAGACAAGCCCGTACGTTTTCTGGACTCCTGAGCAGACCGCAAGAACCTACTACCAAAAGGCAGAGCTATGCGCGAAAACAACCAACCCAAAACCATACGCCTGGCAGATTACAAGGCGCCGGATTATCTGATCGATACCACCGATCTGCGGTTCGAACTGTTTGACGATCATACGCTGGTGACTGCCGACATCCGCTTTTATGCCAATCCCAGGGTCCCGGATGCGGTGGGCAAACCACTACAGCTGATGGGCGTGGATCTGGAGCTGTTGTCGCTGTGTCTGGACGGAAATCCGGTGGCTGAGCAGAGTTACAACATTGACGATGAAATGCTCACACTGGAGCATGTCCCGGAAAAGTTCGCGCTGCAGATAAAGACCCGTATCAAACCCCATCAGAACACCTCCCTGGAAGGTCTCTACGTATCCAAGGGAATGTATTGCACCCAGTGTGAGGCGGAGGGTTTCCGCAAGATCACCTATTACCTGGACCGGCCCGATGTGCTGGCCCGCTTTACCACCACCGTGGAAGCCGACAAGGCCCGATACCCGGTGTTGCTTTCCAACGGCAACCCCATTGATCAGGGGGTGGATGAGGCTTCGGGGCGTCACTGGGTGACCTGGGAGGATCCGTTCAAAAAGCCCTGTTACCTGTTTGCGCTGGTGGCCGGCGATCTGGCGGTCAGTGAGGACACCTACACCACCGGCAGTGGCAGGGAGATCAAACTGCAGCTCTTTGTGGAACCCCATGATCTGGAAAAGGTGGATCACGCCATGGATTCCCTGAAGCGTGCCATGCGCTGGGACGAGGACGTGTATGGCCGGGAGTATGACCTGGATATCTATATGATTGTGGCGGTCAGTCACTTCAATATGGGTGCCATGGAGAACAAGGGGCTGAATATTTTCAACACGTCCTGCGTGCTCGCCAACGAAAAAACCACCACCGATGCCGGCTTTACCCGGGTGGAGGCGGTGATTGCCCATGAGTATTTCCATAACTGGTCCGGCAACCGGGTAACCTGCCGTGACTGGTTCCAGCTGAGTCTGAAGGAAGGCTTTACCGTTTTCCGTGATCAGTCCTTCTCGGCGGATATGGGGTCCCCGACGGTGCGCCGCATTGAAGACGTGTCCATGCTGCGGACCAACCAGTTTGCCGAGGACGCGAGCCCCATGGCTCACCCGGTCAGGCCCGACAGTTACATTGAAATCAACAACTTCTATACCCTGACGGTTTATGAAAAGGGTGCCGAAGTGGTACGAATGATCTATAACCTGCTGGGACCGGAGCTGTTCCGGAAAGGTTCCGATCTTTACTTCGAGCGCCACGATGGCCAGGCGGTAACCTGTGACGATTTCGTGGCG
>JAWVYU010000486.1:0-2766 GCA_033722575.1 Ketobacteraceae bacterium | reverse complement strand
TGCCCTGGGGGCTGTGTTTGTATCGCAAGGACTGGCACCAGGGTGTGATCGGCATTCTTGCGTCACGGATCAAGGAACGCCTCCACCGGCCGGTGATTGCGTTTGCGCCCGGTGATGAAGGTGAGGTAAAGGGTTCAGCACGGTCCATTCCCGGCCTGCATATCCGCGATGCCCTGGATGCGGTGGCGGCACAGCATCCCGGACTGATTGCCAAATTCGGTGGCCATGCCATGGCGGCCGGGCTGAGTCTGCCAGCTCAGCACCTGGAGACCTTCAAGGCTGCCTTCGACCGGGAAGTGCGCCGGATGCTGACGGAAGACGACCTGACAGGCAGCGTGCTCAGCGACGGCGAGCTGCATCCCCGGGAACTGGACCTGCCTTTTGCCCGGCTGTTGCGCCATGCCGGCCCCTGGGGCCAGGGCTTTCCGGAGCCGGTGTTCGATGGAGAATTCGAGCTGCTGGAACAGCGTATCGTGGGGGAAAAACACCTCAAACTGGTGCTCACGGTACCGGATTCCAACCGGCTGATGGATGGCATTGCCTTTAACGTGGACCTGGCACAGTGGCCCAATAAGAAAGCACGGCGGGTGCACCTGGCCTACAAGCTGGATGTCAACGAATTCCGGGGTATTGAAAACCCGCAGCTGATGGTGGAGCACATCGAGGCACTGTAACGGCAGGGGTATCGGGTTGCCGCTTTAGTTTCCGGTCGCGGACAGGTAAAATAGCGCCCCTTTATGCTACATGCTACTTATGCTACACCGACATCTTTACACGACACAGACTCAACAGACATCCTGACTATAAAGAGATCCCATGGAAATCAATCCCATCGTAAATCAGATCAAGGACCTTCAGGAGCGCACCCGTGCGCTTAGGGGGTATCTTTGACTACGAAGGCAAAAAAGAACGCCTAGACGAAGTCACCCGCGAGCTGGAAAACCCCGCTATATGGAATGATCCGGAGAAAGCCCAGGCCATGGGCAAGGAACGGGCTTCCCTTGAGGGGGTGGTTGCCACCCTTGATCAGCTGGCAAGCGGCCTGGAAGACGCTGAGGGTTTGCTGGAGCTGGCGGTTGAGGAAAATGACGAGGATACGGTGAACGAAACCGCTGCGGAGCTGGATCAGCTGGAGACCAAAGTGGCTGACCTGGAATTCCGGCGCATGTTTTCCGGGGAAATGGATCAGAATGCCGCCTACGTGGATATCCAGGCCGGCTCGGGCGGTACTGAGGCCCAGGACTGGGCCGAAATGCTGCTGCGCATGTACCTGCGCTGGGCGGAACGCCGGGGCTTCAAGGCGGATCTGATTGAGTGCTCCGCCGGTGAAGTGGCCGGTATCAAGAGCGCCACCATTTATGTACAGGGTGATTACGCCTACGGCTGGCTGCGGACCGAGACCGGTGTGCACCGGCTGGTAAGAAACTCGCCCTTTGATTCCGGTAACCGTCGCCATACCTCCTTCGCCAGCGTGTTCATTTCGCCGGAAGTGGATGAGGATATCGATATCGACATCAATCCGGCCGATCTTCGCATTGATACCTATCGCGCCAGTGGTGCCGGTGGCCAGCACGTTAACCGGACAGATTCCGCGGTGCGCATTACCCATGAGCCTACCGGTATTGTGGTGCAGTGCCAGAATGACCGCTCGCAGCACAAGAACAAGGCCCAGGCCATGAACCAGTTGCGAGCCAAACTCTATGAGCTGGAAATGCAGAAGCAGAATGCTGAAAAGCAGGCACTGGAAGACACCAAGTCCGATATCGGGTGGGGCAGCCAGATCCGCTCTTACGTGCTGGATCAGTCCCGCATCAAGGACCTGCGCACCAATGTGGAAAACAGCAATCCCAAAGCGGTACTGGACGGTGACCTGGATGGCTTTATCGAAGCCAGTCTGAAAGCGGGTTTGTAACTATCACCTGACGTGTAACTGTAACTACCTCCCGACGATTGAACGCAAACGCAAAAGGCAAAGTGAATGACTGATCAGAACCAGAACGCGCCCCTGAGCCAGGAAGATGAAAACAAGCTTATCGCCGAGCGCCGGGGCAAATTACAGCAGATACGCGAAAAACGTAATCCGTTCCCCAACAGTTTTCGTCGTGATCAGTACTGTCAGGATCTGCAGGACCAGTACGGTGACAAGGAAAAACCGGAGCTGGAGGAAATGGGCGTTCGTGTCAAGGTGGCGGGTCGGGTGATCCGCAACCGTGGGGCTTTTATTGTTATTCAGGATATGACCGGCACGATCCAGCTTTACGTTAACCGCAAAGGTCTGGACAAGGAAACCCTGCAGGACATCAAGACCTGGGATCTGGGCGATATTGTAGGTGCCAGCGGGTTGTTGCATAAATCCGGAAAAGGCGACCTCTATGTGGATATGGAAGAGTGCTGTCACCTGGTGAAATCCCTGCGGCCGCTGCCGGACAAGTTCAAGGGCTTCACAGACACAGAGCAGCGCTACCGGCAGCGTTATGTGGACCTGATAATGAATGAGGACGTGCGCGAAACCTTTGTGATACGTTCCCGCATTATCGATGCCATTCGCCGCTACCTGACAGAGCGCAAGTTTCTGGAAGTGGAAACACCCATGATGCAGGCGATCCCCGGTGGTGCAACGGCACGGCCTTTTTCCACCTATCACAACTCTCTGGATATCGAGCTGTTTCTGCGGATTGCACCGGAGCTGTATCTGAAACGCCTGGTGGTGGGTGGCTTTGAACGGGTGTTCGAGATTAACCGGAACTTCCGTAACGAGGGCCTTTC
>JAWVYU010000485.1:0-2805 GCA_033722575.1 Ketobacteraceae bacterium | reverse complement strand
GTCATGGTGTGAGTGGGATCCTTCAGATACCAGACGGTGGGGCGAATGGGCCCCTCGTCAAGATTGCCGGCGGACAGAAACGGGGAAAGGTGGTCAATTCCAGCAGCGAGCGGCGAAACCAGTAACCAGCAGAAAACAATGAACAAACGACAAGGGGAGTGCAACGTAGCCCAACTCTTAAAAAATTCAAATACCTGTAATGTTAAGTGTAGAGCAACCGGGCGCTGACAAGAGCGCACTTATATAATTATCAGCTATAAGAGAGCTGTGTGATCTGTGGGTAGTGGCCATAACGAGAGTTGCCGGGCGCTGGCTTCGCCGGTGTCAAACCTTACACCCACACCCAGCAGCCGGACGGGGCGGTTACCCCGCTGATAGGCATCGCTGCAGAGTTGTTCGTAAATACCCGGAGCCGGCTCCTCCACGCAGCATTCCATGGTGGTGCTGGTAAAGTCGTGGAATTTCACCTTGACGAAGGATTTCCTGATGGGTGCCCGCGTATTCAGTCGCTGCAGGCGGGCGTTCATTTCCTCGATCAGCCGCGGCAGCTGCCCGATGCAGTGATCAAGGCCGGAAAGGTCCCGGGAATAGGTGCGTTCCACCGACAGGGATTTTCGCTCCCGGTGTGTTCTGACTGAGCGACTGTCGATACCATGGGCCAGTTGATACAGATGCTCGCCGAATTTTCCGAAGCGTTCAATCAGGGCGAGTTTGGGATAGCGCTGTATGTCGCCGCAGGTATGCAGCCCCAGCTGATTCAGTTTCTGGCAGGTTACCCTGCCGACGCCATGGATTTTGTCTACCGGCAACTGCACCACAAACCCGGGGACTTTTTCCGGTGGAATCACGCAGAGGCCGTTGGGTTTATTCCAGTCACTGGCAATCTTGGCAAGAAACTTGTTGGGCGCCACCCCCGCGGAAACCGTTATACCGATGTTGTGCTCCACCTCCCGGCGGATGGCCTCAGCCATCAGGGTGGCGCTGCCATGGAGGTGCTGCTGACCGGTGACATCAAGGTAGGCTTCATCCAGTGACAACGGTTCGATCTGGTCTGTGTAGCGCTGCATGATGCGCTTCACACGGGCAGACACCTCTTTGTAACGGGGCATGCGCACCGGCAGCACCAGCAGATCCGGACACAGCTTTTTGGCCTGGGCCGTGGGCATGGCGGAGCGGATGCCGTATTTTCTGGCCTCGTAATTACAGGTGCAAAGCACCCCGCGACCGGAGGCGCCGCCCACTGCAATGGGCCTGCCGCGGAGCGATGGGTCATCCAGCATTTCCACCGATGCGTAAAAGCTGTCACAGTCCACATGGATGATTTTTCTTAACCCGTCAGTTTCGAGATTTTCCACTACGCCACCCGGTTGTTAAGGCACCAAAAAATTATTTGCAGGATCCGGATAATTAAATTACTGTATAAAGGTACAGTATATTGCGCGGGATGGCAAACACAGCTCGCATTACCCGGCCCACATTATTATCAGGAGCAAATCATGACTTCCGCGGTTTACGATGCGATAGACAACAGTGACTTTATCAATCTGAGCAGCCAGCATATCCAGGTGCTGAGCTGGCTGTACAATAATGCGCCGGGTGAAGAAGCACCACTGGCGCAATCGGCACTGCAGGCGGCGTTCCCGGAAAGCCTGAGCCTGGCGGAGGTGCTGGCGGAACTGGAACGAATCGGTTGCATTGAAACCCGGGAGGATCAGGTGACCTTGCTGAACCAGCTTATTGAGCTGCCGGTGATTGGCCAGGTGGCGGCCGGCACGCCCATTGAGGCCATAGAGAATCACGATGCCCAGATGGTGCTGCCTCTTGGGCTGTTCCGCCAGCGCCCCACCTATCTGCTCCGGGTGCGCGGCGACAGCATGCAGGATATCGGCATTATGGATGGCGATATTATTGCGGTAAGAAAAACCGATACTTCCGGCGAGGGCAAAATCGTGGTGGCCCGTGTGGATAATGAAGTCACAGTGAAGCGTCTGAAGCTGGAGAAGAATCATATCGCGCTAATGCCGGAAAACGCCAACTATGAGCCGATTCTGGTGGCGCCGGAAGACCTGGTAATAGAGGGTGAGTTTGTTGGCCTGATCCGCGCGGCCCGCACACTGCATTAAGGCTGCCATTTTATGTAAAAGCGCTACCATAGCTCTGTTCATACAGTGAATATCGAACAGTGGTTTTCAAAGATATTGCCGCCACCGGCAAACAGGCTCCATAACGCTTGATGGAGACGTCAACCAAAGGACTGCATAAGGCAAGGGATTGCCAGCTATCACTCGCCAACCGGGTTCGGCTTAGTCATCACACTATTGGTTAACTAACCCAGTGTCAGGGTACCCCGTGGCAGGCCCCGCATCTCAGATCATGGCTTCCGTTGCTGACTGACGGGCGGTATCAGCACCGTTCGCTTCCCCCCGGCTCATGGCCACCACTGTTCTTGTGATTTTAAATCCGTGACACAGTTGCGGGTTGGTGGACAGGTGCAGGGGTTTATATTGTGCATTAGGCAAACCATTACCTTTCTGTTTGCTGCGAACGTATTCTGTCAGAGCGCTGTCTGCAACTTCTGCTACTGTCAGCGCACGGTCGGCGCTGAAAAACGTTTTTAGTTGCGCTGCCAGTTGATTGGCGAACTGTTGCAGATCGCCGTTAAAACCTTCCACCAGCAGCTTCCATCCGTCTTTGTCCGGGTCAGGTGTCAGCACAAATTGCCGGAGCGAGACCCCCGATGACCGGCAGATATCGGTTACGGCCCGGGCAACGTCCGCCTCAGTCAGAAATCGTTCTTCAATACTG
>JAWVYU010000484.1:0-2810 GCA_033722575.1 Ketobacteraceae bacterium | reverse complement strand
TTCTGTTCTTCTTGCGTCGCATCTTTATGACCAAGGATGTGCAGCGTTACGATCCGGATCGGGACGAAATGGAAAAGCATATCATTCAGTATGCACTGCGGGAGCAATTGCCGATTCTGGGAATATGCCGCGGGTCACAACTGCTGAATATTGTACTGGGTGGTTCGCTTTATCAGCAGATACAGGACTTTTACGGGGAGACGCCGTTCGTTCGTTCGCTGTTACCCCGCAAGCGGGTTGAGCTGGAAAAAAACAGCCGCCTTTCAGGTATCTTTCACAGTCATACAACGGTGATTAATGCTCTGCACAATCAGGCGATAAAGGAAACCGGTACGAATGTAAGGATTACTGCCCGTGATTTGGCCGGTGTGGTTCAGGCGATCGAATACGAGGAAAGTGACTTTGTGATCGGCGTACAATGGCATCCTGAGTATCTGCCCCAGATGCCTCAGCATCAGGCGCTTTTCCGGACCCTGGTGGAAACGGCCCGACCCAGACATGGGCGCCATGCTGATTGATTATTTCGGATTATTCGGGGTAGCGTTTCTAGCCGCCACGATTCTGCCAGCCTATTCGGAGATCATGTTTGCCGGTATGGTGGCGGCCGGGTACGAGCCGTGGCTGCTGTGGGCGTTTGCCTCCACCGGAAACACCCTGGGGTCTGCCGTTAACTGGCTGATGGGCCGTTACCTGCTGCACTTCAAGGACCGCAAATGGTTTCCCTTCAAGGAAGGCAGCCTGAGCACTTCGCAACGCTGGTTCCAGAAGTACGGGGTATGGTCGCTGCTCATGGCCTGGGCCCCCGTGGGCGGTGATGCCCTGACTTTCATTGCCGGCATCATGCGGGTAAATTTCTGGCTGTTTCTGTTGCTGACCTTTATCGGGAAATCCGCCCGGTACGCCATTCTTCTGGGGGTGCTGGATCAGCTAAGTCATTATTTTAATTAGTAAAAAAAGGCTATCCCCCAGGCTGTGTCCTGCATCCCCGTTACACAATTCAACAAACGCCTACAAAGTCCAACAAAGGTCAACAAAGAGCCGGTTGAGTCACCGGCTTATCCAATTATTATTGTCTAACAATTGACTATTAATTCATCAGCCCGCCCCTGTTCGGCGGGTTTCATGCAGTACCTGGTAGCCATCATGACAATAAAAAAAGCGTTTTCACTTTTTGCGATGTCCGCGCTTGCGCTGGCCTGTGGATGTTCGGGTTCCTCCGGTTCCGGCACGGGCCAGGATTCGGATAATGTTGGTGACAGCAATACCCCGCAGCGCACTCTGGAAGTATCGCTGGGAGATTTCAGGCTGGATTTTAATGAGGGCTCCCTGAAAATCTATACTGGCAACCAGCTTACCTGGCAAAGTGTGCCAGACAGCGCCTTTGTTCAGGCCGGGATTCATGAGCTTCATGCCGAAGAGGTACGGGGATCATTCACGGTAGAAGAAAATCTGCAACACCTATGCGATCAGGCCCGTGATGTTACCGCCACTATGCAGGGCAATGCACTGATCATACAGGGTGAGCTCAGTGGTGATTCTGCCTGCGCCACCGGTTTCGAGATAATGTTTTCTGAACGTCAGCCGGGGCATCTGGGCTTTGAGGTGTCTTTCAGCAACCCGTCAGTGAATTACAGCCGCCTGGTGTATGGTTCCAGCGAACAGGAGCGTTTTCATGGCTTCGGCGAGCAGTTTTCCATCCTGAATATGAAAGGCCAGCGCCTGCCGATTCTGTCAGAGGAGGGCGGTGTGGGCCGGGGCCATCCGGTCATCAGTTTTCCCGTGAATCTGGCGTCGCCGGGTTCAGCGGGTAACGCGTTAACCACCTATTATGCATCCCCGCAATATATTACCAATACCAATCGCGCATTCCTGCTGGAGAACACCGATTACGCGATCTTTGACCTGACCCGGCCTGAGGCAGTCAGCGTAAGCCTGTTCAACGGTAACATGAAGGGCCGGATCCTGGCGGGCAACAGCATGCTGGATATGATCGAGCGGGTAACCGAATACACCGGGCGCATGCGTCCGCTGCCGGACTGGTTTAATGAAGGGGCCATTGTGGGCATGCAGGGGGGAACGGAAAAAGTTACCGCCGTACTGAACGAGCTGAAACGTCGCGGAACACCCATTGGTGGTTTCTGGTTACAGGACTGGGTAGGCAAACGCCAGACTACGTTTGGTTCGCAGCTCTGGTGGAACTGGGAACTTGATACCGACCGTTATCCTGACTGGGATGGGCTGGTGGATGCCATCGAAGCAGAAGGCGGCCACATGCTGTGTTACATCAACCCCTTTCTGGTAGACGCCACCCCCAAGGGTAACGTCAGGCGCAACCTGTATCAGGAAGCGCTGGATAATGGCTACATGGCCAAAAAGCCGGATGGCAGTGTGTACAAGGTTACCAATACGGATTTTGACGCCGGCATGGTGGATCTTACCAATCCATCCGCGGTGAACTGGATGAAACAGGTTATCAAGGATCAGTTAATCAGCGAAGGCCGCTGCCGTGGCTGGATGCATGATTTTGCCGAAGCGCTGCCCTTTGATGCGGTGCTGTTTTCCGGGGAGCCCGCAGCCACTTACCATAATCAGTATCCGGTGGACTGGGCGAAACTGGCCCGCGAGGCCATTGAAGAGGCAGGCCTGGAGGACGACATCGTGTTTTTCAACCGTTCTGGTGCAGCGCGCACGCCTGCCTACAGCACACTGCTGTGGCAAGGAGATCAGCTGGTAACCTGGGATGAACACGATGGCTTTAAAACCTCGATTATGGCGCTGCTTACCGGTGGCTTTTCCGGAATCAGTCTGAA
>JAWVYU010000483.1:0-2833 GCA_033722575.1 Ketobacteraceae bacterium | reverse complement strand
TGTACCTGGGCAATCAGGCGTCCGGGAACGTGGCTTTTGATATTGCCTATACGGACTTTGGTACCGCAGAGGACAAGCTCTATAACGAAGTAGAGCTGAACATCAGCAGTTTTGGCGCTGGCCTGCTGATGGGAGCGCAACCCTCCGAAGATGCGCGGGTGTTTGTGACTGTGGGCTTGCATGCCTGGGATGGCGAAGTGACATCCCGGTTCCTGCCCTATCATGAAGAGGATTCAGGGTCTGATATGTATTACGGATTTGGCGGATCCTTTGACATTGCCACAGGGCTTGCGGTGGGTGCACGTTATACCAAGTACGATATCAATGACGAAGACATCTCGCTGGCAACAGTGAATCTGGAAGCCAGGTTTTAACCTGGCTTCCACATCAGATTTCAAACTCTTCCATATCATCGTCATCCATATCATCAGCCTCGGATGTCATATCACCCCGGGCCCATAACGTGGTTTCGATATAGTCCGCCATGCCTTTAACGGTGGAACTCTGGAACAGGGCTCTTAAAGGAAATTCCACATTGTATTTTTCCCTTACGCGAGACACGATCTGTGTCGCCAGCAATGAATGTCCGCCCAGGGCAAAAAAGTCGTCGTGGATACCAATCTGCTCCACTTTGAGAATGGTCTGCCAGATTGCAGCAATGTCTTTTTCCACGTCGGTTTCCGGTGCAACGTAAGCCTGCTGACTTACCTGTGCGTCCGGTTCCGGCAAGGCGGCCCGGTTCAGTTTACCGTTGGGTGTTAACGGCATTGAATCTATCAGTGTAAAGGTGGATGGAATCATATAATCCGGAAAGGTGCGCGCCAGGGTGCGGCGCAACTCATCCCGCTCTATGTCCTCAATCCCTTGATCAAGCACCAGATAGGCATGAAGACAGGGATCGCCCCGCTGGTCCACACCGTCCACCACCACGGAGGTTTTCACGCCCGGGTAATGGTTCAGTTCGTGCTGAACCTCCATGGGCTCCACCCGGTAGCCGCGAATCTTGATCTGCTGATCCAGACGGCCCAGGAAGTGTACGCTGCCATCCGGCAGATAGCGGCCCTTGTCGCCGGTAAAGTAACAGGTATCGTTATCCTGTTCCGTAAACGGGTTCTTCCGGAAGGGGCTGTCCTCTACCCTGTTCAGGTAGCCTTCTGACAGATAGGGCGAACGGATCACGATTTCCCCGGTTTCGCCAATATCCGCGAGCTTGCCGGCCTCATTCACAATCAGCAGTTGTGCTGCGTCAATGCCCTTACCCACCGCAACCCACTGGTTCGGATGAGCACTGCTCATATCGGGAACCCATTGGGCGGCCATGGCCTGAGGCGTTTCCGTGGCACCATAAAAATTGATGCATTGCACCTGGTCAGCAAAGGCTTTGATGCCGTTTACCGCCGTGGCCGTGAGCCGGTCGCCGCCGAACACGGCATAGCGCAGGCTGTTGATCTGATACTGTTCGGGAACGGGATCGTCGTCGGTCCAGTCTGCCGCCCCGGTAATCAGCTGCGCCATGGCAGGTGTCAGGTGCATTACACTGATCTCTTCCTTTACCAGCCAGGAGGTCAGCTCGTGGGGATCGGCATACCAGGCGGGATCCGGAATATGCAGTGAAGCACCCAGTATCAGCGGGGTAAAAATGTCCCGCAACAGGGGATCGTGCGCCAGCCCAGACAGCATGGTGAAACGATCCGTTTGTGTCAGGGAACAGGTGCTCTGATACCAGTCAACAAAATGCACCACCGGCGCCAGGCTGCCACTGATGGCCTTGGGCTCGCCCGTGGTACCGGAGGTATAGGCAATGTATGCCCGGTCATCGCTGGCGGCCGGAGTCGGGGTATAGGCCACCGGCTCTGTGATCTGGTCCAGGTGACAATGAATAACCTTGAGCCCGGCATCATTCACAAAGGCCGTGAATGCCTCGCTGGTGTTGGGCTGGCTGCCGGTGTCGATCATCACCCCGGCGTTATTGATGGTCTGATAATGCCGGAGGCGCTCGGTGGGGTAAGCCGCATCATACACCGTGAACACGGCCCCGGTTTTCAGCACCGCCAGCAGGCTCACCACGGTTGCTGCGTTTCGTTGTGCATAGACGGCCACCGTATCCCCTGGTCTTACCCCCTGCTCTGCCAGCTTGGCCGCCAGATGGGAGGATGCCTGATCCAGCACTTGATACGACAGCTCCACCGCCGTGTCTTTCACTGCCAGCCGGTCGGCCCGGGTACGGGCATGGCTGGCAAGGGCCTCCAGTGGATGGGGCCAGGATTTTACCGGCAAGGCTGTCCGCGGATCGGGGCGTACCTCCGTGGCTTCCGGCGCAAGCCTGAAATTCAGCAGGCCCTTTTCCGGTGCCTGCCCGATCTGTTGCAGCAGATAGACAAACTGATCCAGCAGATTGCTCACCGATGCCGGGGCAAACAGGTCGGTGTTATACACCAGGTTTAACTGCACGCCTTGCGGTGTTTCCTTGGCATACAGGTTAAGATCAAACTTGGCGTGGGTTTCATGATCCTCGCCAAACACAGGCTTGATGGACAGCCCGGCAATGTCCTGATCCGTTTCCGGCAGGTTCAGCAGGTTAAAGAACACCTGAAAATACGGCGTGCGACTCAGATCCCGCTTCGGCCTGAGTTCCTCAACAATCTTTTCGAAAGGCAGGGCCTGATGACTGTAGGCACCCAGGCTTTTTTCCTTTACCTGCAATAACAGATCCCGGTAGGTGTTAAGGCTGGAAAAATCCGTACTGATCACGGCGGTGTTGATAAACATGCCGATCATGGGTTCCACTTCTTCACGAATCCGGCCCGCTATGGGGATGCCGATATTGATCCCC
>JAWVYU010000482.1:0-2834 GCA_033722575.1 Ketobacteraceae bacterium | reverse complement strand
TGGCGATCTGCTGGTAATGCTCATGCTCGTAGTGCTGATCAATGGACGAGAGGTACATGCGAATCAGCAGGGAACTCTCGCTCACCACTCGTACAAGAAGGTGAAATCTCTTGCCTGGATCAAACTTGAGCGGTGCCACATGAAAGCGTGAATCTATCTTTCTGTAATGATAAGGAATTCGTTCAACCAGAACCGAGTGAGAAACCAGATCACCAATATCTGTCAGCAAATAAACATCGATATTATCCAAGGGCGGGTAGCGTATCTCAAGGTGATTACGAACCGGCTCACTGTGCCGGTTCTCAATAACAGTGACAAACCAGAAGGCGGCTTCGCTGTAGCCATATTGAAGGGAGGGTAACGAGGGTTGGTGAACTTCTCCCCGCTGGTACATTTGCCAGACCTGCCGGAAGTCCAGCGATGCCGTGTCATCCTTGTAGGAAACCAGCTCCCCGCCCAGGTAAACCCGGTAGTCTTTTGGCGAGGGTAATAAAGGCGTATCGTTCAGCGCACTGGCCGCCAGCGGGAAAACTACTAAGACCCACGCAAGAATGAAACGCATCATCACGGTTCGAATTTATACCCGGCACCGTAAATGGAATGTACAAATTTCTGATCGGGCGCAACCTGCCCCAGTTTCTTTCTTATTTTCTTCATGTGACTGTCGACAGTCCGGTCATTAACAATGCGTCCATCGGTATAGGCAACATCGATCAATTCGTCCCGCTTGAAAATCCTCCCGGGGTGGCGAACCAGCTTTTCCATAATATTGTATTCAATTGCCGTCAGCTCCACCTGCTTGCCCTGAAACTGTATGGTGCTGCTGGATTTGTCGAGGGTCAGCCCTCTTCCGGATACGGCTTCCGGCACATACTCGAACCGTCGGAGTACGGCTTTGACACGCGCGGCCAGCTCCCGGAGGCTGAAGGGTTTGCAAACGTAGTCATCTGCGCCTATTTCCAGTCCGATCAGGCGATCAACCTCCTCGGTTTTAGCCGTTACCATGATAATGGGCACCTGAGAGAACGTGCGGATTTCCTGACAAACGGCAACGCCATCTTTTCCCGGTAACATCAAATCCAGCAATATCAGCGCCGGCTCATTTTCCCTGACCCACGCAGCTGCCTTATTGCCGTTATCGATAATCTTTGTCCTGTAGCCGATACCGGAAAAATATTCCGACATTGACTGGGATAACTTGGGCTCATCCTCCACGATGAGAATCTGATACGACATTATCGGTCACCTCCCTCAGTAACTTCCTCACAGACTGGCAGACTGATTCTGATCCACAGTCCCCCCAGCGGTGATTGCGCCGCCGTAATATCACCATTGTGATCATTAATAATGGTTTTACACACCGCCAGACCCAGCCCCGCACCGCCAGTAGCTCGGTTTCGGGATTTTTCTACTCTGTAAAGCCGGTCGAACAGCTTACTGATATCACTGTCCTGTACACCGGGCTCGCTGTCACGAAAATTCAGCACAACCTTGCCGCCGGTATTTTCTGATATTACTTCAAGCTGTCCACCGTGATCGGTGTAACGCAACGTATTTTTGAACAGGTTATCAATAACCTGGCGGATACGGTGCGGGTCCGCATGAATGGGAACACCTTCAATGGCCTCCAGCGAAAGCCGGACGCTGATATCAGCATCCCTGAACTGTGGTTCAAAGCGCTCATGGGAGCGCACAACCAGTTTCACCAGATCACACGCTTCTTTTTCATATTTGAGAGAGCTGGCCTCGGACATTACCAGATCGAACAGGTCATTGATCAGGCCACTGAAATGCTTCAGCTCATCATGCAGGGATTCCAGGTTCTTTTTTGAAGGTTCCCTGAGTCCATCAACGAGCAGCTCGATCTCGCACAGCAATATGGCCACCGGTGTCCGTAATTCATGGCTTACCATGGCCGTAAACTGCGCCAGTTCATTCTTGGCAGCATTGATATCAATCAGCGCCTGCTGAAGCTCCTGGTTTTTACGTTCCAGATCAAGCTTCGCCCGTGACAGTTTGATCTGGGTTTTAACCCGAGCCATTACCACAGCCGAGGACATGGGCTTTGAAATATAATCAGCTGCACCCTGCTCCAGCCCGAACACTTCGTCGTGTTCCTGATTGCGCCCGGTAACCAGAATCACCGGCAGCTCCCCGTATGCCGGATGGCAACGCACCCGGCGCAGAACTTCGAAGCCCGACATGCCGGGCATGTCGACATCCAGTAACATCAGGTTGATATCGCTGTGTTTATCCAGCAGCTTGAGCGCCTGCTCACCGCCACGGGCTACCAATACCCGGTATTCCTGCTCCAGAATCTCCAGGAGCAGGCGGATATTGACGGGGTCGTCGTCGACTATCAGCACCGTGTCCGCGGGGCTCGGTAGCTGTTGGTCTGAGATGGCTGTCTGGGTCATGGAGGCCTGAAGCTTTTACCGTTACATCTGCGCTAAGGTTCAGTATAGACAAGAAAAATTGCCGCCACCTACTTTAATTAGGTGGCGGTGAGTTTTGCAATGGCAAGGGAATAAAAGAGAACAGCGTTTAAAGGGTCGGAACTGGTCAGTAGCAGCCGGAAAGCACCCGAATCTCGGTGTTGTCACGCGCCACGGTAGGCCTGGAGCCAGTAAGCTCCTTGAAAACGCGACACAATTGAGGGTAGTCAGCAAAGCCACAGGCAACGGCTGCTTCAGTGAGGGAATATCCCTGGGAAAGCTTGGCGGCGGTGGCGAAAATACGGTACCAGAGTCGGAAGCGTCGGATCGGCATACCAATGACCTGTTTGAACAGCTGGCTCAGGCGCGGCACCGACAACCCCACGCTGGCTGCCACCG
>JAWVYU010000481.1:0-2857 GCA_033722575.1 Ketobacteraceae bacterium | reverse complement strand
GTTTCGCCACTATGGGTTTTATGAGAACTATTTTCTGGATCAGGCCAGCAGAATTCGGGACGCGGTGGATTGTCAGGTGGTTTATGTGGGTGGCGCCTGCAGCAATGAGGGTTTTGCCGAATTAATGGCGCGGGGGTTTGATTTTATTCAGCTGGGCAGGGCTTTGCTGAGCGACCCTGATCTTCCCCTGCAGGCCCGGGAAAATCCCGGTTTCCGAAGCCGGTGTCTGCACTGTAACGAATGTGTGGCGACCATTGAGCATCCCCGGGGAGTGCATTGCACCCGATTCAGTGATCAGACTTCCCGCGTGTAAAGCTTTTCGTAGAGTGACACGTATTCGTTAACAATATGGGCTTTGCAGAAGCCTTCACGATAGACTTTGCGTGCTCCTGCTACCAGTTCCTGGCGCAGATCCGGGCTGTTCAGCACTGCGTTCACGGCTTTGGCCAGTTCAGCGGCATCATCAATGGGGGTAACAAGTCCGCTGACACCATTTTCAATCACCTCGCCAGGCCCCTGTGAATCCGTGGCGACGATAGGGCATTCGTGGGCCCAGGATTCCATCACAATGGATCCCAGTCCTTCATGCCGTGAGGGACAGACAAAAACATCGGCAGTTCGCATCAGTGTGGTCACATCATTGCGCCAGCCAAGGAATCTGACCCGGTCCTGAAGCTCCAGCTTGTCGCACAGGGCTTTCAGGTTCTGCTCCTCGGGGCCGCTGCCTGCCAGCCACAGGGTGGCATCCGGTATGGATTGCAGTGCATGCAGCAACACATCAAAGCCCTTGTTCACATGAAGCCGGCCGGCGGCCAGAATCAGCGGCTTGTCTGCGGGAGTGGCAAAGCTGTCTCTCGGAATGGGGTCCACCGGAGTTTCATCGGCAAAGTTGGGAATGTAGAACACCCGTTCGCGGGGGAATCCGCCATCGATCATGTGCTGGCAGATTCCCCTGGAAATGCCTACCCAGTAATCGGCATGGCTGTAGTATTTCAGTTTGTAATAGTGGCCCAGCCGGTTAATCAGAATGTATTTATCCGAGGCGGGCGTGGTGCTGCTGGCGCGGCCCATCCAGGTCATCACAATATCCGGGCTGAATTTTTTCAGGGCGCGCTGATAGGCCCAGTGACCGGGCAAATCCAGTTTGCCGCCAAACCGGAACCCCTCGGTGTTGACCCCGGCGGCGCGCAGCGCCTGCACCCGGTGATCATGGTTGCGGATAAAGGCTTTCTGGGAAAGCTCCGGCCGTTCGTTGAGCCCCGCAACCAGGCGAACAAAAAAATTTTCTGCCCCACCCTGGTAGGCGCCGGCAAGGACTTGTGCAACTTTCATGAATACCTCAGTTTACTTGCGGGGTTTGTCTGGCTTTATCGGCGATCAGCTTTTCAAAAAGCTGTTTGTACTGGCTGATAATCACTTCCATGGAATGCTCTTCCCGGAATTTCTTCAGGCCGTTGCGAGCCAGGGTTTCCTGCAGGCTCCTGTCGGCAAGCAAACGATTAACCTCTCTGGCGCAGGCTTTATGGTCGTCAACGGGGAACAGCAGGCCGTTTTTTTCATGATCAATCAACCAGCTGGGTCCCTGGCTGGCAGCCGAAACCACGGGTGTTTCGGTTGCCCAGGCTTCCAGTATCACATTACCCAGAGGCTCGAACCGTGACGGGAACACGCACAAATCAGCCCGCTTGAATAGGTTGTAAACGTCCTTGCGCAAGCCCAGGATCTTGACGCGCTCAGCGACGCCGGTGGCTTTTGCCAGCTCTTTCAGTTCATTTTCCAGGTCACCGCTGCCTGCAATCAGCAAGGTGGCGTCAGGGATATCCGGCATGGCCTTTATCAGCGTGTCGTGGGCTTTCTTGGGGTGAAGTCTGCCCAGTGCCAGTAACACCTGATGGTGCGGGGGTATCTCTGGCAGCGGTTCCGGTACCTGTAGTGCATCGGGAAGTTCGCCGAAATTGGATATCATGGTTACCCGGGATGGATCCCAGTGATTTTCAGTGACATGGCGGATCAGGTCCGGTGTATTCACCACCAGGTGATCGCATTTGGTGTAATTGTTGATATCGTAATATCCGCCGAGTCTGCCGACTACCACAGCATCGGTGGGCGGACATTTTTTAGAGGCCCGGTTCACCCAGGTAAAGATGAGATCCGGTTTGAAGCGGGTGGCTGCCTTTTTTAACTCGGAGTTATAAAAAAGCGGCCGACTCAGTAAGCCCATGGGCAGCGCATCGTAGGCAACGTTGGCTGCCTGCAGGCGGCGCTCCCTGCTGTCGAGTGCCTCAATCACCAGTCGTTGCTCAATGCTGCTGTCATTGGCAAAGGCAGCTGCCACCTTCTCGAAGTAGGTTTCGGCGCCGGCCTCGGCCTGTGATAAAAGAATTTGCATCAAACGCATAATAATCTGGTTTTTCCCGGGTCTTTAATCCGATTGTTGCGATGTGCCGTCGTGGAGTAACTTGCCAATCTTGCTGGAGAATGTCTTTCCTGCTTCCACCTCATCGCACAATTTGCGGATTCGACGTTGGAATTCCGCAATGTTTTTTGCCACTTTTCTGTTGCCGATGGTTTGCGGCAGCCATTTCAACGGGATCAGGTTGGGATCTCCCAGGCCATCAATCACCACCAGTCGTTTCACGTTTCCGGAGGCATCCTGTTGCGCCACCACGTTATGGGGCAACAGTTTGCGCGACGCAATCCTGTTTTCCTGCCAGAAGTTGCACAGGTCGTCTATGGCAGTCTGAACGCTGTCCGTTAATCCTTCCTCAATAATATACTGTTTCAGGGAGCAGGAAATTTTCCCGCTGCTGTCACGAATCAGTTCCGACACCAGGCCCTTGCCCAGGTCGGTATCCTC
>JAWVYU010000480.1:0-2870 GCA_033722575.1 Ketobacteraceae bacterium | reverse complement strand
TCTGGTCATCACAGACGCGGTCACCGACCATGAATGCTATCTTCTGGTTACCCTGAGTAACCGGGGTAATGGTATGGTGGATCCTGATATATGGAAAAACACGGATCAGCCGGAAGTCGCCATTGAGCGTAACAAAAAGTTCTGGTCCACAAGGACTCTGGGGGTGATTGACCCCATGCAAATACTTGTGCATCCGGGCGGCCATATTCAGTACCGGACTAGCCTGAAGGCAGCCGCCCAGGGCACAGAAAATATCGCGCTGGTGGTTGACCGTAAAAACCGAATACGGGAATCCAACGAACAGAATAACCGGCAGAGCTATTCGCTTTCATGTGCACTACCGGACTTGGTTATCAACCGTTTATATCTTGATGAACACTGTACAGTAACCGCTGAAATCAGAAATACCGGTGATGCTGAAATATTAGCCGCCGCCTATGAACCTAATGGGCCAGACATAATGCTCAAACGCAATGGCAAAACCTGGGGAGCATGGCCACTCCGGCAGATTGATCCGCAACAGGCTTTGCAGCAACCCGGCGCCAAGATTACATTTTCCACCAAACTTAAACCCGGCAGCCAGCCGGAAAAATTCCAGTTAATTCTGGACCAGGAAAACCGCCTGCTGGAGAAGGACGAGAAAAACAATTCCCATAATGCGGAGTTTGCCTGCAAGGGTTAAGTCAGAAGCACTTTTATCAACAGCTTCATTTCGAGGTATGGGTAAATACCCCGTCCCAGTTTTCGCCGGGCAGCTCTTTCCGCAGCATCGCGATTCGTTCCAGATACAGCGAATAGATTGGCTGAGGCCGCAAACGGTGAAGCGCCTCAATAATCTCAACGGCCTTGTCCCAGCGCTGATAATAATAATTGAAAAGTGCCATGTGAAAGCGGGCCACTTCCTCGGCCAGCTCTGACGGACAGTCATCCATCCGGCACAGGGGCTCATAAACGGTAATGGGCTCACTTTTGCCTTTCACGCGAATGCGATCAATCAGCCGATACTGAAATTCTGTCGCCTGTGCCTGGGTGGTTTCACTCACCAGCAAGCGCACACCATAGAATTTGGTCACGCCCTCAAGCCTTGAGCCCAGATTTACGGCATCACCCAACACCGTGTAGGCACGCCGATATTCCGAGCCCATGTCACCCACGTTCATCAGCCCGGTATTGATACCAATACCGATATTGATTTCCGGCAAACCCGCCGCCCTGAATTCCGGTTTCAGCCTTTCAGTAGCTGCCAGCATATCCAGCGCTGCCTGAACCGCCTTGCTGGCATGCCCCGGATCCTCCAGGGGAGCCCCCCAGAAAGCCATCACCATGTCGCCCACGTATTTATCAATGGTACCATCATGATCAAAAATGATTTTTGTAATGGGCGTAAAATAGCGGTTAAGCATACGCTTGAGATCGGAAGCATTCAGCGTTTCTGAAATATTGGTGAAGTTGCGTATATCACTGAACAGAACGGTCAGCTCTTTACTCTCACCTTCAAAACCATAATTACCTTCCTGCCCCACCATTTCATCCACATGAGCCGGCGGCACATACTGACCAAACATTTTTTTGATGCGCAGGCGTTGCAGATTTTCCCGTAAAAAGCCATCGGCAAACAGGTACAAAGTCAGCGTGGTGGTCAGCAGCAAATGAGGCGCCAATGGATAATCCAGCAAATAATATTTCCACAGAAAAAAATTGGTTCCCACGATCGCCGCCAGCAGGAAAAACGATGCAACAATCAGGGCAGAGGGATTCAGCCGCGGCAGAATAACGCACAGCAATAACCCGGTAGCGAACAATGCCAGCGCCGTAATTTGCCTGGCCAGATCCGGGCGGTGGGGAAAAACCCGCGAATCTCCCTGACTGTTCAAAATCCCGTTCAGCAGATTGGCATGAACTTCCACGCCCGGATATTCAGCCGACAATGGCATCGCTTTAAGATCGCCAAGCCCCCAGGCTGAGGTGCCTACCAGCGCGATGGTGCCAGCCAGCTGCTCGGTATCGGTGCGTCCGTTCAGCACATCCGTGGCGGAGAAATATGGAAAACTGCGGGCTTTTCCCAGAAAGGGCACCAGCGCCTGACCCAGTGCGTTGGTGGGAATGCTAAAGCTGTCCAGCTCAATGCGTTCCATTACCTCTGCTTCATACTGCATGGCGGTTACCAGGCGTACCTCGTCCACAAACAGAAACTGCCGCGCCATTTCAAGCGCCAGTGAGCTGTAAACCTTGTTACCGTAACGCAATACCATGGGCGCACGCCGCACCACCCCATCGGGATCAGGAATAATGGTGAGATAGCCTGCAGACAGCGCATGGTTCTGAAGTACCGGTATATTGGCACTGTGACCCTGCATGGAAACCAATACAAGACGGGATGCCCGCTCCGGATCCAGTGTCAGGATAGGTTCCGGCAACACGCCGGATTCCGACCCGGTTTGCTGATAAAGAAAATACCCCAGTACGGTGTCACTCCCCAGAGCCTCCGCAAAATGCTGATCAAAGGCAAACTGATCATGCGTTTTCCGCAACCATTCCTGCAACGCAGAAGAGCCGATTTCCTGATGGGTCAACGCCTTTTCAACCAGGGCCACGGGATTGATTTCCGGCTCGGCAAACACCACGTCCATACCCACCATGGTAACGCCCGATTCATAGAGTGCTCGCACCAGCTGAGCCATTTTTTCACGGCTCCATGGCCAACGGCCCTGCTCTTTCAGGCTGAGCTCATCGATATCAATAATCACAATGGCGTGCTGTTTTGCATCACGCACCGGATTAATCAGTTGATATCTCAAATCAAAGGAAAGAAAATCAATGCGCTGGAGCATCCATTGCGTTGCCCGCCAGTCGGATAAGTACGTGGCAAC
>JAWVYU010000479.1:0-2911 GCA_033722575.1 Ketobacteraceae bacterium | reverse complement strand
TGCCCTGGCTGCCGAAGAAAAATGGGGCACGGAAATTCCGGTATTGATGGCCATTATGCATCAGGAATCCAAGTTTATCGGCGATATCCGGCCTGCTTTTGAATGGTTCCTGTTTATCCCACTGGGGCGCCCTTCGAATGCTTACGGATATGCTCAGGCGCTGGATTCCACCTGGGAGCATTACATCAAGGCCACGGGGAATTATGGGGCAGACCGGGATGATTTTGCCGACGCCATTGATTTTATTGGCTGGTACTCCGCGCAAAGCTATCGCCGCAATAAAATACGCCGTAACGACACCTATCACCTTTACCTGGCTTACCATGAGGGCCATGGCGGTTTCGAGCGGCGCAGTTTCCGGGAAAAGTACTGGCTGAAAAAAGTCGCCAAGAAAGTTTCCGGTAAATCCATCAGCTACCGGCGCCAGTATAACAGTTGTAAAGAAAGCCTGGATGATGGCGGCTGGTTCTGGTAACAGGGAGAGCAATCATGAGCGGCTTCAGGATCAAAAAGAGCGGGGTAACACTGGCGGAATTGCCCACTTCGCCGGAAAAGTCCGTAAAAAATGCCAAAGACAAGATCAAGGCGCTCCAGGTGGAGCTGGTGCGGCAGCATCTGGCATTTTTCCGTGAAAACCGCCGGGCGATTATTGTATTCGAGGGTACGGATGCATCCGGTAAAGGCGGCGCCATAAGGCGACTGACGCGGCACCTGGACCCCCGCAGTGCTCATGTGTGGCCTATCGGCGCACCCAATGAACTGGAGAAACAGCATCATTATCTGCAGCGCTTCTGGACACGGCTGCCAACCCACGGAGAGATCACGATTTTCGATCGCTCATGGTATGGCCGGGTGCTGGTAGAGCGGGTTGAAGATTTCTGCGAGGCCCATGAATGGCAGCGCGCCTATCAGGAAATCAATGAATTCGAGCGCCAACTGACCGATGATGGTGTGATCATCATCAAGCTCTTTCTGCACCTGTCGAAGGAGGAGCAGTACCGCCGTCTGGTGGATCGTATCAAGGAGCCGGCAAAACGCTGGAAGATTACCCGATCCGACCTGGTGAGCCGCAATTACTGGGATCAGTACGAATCCGCGTTCGAGGACATGCTCAATAAAACCAGTACCTCTAACGCGCCCTGGTATGCCATTCCGGCGGATGACAAGGATAGCGCCCGTTACCATACACTGAAGATTGTACGCGATACCCTGGCGGACAAAGTGGATACATCACAAGTGACACTGCTGGCGCCGGATGTGAAAGCCATGGTGCTGGAACAGTTCGGCCCGGATGTTTTCAATCAGTCATAGACGAATACAGCAGGGGGTTGGATGTCGCAACAATGGGTTGAAGTGCCCTGGCAGGAGCTGGAGGCGGATACGCTCTATAACCTGGTGTCCGAATTTGTAACCAGGGACGGAACTGACTATGGCGAGCAGGAGGTTTCCACAGAGCAAAAAGTGGAACAGGTTATTGCCGGCATTAAAGGCAAGCGTTATCTGATTGTGTTTGATGGCGAACTGGAACAGTGCAACGTGATATCCATGGAAGACTGGCGCGAGTTCCAGCGCTCACTCTAGTCGAAATCTTCCAGTTGCGCTATCCAGGGTTTCTGCTTCATGTATTTTATGAAGTTGTCCGAATCTATGGCGGGGCTGAAAAAGAACCCCTGAACCATATCGCAGCGCCGCTCCAGCAGAAACCGCAGCTCGTCCTCAATCTCAACGCCTTCCGCCACCACCTCAAGGTTCAGGTTCTTGCACAGCTGAATAATGCTGTGCACGATGGAAGCTGACTGGGCATTGCGAACGCATTCCGTAATAAAGCAGCGATCAATCTTGAGGGTGGTGAAAGGGAACCGGGTCAGGTAACTGAGGGAGGAATACCCGGTACCGAAGTCATCCAATGCCACCCTTACCCCCAGGGAACGCAAGCCTTCCAGGGTTCTCAGGGTTCGGTGGGTATCGTCCATAAGGATGTTTTCGGTGATTTCCACTTCCAGCTGCGCGGGGATCAGGCTGTGATGATCCAGCGTGGAACGCACAATTTCCACCAGATTGGAGGTTCTGATCTGCAGTGCCGACAGGTTAATGGCGGTGCGTACCGGCGGAATACCCGCCTGGTTCCAGGCTTTGGTTTTGCGGCAGGCTTCATGCAGCAGCCACTCACCCACTTCATTGATAAGCCCCAGTTCTTCCGCCATGGGTATGAACTGGCCGGGTGATATCATGCCTTTTTCCGGGTGGCGCCAGCGAATCAGGGCTTCCACACTGCGAACGTCACGGCTGTGGAGATTGATCTTGGGCTGGAAGTGCAGCTCCAGCTCACCATTGCGGATGGCGTTGCGCAGATCATTTTCAACGGACAGCCGTTCCTTGGAACGGGCATCAATTTCGCTGGAATAGAACCGGAACCCGTTGCGGCCCTGGGACTTGGCAAAGAGCATGGCAGCATCCGCGTTGCGCAGTAAGGTTTCACCATTCTGGCCGTTGACCGGATAGAGGGAAATACCGGCGCTGGCGGTTACCACCACATTGTTGGCTTTTACTGTTATTGGAGAGGAAAGCCGTTTGAGCACTTTTTGGATCAGCAGGATGACGTCGTCGAGCTTGCGGAAATTATTCAGCAGTATAACGAACTGATCGCCTTCCAGGCGGGCCAGAACATTACCGGTACCTTCCTCAGCTGCATGGGGGTCGATTGCCGCCGGGGTCAGCTGTACACTGCTTGGATCATCCACGGCTTCCAGCAGTCGTTGCGAGGCTTTCACCAGAAGTTTGTCTCCGGCATCGTGGCCCAGCTGATCATTCACCTGCTTGAATCCATCGGCATCGATCATGATACAGAGCAGGCTGCTCTGCTCCTGCAGGCTCTGGTCCCAGCAGCTTTTCAGACGCGTCATCGCGTGGC
>JAWVYU010000478.1:0-2912 GCA_033722575.1 Ketobacteraceae bacterium | reverse complement strand
CACTTTGTCGGTATCCCGTGACTGGCCTGATTGTTTGCGTTCCCGCCAGCCCAGGTCCAGACCCACCAGATCATGCATGGCAAAAGGGCCCATGGACATACCGAAACCCTGCAGTGCTTTATCTACGTCCTGAGGCAATGCGCCTTCCAGCAACAGTTTGCCGGCCTCTTCCATGTAGCGAAAGATCATGCGGTTACCGATAAAGCCATGGCAGTTACCCGCCAGAACCGGCACCTTTTTGAGCTGCTTTCCCAGCGACAGGGTGGTGGCAATCACCGTTTTTTCCGTTGCCTTGCCGCGTACCACTTCCAGCAGCGGCATGACATTGGCGGGGCTGAAAAAGTGAGTACCGATCACATCACCGGGGCGAGTAGTGACTGCTGCGATGTCATCAACGTCCAGCGCCGATGTATTGGTGGCGAGAATCGCGTCCGCTCCGGCAACCGCATCGAGTTTCTGAAATATCTCTTTTTTCAGCGCCATATTCTCAAATACGGCTTCGATAATGATGTCGGCTTCCTGCAGGTCGGCGTAGTCCAGGGTTCCCTGTATCAGGGCAACGCGCTGGTCCAGTGCTTCGGATGTGAGTTTGCCTTTTTTAGCAGAACTTTCGTAGTGATTGCGGATCACCGCCAGCCCCCGGTCCAGCCCTTCCTGATTGGCATCCACCAGCTTTACGGGTATACCAGCGTTGGCAAAGCACATGGCAATACCACCGCCCATGGTGCCGGCACCGATTACGGCTGCCCGGTGGATGGCTCTTTTGGGAGTGTCTTTGGGAATATCCGGAATTCTGGCGGCGTTGCGTTCACTGAAGAATACATGAATCAGAGCCTTGCGCTGGGGGCTGCGAAAACACTTGAAAAAGTTCTCGGCTTCTTTGGCGAGGCCTTTGTCAAAGTCATCCAGGTTTACCGCCGCTTCCACAGACTGAATAATCCATTCCGGTGCTTCCTGGCCCCTGGCGATTCTGGCCGCCAGCTTCCGGGCGTTAGTGAATATTTCCGGCCGCTGGCGGTCTTTTTCTGTGTGCCCGGTCATGTTGCGGATTTTGCGAACAGGGGAGGCCTGCTGCAGGATTTCCCGGGCAAAGGTTTTGGCATCTGCCACCAGATCGCCTTCGCTGATCCGGTCCACCATGCCCAGTGCCTGGGCTTGTGCAGCGGGAACATGCTTACCCGTCAGCATGACCTCCAGCGCAGCTTCGGCCCCAATCAGCCGCGGCAGTCGCTGGGTACCGCCTGCGCCTGGCAGCAGCCCCAGTTTGACTTCGGGCAGGCCAAAAACAGCCTGTGGCACGGTAATCCGGTAATCACAGCAGAGCGCTGTTTCCAGACCACCGCCCAGCGCGGTGCCGTTGATGGCGGCGATAACGGGCTTGGTGCTTGAATCCATTTTGTTCAGCACCACCGGCAAAGGGGTGCCTTCCATTTTTCCGCTGAACTCCGATATATCCGCGCCGGCAATAAAGGCATTACCAGCGCCGGTGACAATGATCGCCTGGATGTTGTCGTCATTCAGCGCGGCCTCTATATGATCATGGAGCCCCTGGCGCACTCCGGAGCTGAGGGCGTTCACCGGCGGGTTGTCGATGGTCAGAACGGCGATGTGGCCGTCGGCCTTGTAGTGAACGGTTCCTTTTAGCGGCATGGTGGTTTCCCCCCCTTTTATTATGAATGGGTTCTTTTTATAACTGGCTTGTTATGTATGGAACTGGCCTGCGCCGGGACGCCTGCTGGTATCCGTCGCTATGATCAGACATTACCAACATTAGCATAAGCATTCCCTGAGAATTGAGCTCCTGGCCCTGATGCGTGAACAAATATTAATCTTTTTCGTTGGCAGCCTAATAAGAATATCCGTCCTCTGGTGCCAGGAGAGGCAGGATTGCACTCATATCGGGCATTTTGAACTAGTATTGGGATGTGTCTGTCATCGTGCTGACATATTGCTGACATAAATTACCCAACAGCACAACGGAGTAGCAGCAGCGTTGGATTCAAATGATTGTCACTAAAGTGTCATAGACCAGCGTCATACTGCGCTCCGTTACTCACGGGCTTTCTCGTGAAAAAACTCAGGACCTAGGAGAGATAGTATATGAAGCGTAAGTTACTTCCTTTAGCAATTGGTGCAGCAATCGCTATGCCTGGCGTAGCCATGGCGCAGCCCACCGTATACGGTAAAGTTAACGTAACGGTAGAAAGTTATGATTTTGACCCGGAAGGTGATGCCAGCGACTACGATCAGTGGGAAGTGAATAGTAATGCTTCCCGGCTGGGTGTGAAAGGCTCTGAAAAGATTTCTGACAGCTTGTCCGCAGTTTACAAACTGGAATATGAAACGGCGGTAGATGATGGGTCAGCCGATGAAACTGACGATGGTGATGGACTTGTATTCAAACAGCGTAATATCTACGGTGGTTTGAAAGGTGGTTTTGGTGAGGTGATTGTTGGTAAGTTTGATACCCCCACCAAGACCTCACAGAACAAAGTCGATCTGTTTAATGATATGAAACTGGGTGATATCAAAAACGTGATCGTGGGCGAGGAACGCGCCAGCAACTCCATTCAGTACACTACGCCGGATATGGGTGCACTGGTTGCCAAAGTGTCTATCATGCCCGGCGAAGGTGAGTGTGATGAAGGGGCTGCCGATGATTGTGATGATGGCCTGGCAGACGGTGTTTCCGCGTCTGTTGCCTTCGAGCAAGATGGTATTTACGCAGCAATCGCGGCCGATAAAGATGTGGATGGCTATGACCTGATTCGTCTGGTGGTTCAGGCGAACATTGACGCCCTGCAACTTGGCCTGATTTACCAGACTGCCGAGGAAGCCGATGGAGATGATCCGGAGGAGCAGGACGGATACATCCTGAGCGGTGCCATGAAAGTGGGAAGTGCCGGCAAGGT
>JAWVYU010000477.1:0-2951 GCA_033722575.1 Ketobacteraceae bacterium | reverse complement strand
CCTCTTCCAGGGTGGTTTTGGCAAAACGGTTCCAGGGGCAGACAATCTGGCAGTCATCACAACCAAACACCCGGTTGCCCATGGGTTGGCGCAGTTCCTCCGGAATGGCATTCTTCAGTTCAATGGTGAGGTAGGAGATGCACTTTCGGGAATCCAGCTGGTAGGGCGCCACAATGGCCTGCGTTGGGCAAATATCAATGCAGGCAGAACAGGTACCGCAATGGGGCGTTACCGCATCGTCAACCGGCAAGGGAATATCCACAAACAGTTCTCCCAGAAAAAACCAGGATCCCGCCTCGCGGTGCAGCAACAGGGTGTGCTTGCCAATCCAGCCCAGGCCGGATTTTTCACCCAGCGCTTTTTCCAGCACCGGCGCACTGTCAACAAAGGCGCGATAACCAAAGGGGCCAATGGCCGCTTCGATCTTTTTTGCCAGCCGGGCCAGCCGTTTGCGCATCATTTTGTGATAGTCACGCCCCAGGGCGTAACGGGAAATATAGGCGGCTTCCGGATTGTTCAGGGTGGTGGTAATGGCAGTGTCCGGTGGCAGATAATCCATGCGGGCAGAAATTACCCGGAGCGTTCCCGGCTCCAGTTCCCGGGGGCGGGAACGTTTGGTGCCGTGGCGCGCCATGTAATCCATTTCGCCGTGATAATGGTTGGCCAGCCATTGCTGCAGGTGCTCCTCATGTTGTTTCAGGTCCACATCCGCAATGGCGACCGCCTGAAAACCCAGCGCTTTGCCCCAGTCTTTGATATTCCGGGCTAGATCTGCAAGGTCATGGCTTGTTAGTGTGGTAGCGGAAGTCATTGAGTATACTTGGGCAAATAAACGGTCATTGAGTTGGCAAGGAGTCCATAGGCTTATGAACCCCGATCATCCGCACCATTATACCAGTGAGCTGCCGGCTTCGCTGTATACCGCCGAACAAACCCGGGAGCTGGACAGTACAGCGGTTGTAGAAGGTATTGCAGGCTTTGACCTGATGAGTCGTGCCGGCCGGGTAGCCTTTGACGTGATGAAAGAAAAATGGCCCGGCGCAAAACGCGTCACCATTTTCTGTGGCGGAGGCAACAATGGCGGTGATGGCTATATTATCGCTTCTCTGGCCAGGCAGTCAGGGATGTCGGTTACCCTGATCCAGATGAGTGATCCGTCCCGGCTGAAAGGCGATGCGCTGCTGGCGTTTGGTCAGGCAAGGGCTGATCAGGTGGATATGAAGCCCTTTGACAGGAACATGGGCATTGATGCCGATGTGGTGGTGGATGCCATGCTGGGTACAGGACTCAGCGGCGAAGTCAGGGACCCCTACGCCAGTGCTATCCAGCTGATTAATCATGCCGGCTTACCGGCGCTGGCGGTTGATATCCCATCAGGCCTCTGCTCCGACACCGGGGTATCGCTGGGTGTTACGCTGCAGGCCTCGGTCACGGTCACCTTTATCGGTATGAAGCAGGGGCTCCTCACGGGCCAGGCGCCGCGATTCTGTGGTGAGCTGATCTTTGGTGGTTTGGCGGTGCCGTGGTCAGTGTATGAACAGGTTCCGGTGTCTGCCGAGCTGATTCAGCCGTCCTGGGTCCGTCAGCAGTTACCGGCACGGCCCCGTGACGCTCACAAAGGGCTGTTTGGTCACCTGCTGGTGATTGGTGGTGATCTGGGTATGGGAGGTGCGGTGGCCATGGCGGCGGAGGCCGCGGGCCGTTGCGGGGCCGGGCTGGTATCCGTAATCACCCGCTCGGAACACGTGCCGGCGATTCTGTCGCGGCGACCGGAGTGTATGGTGCTGGGCTGTGATGAAGGCAGCAATATTGAGCAGGCGATAGAGAAGGCAACGGCGATCGTGGCGGGTCCGGGTATTGGCCGGGGGCGCTGGGCAGCGTTTCTGCTGGAACAGGCGCTGGCGTCGGAAGTGTCTGTTGTGCTGGATGCCGATGGCCTGAATTACCTGGCAGCACTGGCGGAGCAATCGCCGGATGCAGCACGTCGTGGCAACTGGATACTCACACCGCATCCCGGCGAGGCGGCCCGGCTGCTCCAGTCGGATTCCCGCAGCGTGCAACAGGATCGCTTCCGTGCTGTCACCCGGTTATGCGAGCGGTTTGATGGTACGGTATTGCTGAAAGGCGCCGGCACGCTCATCAAATCGCCTGAGTGTTTAACCCGCATCAGCGACACCGGTAACCCGGGCATGGCCAGTGGTGGCATGGGTGATGTATTGTCCGGGGTGATCGGGGCTTTGGTGGCTCAGGGAATGAGCCTGCATGACGCCGCCAGTGCCGGTGCCTGGATTCATGGTGCGGCGGCGGACCGGAATGCTGCCCTGACAGGTGAGCGGGGTATGCTTGCCACCGATCTGATGCCACATTTGCAGGCGCTGGTGAACAACCAATGACAACTCTGATCAGAGAAGCAGCTACTGAGCGGGATATGGTGGCACTGGGTGGTGCGCTGGCCGCCGTCCTGGCCGGGGGGGCAGTGATTTATCTTGCCGGAGGCCTCGGTGCCGGGAAAACCACCCTGAGCCGTGGTATCATTCAGGCCTTTGGCCATGTCGGGGCCGTCAAGAGCCCCACCTACACCCTGGTTGAGCCCTACAAACTGGACAATATTCAGGTGTATCATTTTGATCTGTACCGTCTGGCAGATCCGGAAGAGCTGGAATATATGGGTATCCGGGAGTATTTTGAACCGGGAAATCTGTGTCTGGTGGAGTGGCCCGAACGGGGAACAGGCGTAATTCCCAATCCTGATGTAAAATTAACCATAAAGCATCATGGCGAGGGCCGGCATATTATTTTTGAAGCCTGTTCTCCCCATGGCAAAAACCTTCTTGAAGAATTGGGGTCCTAACAAAAAAGTTTTCAAGGATGTTAGAGTGTTGGTTTGTTTTAATTCGGCGGAAAAAATCACCAGGCCTGTAAGCAGTGTTCTGACTTTTTTCATCACCGTG
>JAWVYU010000476.1:0-3034 GCA_033722575.1 Ketobacteraceae bacterium | reverse complement strand
TGATAATGGTATCGATAAAGGTGCCCAGCATGGCGATGGTCCCCTGGCGCACGGGGTTATCGGTTTTTGCGGCCGCATGGGCAATGGGGGCGCTTCCCAGACCAGCTTCATTGGAAAATACGCCCCGGGCCACGCCATAGCGTATGGCGGCCCATACGGTAGCTCCCGCAAAGCCGCCCACGGCCCCTGTGGGGGTAAAAGCACTTTCAATAATGAAAAGAAGGGCGCCCGGAATTTCCGCGGCATACATGACCAGGGTGATGGTGCCACACAGAATGTAAAGAATGGCCATCAGCGGCACCAGTTTGCCCACCACGGTGGCGATGCGCTGAATGCCGCCCAGCAGCACCAGAGCGGCCAGCACTGCCAGCGCAATACCTGTATGCAGCTTGTCAATGCCCACTACAGTATTGAGCGCATCCGCCACGGAGTTGGATTGCACGGTATTGCCGATACCAAACCCGGCAAACATGCCGAAAATGGCAAACAGAACCCCCAGCCAGCGCCAGTTTTGGCCCATGCCGTTCTTGATGTAGTACATGGGGCCACCCACATGGCGACCGTCGCTGTCGGTTTCCCGGTAATGCACGGCACACACCGCTTCGGCGTATTTGGTGGCCATGCCCACCAGCGCAATACACCACATCCAGAACAGGGCGCCGGGGCCTCCGGCAGCGATTGCGGTGGCTACCCCGGCAATATTACCGGTGCCGATAGTGGCGGACAGGGAGGTCATCAATGCATTGAACGCACTGATGTCGCCGTCGCCCTGGCTGTGGCGTCCTTTCCAGAGCTGCCGGAAGGCGTAGCCCAGGCGGCGCAACGGCATGAACCCCAGGCCCGCCATCAGGTAGGCGCCAGTGGCGGCCAGTGCAATCAGCATGGGGGGCCCCCACAGAATGTTGCCGTCAATATAGGTAAGCAGTTCGCGAATCTGATCCATGATGTTGCCTAGTCTGGTTTGTTCCCATTGGTTTCGGGAATTTTACGTGATTCCCGTAAAAATAACGAATTTCAGGTACTTAGCTGATTTCTGCAGGTACGGTTACAGGGCGACAAAATACTGTCACAAAAAGCATAAAAAATAGACGTAAATTTTGTTGAACTGGTTCACGTATGTACAGTTTGACGCTTTATTGATCATTCGGGAGGGATATACTCGGTTTATCACCTTGGGATGGTGGCAATTTGTTCAGATGTGACCAACTTTGTCAGTCAGCCAGTTTTGGAGGGCTGCCCCAAGCAAGAGTCGAGATTAGAGGCGCAATCATGAAAGATAAACCAGGTTTGAAGTGTGTTGGTGGCACGGCCCTGGCAGATAAACCCGCAAAAGTGTCTGCATTTGAAAGCAAGAATGTCACTTTGCCGGCTCTGCTGCAGAAGGTGCGCAACTATGCACTGGAAGATTTGCATCAGATGCTGGGCGCCATGTTTTATCAGGCCGACGACATGTTCTTTGAATACGCCAGCAAGGCGGGTGACTCAAAGGCCCAGGATGCCTGTATCGAAGTGATGCGGGAATTCCGTCTGAAGCGCAAAGAGTTCGAAAAAGCCTTTTTTACCGGTATCGCCCGTGGTTTCAAGGCACTGGCTTCTTCAGGCGGGGCTTCTGGCCCCCGCCTGGAGAGCGTTGGCGGTATGGACGGGCTCAGCCTGATGGATACTGCCGAGGTAGAGCAGAGCGTGGCGGTGGAAGCCATGGTAACCAAGGCCCGCGATGCCTTCAGCACCACCCTGTACCAGCTGCACACCCGGCTGGATGCGCTGATTATCCATTCCACTGTGGACAAGGGTAACAACCCGCTGGATCCGAAACAGCTTTGCGAAGCTTTCAAGGATGCCACCAAAGTGGTGGAATGTGACATCAAATATCGCCTGATTTTCTTCAAACTGTTTCAGCGCCATGTGCTGGACAGCTTTGACCGCGTGGTGGATAACGCCAACTATCATCTGGCGAAAGCCGGTGTGCTGCCGGACCTGAAAGGTACCCCTACCAAGTTGCGCAAGGCATCCATGCGCAAAACCAAGGCCAAGCCGGAAAATGCTGACCAGCAAAATGGCAGCAATGCGGCCAATGAATTTTTTGCCCAGCTCCAGGCGCTGCTGGCGTCCGTGAAGGATATGACAGACGCACTGGGCGCTGCTGCCGGCCCGATCGGATCACTGTCCGCGTCCGCCAATGTCGTGGCTTCTTCGGATCTGATGCAGATTCTGTCGAACATTCAGAAAGCTCAGCCCCGGGGCGAGGCGGTAGTCAATGGCGAAACCGCTCCCAAGCTGAATGTCAGGAATACCATTACCAATATTCTGAAACAGCAGGAAGCCAAGGCAGGCCCCCAACGGGTTGATCAAACCGATACCGACGTGATCAACCTGGTATCCATGCTGTTCGATTTTATCCTGGACGACGAAAACCTGCCGATCCGGGTGAAAGCCCTGATTGGTCGATTGCAGATTCCGGTGTTGAAGGTTGCCATTGCGGACAAGTCATTCCTTAACCGTGGTGGTCACCCTGCCCGCAAGCTGCTGAATGAACTGGCTCGCGCCGGTATTGGGCTGAACGACGAAACCGATCAGCTGAAAAATGACATGGTCTTCAAGAAAATCACTGAAGCCGTGCAGAAAATACTGGACGAGTACTCCGATAACGTGGACCTGTTCGAGGACGTACTGGAGGACTTTTCCAAGTTCATGCAGCAGGAAGTGCGTCGTGCCGAAATGATCGAGCACCGCACCAAAGCCGCAGAAGAAGGGCGTATCCGCAGCGACATGGCCAAGCGTGAAGTGGCGCTGGCGCTGAAGGAAAAAGTGGATAACAGGTTCCTGCCGACGGTGGTAGCAAAGATAATTGACGGTCCCTGGTCCAACTATCTGTACCTGGTTAACCTGAAACAGGGCAAGGAATCCAAAGCCTGGCAAACCGGCCTGAAGATTGTGGATGCCCTGATCGCCAGCGTTTCCCACACAGAAGATGAGGCGAAGAAAAAGCGGCTGTTTTCCATGGTGCCATCCCTGCTGAAAAATCTGCGGGCCG
>JAWVYU010000475.1:0-3035 GCA_033722575.1 Ketobacteraceae bacterium | reverse complement strand
CACCGCCGAACCTTAAATCATGCCTGCGGTAGAAAACATTAACGGCCAGGCCATCGTGCTTCACAACAAGCACAAGGACAAGCGGGATCCCAAGAAGTGGAAAGGCTTCAAGTTCGGCGTACCTTTTGATTACTCCATGCATAACTTCCTGCTGCGCTACTACGTCGCGGAGCATGGGATTGATCCCGATCAGGACATTCAGATCCGGGTGGTTCCGCCGCCGGAAATGGTGGCCAACCTGCGGGCCGGCAACCTGGACGGTTACCTGTCTCCTGACCCCTTCAACCAGCGGGCCGTGTATGAGAATGTCGGCTTCATTCACATTCTCACCAAAGACATCTGGGAAGGTCACCCCTGCTGCGCATTTGCCTGCAGCCAGAAATTTGCCACCGAGATGCCGAACACCTACGGCGCCCTGTTCAAGGCCATCGTCGATGCCACTCACTACTCGGCCAAGCACGAAAACCGGGATGAAATTTCCAAAGCCATCGCGCCGAAAAATTACCTCAACCAGCCGGAAATTGTGATCAAGCAGGTGCTGACCGGTCGCTACGTGGATGGGCTTGAGAAGAAGGTTCACGATGTGCCTGACCGTATCGACTTTGACCCCTTCCCCTGGCACTCCATGGCGGTCTGGATTCTCACCCAGATGAAACGCTGGGGCTATATCGAAGGGGATGTGGATTACCAGAAGATTGCCGAACAGGTCTACGTGGCATCTGATACCGCCAAGGTTATGAAGGACCTGGGTTATGAGGCACCATCAAAAACCTACGAAAACTACACCATCATGGGTAAAACCTTCGACTACACCAAGCCGGATGCCTACGTGGAAAGTTTCGATATCAAGAGGACGTAATTTATGGCACTGAACAGCAAAGCAGCGATTGTATCGCTGCTCTTCCTTTTCGTTTGCCTGGGGGTCTGGGAGGCGCTTAATCAGCCTCCCGAAGCCACAGAAGCTGTATCGGAATACGAATTGCTGATGGGGAGCGCGGACAAGGAATCCCGTGTTCCGCCGCCCTCCAAGGTGCTGGTACATGCCTGGGACGAACTGAGCAATCCATTCTACGATGCCGGCCCCAATGACAAGGGAATTGGCATTCAGCTGGCCTATTCGTTGTACCGGGTGCTGACGGGATACTTTGCTGCAGCCCTGGTTGCGATTCCGCTGGGCTTTGTCATTGGTATGTCACCACTGATGTACAAGGCACTGAACCCTTTTATTCAGGTGCTACGCCCGATTTCACCCCTGGCATGGATGCCTCTGGCCCTGTTTGTGATCAAGGACTCTGAGCAATCAGCGATCTTCGTGATCTTTATCTGTTCCATCTGGCCCATGCTGATCAATACGGCGTTCGGCGTGGCGGGTGTTCGCAGTGACTGGGTACGCGTGGCGCAAACCCATGAACTCAGCCCTGTAAAAACAGCGTTCACGGTCATACTGCCCGCGGCTGCCCCCACCATCCTCACCGGTATGCGCATATCCATCGGGATTGCCTGGCTGGTGATTGTTGCCGCTGAAATGCTGGTGGGTGGTACCGGCATTGGCTATTACGTCTGGAACGAATGGAACAACCTGGATCTTAACAGCGTGATTTTTTCCATTCTTATGATTGGCAGCGTCGGCATGCTGCTGGACATGGCGCTATCCGGTGTCTCTCGATTAGTGCAATACGAGGAGTAACCCATGAGCCATCATTTTGTTTCCATTGAGGGGCTGGCGAAACGCTTTCCCGGCCCGAACAAGGAAGAATCCTTAACCGTATTCGAAGACGTCAATATCAATATCGATAAAGGCGAATTCGTTTGTATTATCGGTCATTCCGGCTGTGGCAAGTCCACCATTCTCAACGTGATCGCCGGGCTGGACAAGCCCAGCGACGGTGTCGTGATCATGGATGGCAAGGAAGTGGACGGGCCCAGTCTGGACCGTGGCGTGGTGTTTCAGAACTACAGCCTGCTGCCATGGCTGACCGCCCTGCAGAACGTCAATTTTGGCGTGCGCGCCCGAAACCCCGACTGGACCAAAGCGGAAGTGGAAGCCCACAGCCTGCGTTATCTGGAAATGGTAGGACTGGGAGAAACCTGCCGCCGCAAGCCATCACAACTGTCCGGCGGCATGCGTCAGCGGGTGAGTATTGCCCGGGCCTTTGCCACTCAACCCAAGCTGCTGTTGCTGGATGAGCCCTTCGGTGCACTGGACGCACTGACCCGCGGCATTATTCAGGACGAACTGATTAAAATCTGGAGCGAATCCCAGCAGACAGTGTTCATGATCACCCACGATGTGGATGAAGCCATTCTGCTGGCAGACCGGGTATTACTCATGAGCAACGGGCCCAAAGCACGGGTGGCCGAGTCCGTGAAAGTCAACCTGCCGCGGCCACGCAAACGTGCCGAAATAATCAAGCACCCGGGTTACTACAAGATACGTAACCACCTGGTGGACTTCCTGGTAGAGCGTTCCGAAGCCGCCAGAAATGACTCGACCGGATCTGGCGGACAGCCTCTTGAAATCGATCCTACCAAAGGTGAAATCCGTGAAGTATCCGGCGAGCAAGGCTCCGCAGCGGGCAGCAGCCAGAAACCGGAAATGAATTTTCGTACAGCCACTGTATAAAACCAACAACTGCAAGGAGATTATCATGGACAAACTGACCATGACTGAAACCATCATCAGCGCCAAGCTGTCTAAAGAACTAACCTGGGAAACAATGGGCAGTGATCTGGGCATATCTCCCGTCTGGCTCGCGTCTGCTTGCCTGGGCATGAACAGCGCCAAGCCGGAACAGGCCAAGGCCATCGCCGAATACCTGGAGCTGCCCGCCGAGGTCGCCAAGGCGCTGGAAGCCTATCCCACCAAAGTCTGGGATCAGACAGTCCCCACCGATCCGCTGATATACCGCTTTTATGAAATCGTCGGTGTGTATGGCGACACCCTGAAGGAAGTGATCCAGGAAAAATACGGTGACGGCATCATGAGTGCGATCGACTATTCCATGGAAGTGGAAAAAGAGGAAAATCCCAAAGGT
>JAWVYU010000474.1:0-3035 GCA_033722575.1 Ketobacteraceae bacterium | reverse complement strand
GCTTGTCTGCTGCTTGTTTTGAAATTTCTCTCAGGATGTCAGGCCAATATTGATTTCACCATTGATCAGGAGGTGGATGACGAGGGAAACGATTTTGCCACCATCTCCTGGGACGTACAGCCAGTTGGTCGTATCACTCCCACAAGGGTGACTCTGGAACCGGGTTTCGGTGATGTGGATTTCACCGGCAGCGTTCAGGTAGCGCCTGCGGAAACCACCGAATATCGCCTGACTGTTTACGCTCAATATGAAGATGGCCGCATTGCGAACACCGTGGTGAAAGGCAAGGTGTATGTGGGGCCCAGGGTGGACTATCGCCTGTTCACCGACACACGACTGCGGGAATGTGCCGGCGCGAGCGAATTTACCCATATTGAGCAGTTCAGTACGCTGGTCTGTACCGACCAGGGTATTGAGTCCATTCAGGGTATCAGCCAGCTCAGTGAGCTGAAGCTTGTGACACTGGACCTGAATAACATCAGCGACCTCTCACCTCTTGCAGGGCTTGATCAGGTGCACACGCTGAGCATCACCAACAATGATCTGACCAGCCTGGCTACCCTGCCCGCCATGCCTGCTCTGGAAAATCTGGTGCTTTTCAATAACGGTATTTCCGATATTTCTCCGCTGATGGAAAATCCCCAGCTGCTGAACCTTGCCATTAACAATAACCAGATCAGCGACGCCGCGCAGTTTGCGATCCTGCCTAACCTGACCAACCTGTCGGTAAGGAATAATCTGATCGAAGATATCGGCCCAATTGGTGAGCTCAGCGCCCTGCAGAACCTGGATGCCCGCTATAACATTCTGAAGCGGGGCGTTTGGGATTTGCGCTCCCTTGAAAACGCCATCATTCTGGATTTGCGCGGTAATGGCGATATCAAGTGCCTGGAATATGCCAACCTGGCTTTGATGCTGGGCAAAGCGGTATTGTTCAATGATTGTACATTTCCACCACCGGGAACCTGAACCAGCGCGTAAAATACTGTTAAACATCGGTTAGAGATGCTATCCGAAGCGGTTTTGTTGTTATCCATTCCGTAGAATGCACAATGTGGTTATTAATGTAGTTATTAAAGTCATTGCACGCATTAAGGGATGAATTATGAACAGTTTCGATTATTCAGTTATGGAGTCCACGGGGCCACTGAAGAGTGCTCTGCTAACAAAAGACCTGTTAAAGAAAACCCTGCTGAAAACTGTGGCCATATTAAGCACTGTCAGCATACTCACTGCCTGTGGTGGTGGTGATGGCGGCAGCAATGTTGGTGTTGGTGCCAATCGCAATGGCACCGTATCCATTGGCGTCACGGATGCCCCTGTCACGGACGCCAAAAAGGTGCTGGTGGCTTTTAAACAGGTTCAGATAAAACACGAAGACAAGGCTCCCGAAACCTTTGACGTTACCGATGACGGTTCCTCACTGGTGGTGGATCTGCTGACTCTTCAGGGCGCCCAGCAAACTACCCTGGTCAGGGAAGAACGGGTGACCGCCGGCCGTTATGAATGGATTCGTTTTATTATTGATCCGGAAAAAACCCAAATCCTGCCTGATATAGAAGGCTCCATGGAACTGCAGCCACTGACCGTGCCCTCTGGACGCATTCAGTTGATTGGTGGTTTTACCGTGCCTGCCGACGGCGTTGTTAACTATATTATTGATTTCGATCTGCGGCATTCACTGGTGAAAACCGGTGCCGGCGTATACAAACTGAAGCCGGTGCTGCGAATGACCGAAAACTCGGAAATCGGCCACATAGCCGGTTATATTGATCACAACACCTATGAAAACTGCGCTGATATCAATGATGAGCCCAACAACGTCGCGGTAACGCTGTTCGCCGGCGATCTGGACGAAACCGAATTTGATGATGCCGACTCAGACCCCGAAGTTATGGATGTGCTGGACGAAGCCGATATACCGGAACCCATCACTGCGGGTATCGTGGCATCGGATCCCAACCTGCAAAACCGGCATACCTTCGAGATCGGCTTTGTAACCGCCGGCACCTACCAGCTGGTGCTCACCTGTGGCACAGATGACCCCCTCGAGGATCAGAACCCATTATTACCCGACTCTACGGATCTGCGTTACGAGGCTTTCACTACGGTGATTGTAGAGAAGGGAGAAACTACCGACGTTGTCGACGATGATTTTGAAGAGATTGACTGAAGTGGTATTCCCGTGATGGAAAAAGAGCGGCACAGGCCGCTCTTTTTTACCGGCTGCTTTGAATCACTACAGAGAATAACGGATAGAACCATAGCCTGGCGAGGGGAATGAAAAGCTCACTGAAAGGGAAATCGAATGACGGCAACGGCTGCCTGAAAGATGGTGCGCCAGGAGGGAGTTGAACCCCCACGCCTCTCGGCACCAGAACCTAAATCTGGCGTGTCTACCAATTCCACCACTGGCGCTTCTCGCAAAGAGGGTTGGCATTCTATCAACATTTTTCCAAAGCTCAACCGTTTTTTGCGTTTTTTCAGCCGTGCCGATTTCCCGGCAAGCTGCTATATTTGCATTGAAAATCATGCACTTATAAAAACCCTGAATACCAGCAAAGCCTGTATACGGAACCGGCAACGCCCTATGGCAATCATTATTTTCTTTATCCTGAATATCCTGCTTGCCTTTGGCTTTTTGCTGGTGACTTTTCTGTGGCCGAGCACCCACCTGCTGGCAAGAGTATCTGTTGAGAACGGCCCTTACGAAGTCGCCACCGCCCTGATACTGCTGACGGGGTCGCTGCTGTTACTGTATCGTGGCATACAACATCAGCGTGGTCCGAACCACAGGCGTCTTGTGGTGGTGGCTACCATCGCCATGGCACTTCTGTGTTTTGTGGGAGCCGGAGAAGAAATCAGCTGGGGCCAACACTGGTTGCAGTTTCAGGCCGGGGAGTTTTTTACTGAACATAATCATCAAAAGGAAACCAACCTCCACAACCTGATGCCGGCGGTGGTATTTTCCACGCTGATTAATGTGGTGATTTACGGCGGATTTACCCTGTTGCCACTGCTTCACTGGGCAGTGC
>JAWVYU010000473.1:0-3041 GCA_033722575.1 Ketobacteraceae bacterium | reverse complement strand
GCCACAACGGTCCCGGCCTCTGCCTTGTACTCGTTCACCGCTGTCAGCAGCTCCTTGTAGGCAAGGTACTGGGCGCGCAGGTCAATGCTCAGGGTGAGATCCTTGCCAGGCTCGGCACTGTCAATCAGACCGATATCCTTGACAACGCGACCATACAAATCCTTGATCACACGCTTTTTACCATGATGACCCTGCAGAATATCGTCATAGGCCAGCTCAATGCCTTCCTGGCCGTTCTCATCAATATCCGTAAAACCCACCACGTGAGCCGTCACCTCCCCCGCAGGGAAATAGCGATGATATTCGGTTAAGCCGTACACGCCACGCAGCTCCAGGGCCAGCACCTCGGCTGCCTTATGGGGAGACATATGCCGGCGCAGATAAATAAAGCGCTTGTCCTGATTACGAAGCACCCGGTCACGCAGGCGACTGACTGACGTGTCCAGCTTTTTCGCCAGAATCGGCCATTTGTTCTGATCCATTACCAGGCGCTGCGGATCCGCCCACACCGTGGTGACGGGTGTGCTCACTGCCAGTGGTTCCCCGTTGCGATCCTTGATAATACCCCGGTAGGCAGGAATTTTTTCACTGCGCACCACCCGCTTGTCACCTTCACCCTGCAGAAAATCCTTGTCCACTACCTGCAGATACACCACCCGCGAAGCCACAGCCACACCGGCACATATCATCAGCGCCATCACCAGATAGAAGCGCCAGGGAAATGTCACCGTTTGTTGATCCGTTGCTTTTTTCATTGACTGATCATTACCACCTGTTGTGGATCGGGCACATGCATTTTCAACTTCTTGCTGGCCAGCCGTTCTACCCGGTTAAAGGAACCCCAGGTGCTCTGCTCCAGCAGTAACTGACCCCATTCGGTCTGCAGTTCATTGCGCTGATTCTGGAGGTATTGAAACTCCGCGATCAGCTTCCGGGTCTGAAAGGTGGAATAAATCACACCAAATGCAGACACCATCATGAACACTGCGGCCATGGTCACCAGCACCCAGGCCCTGGTGGAGCCAGCAAACCCTTTGTCAGACTGTGACTGGCTGCTACTGCGTGTTGCCATAATGCTTCACCGTCTTATTTCAGTTTCTCTGCCACCCGCAACACCGCGCTGCGGGATCTCACGTTACTTTCAACTTCCTTTTCGGAAGCTTTTTGCGCTTTGCCTGCCAGCTTCAGCCGCCGGTTGATCTCGCTATCCCGCAAAGGCAAGCCACGGGGGGCGTCACCTTTTGCCTGTTGCTGCATAAAGCGCTTGGCAAGCCGGTCTTCCAGGGAGTGAAAGCTGATTACTGCCAGCCGTCCTCCCGGCTTCAATGCTTCCAGACTGTGTTCCAGTGCGCGGGTCAGATCCTCAAGCTCACCATTGATAAATATCCGGATACCCTGAAACGACCGGGTAGCCGGATGTTTATGCTTCTCTTTTTTGGGAATTGACTGCTCGATCAGATTCGCCAGTTGCCGGGTTGTCGTCAATGGCTTTGTTTGACGGGCCTCGACTATGGCATTCGCAATTCGCCGGGCGAAACGTTCTTCGCCATATTCCTTCAAGACAAATGCAATTTCGTTTGCTTCTGCCCGGGACAGCCATTGAGCGGCTGATTCGCCTTCCCTGTTATTCATGCGCATGTCCAGCGGGCCTTCCTGCATAAAACTGAATCCCCGGCTGGCATCGTCCAGCTGTGGTGATGAAACCCCCAGATCAAGCAGAATACCGGAAACATTGCCCCGCCACTGCGTGCCTGTCTGTGAGCTGACTGTGTCAAGCGTGGTTAGCATCGTGGCAAATGACCCATGCACTATGTGAAACCGGGAATCCTCTGCTGCCAGCTGCTCGCCGACGCGAACAGCTTCCGGATCCTTGTCAAACGCCAGTAAACGACCTTGATCGTTCAACCGGCTCAGTATTTCCCGGCTGTGCCCACCGCGCCCAAAGGTACCGTCGATATACAGCCCGGACTTGTCGATCACCATGGCATCCACGGATTCGCGGAGCAGCACCGGCTTGTGTTCTGTCATGAGCGTCGTTCCGCACCTACAGTGACAGCGTCATCATGTCTTCTGGCAGCGCTTCGTCTCCCAGATTATCTTCTTCAAGCCAGGCATCACGCTTTTCGTTCCAGAGGTCTTCGGACCAGATTTCAAATTTCTTGCCCTGACCTACCAGCATGATTTTCTTGTCCAGCTCGGCGTAACTGCGCAGTACCGGCGGAATCACCAACCGGCCGTTACTGTCCATTTCCACATCGGTGGCATGCCCGATCAGCAGACGCTGAACCCGTCTGGCTGCTTTGTTAAAGCTGGGCAGCGCTTCGATCTTGCGCTCGATCTCCAGCCAGTCTTCGATGGGATAGAGCAGCAGACATTTCTCTTCCGTGTCGATGGTGGCCACCATCTGGCCCTCACAGCGCTCCTGCAATGAATCGCGATAGCGGGTTGGCATGGCCATCCTGCCCTTCGCATCCAGATTGATTGCATTGACGCCTCGAAACACTGTGCTGATTCCGCCTTATCCGTTCCGCCGGCATTGCGGGGAGCCTAAATCTGTTAGCTCCATTCCGCTCCACCTGCTTCCACTTTTTGGTTAAAAACTTCCAATTAATTCCACTTTTATCCACTTTGCACCACTTTTTCACACTATAGGGATCGCAAAGCCTTATTGTCAAGAAAGGACACCGCGTAAAAAGCGTGATATGCCACCGAAAAACAACAAGTTACGGGTAACGAAGCAGGAAGCGACAGGGAAAGATCCGGGAAATAGTGAAGGCTTTCAGAGCCTTACAAGAAGCAAGTTAAAGTAAACTCTGAAGGCTGATATTATTTTGCGATAAAAACCGGTGTTTCTATAAGCGATCTGGATAATATTTCGCCAAGGATAAAGCCGCGAAGGCTCAATGCAGACAATAATTGCAGAAATAAATAAAGTCGGCCGATAAGCCGGGTTCTGTCGTGGGCAATCATTCCTCTAGGATTTGCGTCACCGCAAACCTCAAGCGACCTACCCGAACTCAGTGCGGGTCACACCAGTGAGT
>JAWVYU010000472.1:0-3085 GCA_033722575.1 Ketobacteraceae bacterium | reverse complement strand
GGTGCGCCTGTTATGGGTAGATCGAGACCTTTCTTGATCTGATGTGCCATAGCCCCTAACCATTAGCAAAGATGATGGGTTTAATGCGTCGACTAACCAGTCCTGAGGGACCCGACAGCCAACACATAGTCTAGACGTAAAAATCAAAGGCGGGGGGCACTGCGCGCTTTTGCCCAGTGTTTTCGGTGACTTGCTGATCACCTCGCGTTATTAGCTGGAGAGCACCGGGGCACCAGTTATTGCAACTACCTTCAAGCAATCACCGCAACTGCATACTTTTTACTCGCCGCCCCACCCTTACTACTGCAGCACATCGCTGATGTTTCTGCCTGTACGGCGTTTTGCGGCGCCCGCTGCCCAAACCGGACAACAGATGGCTCTCTCCGAATCGCTATGTTTACCGCTGAGTCAGCAAGGTCTCCTCTCTAAGGCGGTGTGTTCTCAAAAACTGGGACTCAGGCCCAATCTCCAACCCTTAATTTTGGTGGCGGATTATAAAGGGGATGCACCAATTTAGCCAGCAAAGTCACTAATTTCTTGGTGAAAATCAGGGAATCCTTGAGAAGAAGCAAAGAAACGGCAGATATATTCTTAAACGAAATATGCACATAAAAACGGGGGGCAATTGCCCCCCGCTTTCAGTCAAGATCACCCTGTCCGGAAAAGCCGGACAATTTACGGTGATTTATTACAGCGACTTCGGAAAAGACGGATAGCTGATGCCGGACATTTTCTGCAGCATACGCACGACCTGGCAGCTGTAACCGAATTCGTTGTCATACCAGACATAAAGCACGCAACGGTTTCCGTTCACGATGGTGGACAGGGAATCGACGATGCTGGCATGGCGGGATCCGACGAAATCCGTGGAGACCACTTCCGGTGAACGCACGTAATCAATCTGGCGGCGCAGAGGCCCTTCCAGGGATGACTGACGCAGGGCTTCGTTGATATCGTCCGCCGAGGCCTCTTTTGCCAGTGACAGGTTGAGAATTGCCATGGAGACGTTGGGGGTAGGCACCCGGATGGCATTACCGGTGAGTTTACCCTGCAGCTCAGGCAGCGCCTTGGCCACGGCTTTGGCAGCACCTGTTTCGGTGATTACCATATTCAGGGCCGCGCTGCGTCCGCGGCGGTCTCCCTTGTGGTAGTTGTCAATCAGGTTCTGGTCGTTGGTGTAGGCGTGCACGGTTTCCACATGGCCATTCTCAATACCAAAAGTATCATTCACCACTTTCAGCACAGGTACGATGGCATTGGTGGTGCAGCTGGCCGCCGACAGAATGGTGTCATCGCCATTCATCAGATCGTCGTTAACGCCCATGACAATGTTCTTTATTTCACCTTTGCCGGGGGCGGTAAGCACCACCTGGGAAACTCCTTTGCACTTGGTGTGCTGACCCAGGCCCTCTTCGTCGCGCCACACCCCGGTGTTGTCTACCACAATGGCGTTATCGATCCCGTACTGGGTGTAATCGATCTCGGCGGGATTGCTGGCATAAATAACCTTGACGTAGTTGCCGTTCACCACCAGTGCTTCGTTTTCCTCGTCCACGGAAATGGTGCCCCGGAGCGGACCGTGCACGGAATCACGACGTAACAGACTGGCTCGCTTCTGCAGATCGTTTTTGGCGCCACCTTTACGAACCACGATAGCCCGCAGGCGCAGCGCGTCGCCACCGCCGGCTTTTTCAATCAGGATCCGCGCCACCAGACGACCGATTCGACCGAAACCGTAGAGAATCACATCACGGGGCTGGAATTGCGGTGAACGGTCGGCACTGAGGGCGTCACTCAGCTCTTCCGCCAGGAACTCATCGAGGGACTTGCCCTCACCCTCGTTCTTGTATTTGCTGGCCAGCTTGCCCATATCGATCCGGGCCGGGTGCAAATCCATGGTCTGGAGCTTCTCCAGGATGGGATAGGTTTCCTCCACTGCCAGGGGCTCATTGGCCAGCTGACGTACAAAGCGGTGGGCCTTGAGAATATCGATTACCGAACGGTTAATCAGGGGACGACCGTAGATGGAAGTTACCACGCTCTTTTCGCGGTAAAGCCTGCCCACCATGGGAATCATGGATTCCGCCAGGGCCTCCCGGTTCATCCAGGACTCGAGATGCTGTTTTACTTTATCTGTCACCAGTCAATACCTTTGTCTTTGTTGATGCAGCCACTGGCAATGGCCAAGCGCTGATGCAGCGCCCGCGCGCCTGATTCTGCAACGGATTTATTGCGACTTCCCCAGCGGCTCTGGGGTACCCTTTCCTCACATGGGGCGCATATTATCTTTACTTAGGGCCTATTTATCAAATCAGGAATGTTTAATGTACCTGCCGTGACCCGCCGGACAGTAACCCGCCGCCCTGCCAATGGATAACGCCCGGTTAATGACAATTGGCGCTTTCTACCTTATGCTTGATAAATTGTTGTAAATACATGAGCTTATACGCTGGATTTCAGGCCCATTGAGCTCACCACGAACGGAATCCTGCGGGTGGCCCCAGACAGAATATGAAAACGCGCGACCGGATCCTGCTGACCAGCCTCGATCTTTTCAATTTATGTGGTGAACCCAATGTCACTACGATTGATATTGCCAATGAAATGGATATCAGTCCCGGCAATCTGTATTACCACTTCCGCAACAAGGATGAGATCATTTTCGAGCTGTTTCTGCTGTTTGAAGCCAGCATTCTGGAAGTGCTGGAGTCGCCCCAGACCAGCGATCAGGAAATTATCGATTACTGGATGTATATCCACATCATCTTCGAAAAAATCTGGGGTTACCGGTTCTTTTACCGTGACCTGGTCAGTATTCTGGAGCGCAACGAGCGCCTACAGAAACGCTTCAACCGCATACTCGACAAGAAAGCCAATACCTTCGGTTCAATATTGTCATCCATGAGCGAAGCAGGAATTATCCAGCTGGATGACCCGAAGGCTCAGGAAGCGGTGGCTACCAATGTGGTAATTGCGGCCACCTACTGGCTGAACTACCAGCAGATTCGTAATATCGGCAAGGAACTGCCAGAGGACGACCTGGGCCAGGGCGTTTACCAGGTTATGACGCTGATCGCACCCTATC
>JAWVYU010000471.1:0-3110 GCA_033722575.1 Ketobacteraceae bacterium | reverse complement strand
TGGTGCCCGCCATCATGGATTCGGCATGGCCCTTGGCCCTGGGCAGCAGGCGGTCAAAGTAGAATTCAGCTGTTTGTATCTTGGCCTTCAGGAATGCCTCATCGCCTTCGCCGGTGGCCAGCTTCTCATGGGCTTTCTGGGCCATCAGGGCCCAGAAATAGGCCATGGTCACGTAGCCGCTGTACATCAGGTAGTCAAAGGAGGCGGCACCCACTTCATCAGGGTTCTTGCGGGCCTTGAGGGCGATCCGCAGCGTGTACTGCTGCCAGCTGGTGACATAGCGGAACAGGGTCCAGATCAGTTTGTTCACGGCCTTTTTGTGGGGGTTGCCGGATATGGGGCCATGATCCTTGCAGAACTTGAGGATTTCCATGGTGAACACCTTGAAGGACGATGCCTTGCCCAGCAGTATCTTGCGGCCCAGCAGGTCAAGGGCCTGGATCCCGGTGGTGCCTTCGTAGAGAGTGGCGATCCGGGTATCCCGCACGATCTGCTCCATGCCCCATTCCTTGATGTAGCCGTGGCCGCCAAACACCTGCATACCCAGGTTGGCTGCTTCGTAGCCGGTTTCTGTGAGGAAGGCTTTCAGAATCGGTGTCTGCAGACCCAGCAGGTCATCGGCTTTTTCCCGTTCTTTTTCCGTTTCCGCATACATCATCTTGTCAGCCAGCATGGCGGCGTAATACAGCATGGCGCGGCCACCCTCGGCGATGGCTTTCTGGGTCAGCAGCATGCGGCGCACATCGGGGTGAACGATAATGGGATCAGCGACGTTATCGGGGTCTTTCTTGCCGCTCAGGGAACGCATGGAGCGACGCTCCTTGGCGTATTCCAGAGCCCCCTGGTAGGACAGTTCCGCAGCACCGATACCCTGAATGGAAGTGCCGACACGAGCGGTGTTCATAAAGGTGAACATGCATTCCAGCCCCTTGTTTTCCGGGCCGATCAGGTAGCCGGTGGCGCCGTCAAAGTTCATCACGCAGGTGGCTGATGCCTTGATACCCATTTTCTCTTCCAGTGAACCGCAACTTACCTGGTTGCGTTCCCCCAGGCTTCCGTCAGCGTTCACTTTCACCTTGGGCACAATGAACAGGGAAATGCCGCGGGTGCCGGCAGGAGCATCGGGCAGACGGGCCAGCACAATGTGAATGATGTTGTCCGTCAGGTCATGATCACCGGAGGAAATAAAGATCTTGGTGCCGGTAATGGCGTAACTGCCATCGGCGTTGGGCTCCGCTTTGGTTTTCACCTGACCCAGATCGGTACCACACTGGGGCTCCGTAAGGCACATGGTGCCGGCCCATTCGCCCGAGGTGAGGGGGAGAAGGTAGGTTTTCTTCTGCTCTTCGGTGCCGTGCATATAGATGGTATTCATGGCCCCCAGGCTCAGGCCGGGGTACATGTTCCACGACCAGTTGGCCGTACCCATCATTTCGGCCTTTACCACCCCAAGGGACAGGGGCAGACCCTGACCGCCGTATTCAACAGGGTGAGACAGGGATTGCCAGCCCCCCTGAACATACTGGTCATAAGCCTCTTTATAACCCTTGGGGGTGATGACCTTGTCGCCTTCCAGCTTGCAGCCTTCCTTGTCCCCGGACTGGTAAAGAGGAGCCAGCACATTTTCAGAGAACTTGGCGCACTCAGTGAGGATTGCATCAATCAGATCGGGTGTGGCTTCCTCGCCACCCGGTACGGTTTTGTAGTGGCTCTGGAAGTCGAGCACATCGTGGATCAGAAAAAACGTATCTTTTAAAGGAGCTTTATAAGTCGGCATAGCACATACCCTGCTGTGTCGTTGCAAAAACAGCGAAGAAAATCGCCGATTAAAATATAGGCAAACATTCGTTTGAATGAGCTCATAGTTTGCAGGTTTTAAGCGTAGCCGCATTGGCTTAAACTGCTAGGTTCCATGACGAAAAAGTCAATGGGCTAAATTCATTGAGTGAATACCACACAAAGGAGCCAATATGAGCGATCTGGCGAATGAAACCTGTGAAGCCTGTAAAGCTGACGCGCCCAAAGTGAGCGAAGAGGAATTGGCGACATTGATAAAGGATATTCCAGACTGGTCAACGCCCACCAAAGACGGTGTGCTCCAGCTTGAGAGAGCCTTCGAGTTCAAGAATTTCAAAGAGGCCCTGGCTTTTACCAATGCGGTCGGCGACATTGCCGAAGAGGCAGGGCACCACCCTGAAATACTTACGGAATGGGGTAAAGTCACTGTGACCTGGTGGACCCACAAGATCAACGGTCTCCACAAGAATGACTTTATTATGGCGGCCAAAACCGACCGGATTTACAGACACCAGTCTGGCTGAAGGTTTCAGTTAACCCGCTTTAAAGGTATTGGGCGTGGATGCAGACACCGCGGGACGTCCCTGGTGTTTCATCCACTCCACAAACTCGCTTTCCGGCATGGGGCGTGCAATGTGGTATCCCTGTGCGTAATCACAGCCTTTTGACGCCAGATAATTGAGGGTTTCCTGATCCTCTATGCCCTCCGCTACCACGATCAGTCCCAGGTTGTGGGCCATTTGCAGAGTGGTATCCACAATCACCTGATCATCTGGGTTCTGCGCCATCTCCATCACAAAGGTGCGGTCGATCTTGAGTTCCTTGACCGGCAGCCGTTTCAGATAGGAAAGTGACGAATAGCCGGTACCAAAGTCATCGATGGACAGTTTGATGCCGGTGCGACTGAGGGCATTGAGCATCTCCAGTGCTTCTTCGGGGTTTACCATCACGGCGGTTTCCGTCAGCTCGAGAATAATCTCGCTGGTGGAGAGCTGCTCGTTTTCTGCCAGTTGCAGCACCGTGGACTGAAACAGGCGGTCCTGGAGATTGCGGGCGGAAATATTAATGGAAAGACTCAGATCAAAGCCTTTGGTTTTAAAGCGCTTCAAAGCGGCGAAGGCGTTTTTGCAGATCCAGTAGGTGAGGGGTTGGATGACCCCGGTGCGTTCCGCCAGCGGAATAAATTCATCCGGGGGAATAAAGCCATGTTCACTGTGAATCCAGCGGATCAGCACTTCTGCGCCGGTTACCTGTTGGGTTTTAAGATCCACCTGGGGCTGGAAGTAAAGCTGCAGGCTGTCCTGTTCGATGGC
>JAWVYU010000470.1:0-3115 GCA_033722575.1 Ketobacteraceae bacterium | reverse complement strand
TGAACCGTTGATTGTGGGCAAAGCGGATCTGAAGCTGACCGGCAAAGCCAAACCGGAACTTATCTTTGTGGAGTGGGCGGTTACCGTAAAACACAAAGACCGCGTGCTGGAACCCGCCACGTATATTCAGCGGGTGGAAAAAGGCGCAGCTACCCTGAAGATTGTATACCCCCTGCCAAGCCACAGTATCGCCAAAAAAGACGTGTCCCTGAAGGTACAGCCCACCGGCTGGTACCTTGCCCAGGTTGCCCGCATCAGTGAATGATGCTGCCTTTGTCTAGGCAGGTTCTTTCAGCACGATCTCGTCAATCAGGGGCCGAAAGGCCGCGTTAACACCCAGCTCTACCATGGTCCAGTAATGCCCGGTAATCACCCGGTCCACCTGCATGGTGTCCGGTGACGGCTGGAAATAGCCCAGATATTTCAAGGCTTCTTTACGCACTTTTTGAGCTGCCCGGGTATGTAACCGGGAACTTGAAAAATCGAAAGGTGCATAATCACCGAAAGGCTCCATGATAATATCCAGCCATTCCTGATAGTAATCGGTGCCGATATGGCCGCTCTTGGGAATACGCACGCCGATGTCACAAAGATGCTGGTCAATCAACTCAACGTTGCCGGCAAAGGCGTCTTTTGCCAAAGCGCGATACTTGCGCAGTACTTCGTCCTCGATGCATTTCACCGCACCGAAATCATAAATGACCAGGGTGCCGTCGGGGCGGAACGCGAAGTTGCCGGGGTGGGGGTCGGAGTGGACTTTCTTCAGTTCGTAAATCTGGCGGCCGATGGTTTCAAAAATCAGTTTGCCCAGCTCATTGATGGTTTCCTGGCTATAGCGCGGTGGTTTAACGTCTTTGATGGAGTCGCCGGGCACATAGGTGAGGGTAAGAATCTTGTCGGTGGACAGTGATTCAATCAGTTGGGGCGTAACAATTTTCGGGTGCTCTTTGTAGTACTCGTAAAAGAATTTGACGTTCTCGCCTTCGTGTTCGTAATCCAGTTCTTCAAACAGCGTCCGTTTGATCTCTTCAAAGGTTTGCTCAATGATTTCATCACTTACCTTTACCAGCCCCGCCAGCTTCAACGCGCGGCGCAGGTGTTTCAGGTCGGATTCGCAGGATTCCTTAACACCCGGGTACTGGATTTTGACAACGCACTCCACTCCGTCCTTGGTAACCGCACGGTGCACCTGGCCAATGGACGCGGCTGCAAAGGGTTCTGCCTCAAATCGGGCGAACAGGTTTTCCGGGTCATCCCCCAGGGAGCGAATCACCTGACGCCGGATCATTTCGTAGGGCATGGGCGGGCTTTCTTTCTGCAGTACCTCCAGGGCCTGGGCCACTTCCTTGGGCAACAGATCTTTCACCTGTGAGGCAATTTGCCCCACCTTCATGACCGCGCCTTTCATTTCGCCCAGTGTTTGTGCGACCCGTTTGCCGATATCCGCATAGAGCTGTTCCTGAGACAGCCTCTTGGCTTCCTCATCAGCAAAAATCCCTTTGACTTTATGGTTGGCATAGTTGCGAGCGATAGAGGCTGACATGCCAGCCAGCTTCATAAAGCGTTTAGCCGGCGTGGTGGCACCAAAACGTTTATCTTTTTTGTTGGGTTTACTGGGCTTGTCCTGGTTTTCGAAATCGCTCACTCAAAGATCCTCTTCCTGCCGGGATTACTTTACACGTTCATAAGACAATTATCCGAGTGTAGCGACATTTGAGCAATGTCACTATGGCAGAGGCTACACGATGGGTGATACCGGATGTCAATGGCCGGGCCGGCTCGCGATGCCATGAGGCCGGTGACGAATATGTGCTCCGGAGCCCACAAAAACCGGGGAATGGCGTTTCGAACCACTCAATTTCACTGCTGGTTTTTGTTATACTGCGCCCCGCCCGGGAGCACTGGCCGCCGGCCAGCAAGGCGAAAAATAAATAAAATCAGAGATACTATATATAACTCAACAAGTTACCCTGTGACTCCCGCCTTATCAATGCCAATATTATTTATCAACGAACGGACTGCTGGCGTGAATGTTGTATACCAACGGGTAAACAAATGGAAAAAAGGCTGGCAGCTGTGGTCTGTACGGTTACCCCAAAATGATCAGGGCGGAATAAGGAAATGAAAATAAGGGAAGTTTTGAAAAATGCGCTGGTATCTCCCGATATCGAGGCGCTGGTGGAAAAAATTCCAAAACCGGTGGGGTCATTTGGTTATGATCCCTGGGGATACAATTCAGAATCTTTCAAAATTGCCATCAGCGTGTTCAAGCCCATATACGAAAAGTATTTTCGTGTAGAGGCAACGGGCCTTGAGAACGTGCCCGAGAGCGGGCGTTTGCTGATTATCGGCAATCACAGTGGTCAGCTGCCCATTGACGGGGCACTGGTGGGCTATGCTCTGGCAACCAACCCCCACGGTCCCCGTGCCGTTCGCGCCATGATTGAGCGCTGGTTCCCGGCTGCACCGTTTATTGGTAATACCCTTAATGAGTTCGGCGCCGTGCTGGGTGATCCGGCCAACTGCGAAAAAATGCTGAAACGGGAAGAAGCTATCATTGTATTCCCTGAAGGCATTCGTGGCGCCGGTAAATCCTGGGAGAAACGGTACAAGCTGCAGCGTTTTGGTCTGGGGTTCATGCATCTGGCGGTGAATACCAACACACCCATTGTACCAGTCGGAATTGTGGGCTGTGAGGAAACCATGCCCACGCCTTTTCACCTGAACGGGCTGGCAAAAATTCTTGGGTTGCCCTATGTGCCGGTAACCACGCCGGTGCCACTGCCCGCCAAGGTTCGTTTGCATTTTGGCAAGCCTATGACCTTCAAGGGGCCGCTGCTTGACGAAGATCAGGCGCAGATAAAGGTGGAACGTGTTAAAGAGGAGATTAACAGATTGATCCAGCAGGGGCTGTCGGAACGGCAAGGGTGGTTTAAATGACGGATAAGGAAAAAAAGCCCGAAATCCTCATTACGGGTGCCGGTGGCTTCGTCGGTCGTTCCCTCGTCCGTATTCTGGTCGAAGATGGCCGGCCGGTGCGCCGTTACAGCGGCCGCATCAACGATCCGCTCCAGCTGCGCGAAGAGTTGGCAGGGGTTACGACAGTCTACCACCT
>JAWVYU010000469.1:0-3127 GCA_033722575.1 Ketobacteraceae bacterium | reverse complement strand
GATGCAGCAAGGCAGTAATCTTTGAGTCCATACGGGACGCAAAGGGTAACAGCTCCCCGCGCCGGTTGGGCGAAAAGCCGCCGGTAACGATCACGCCCACACCACCGCGGGCGCGCTCGGCAAAATAGGCCGCCAGTTTTTCGATATTGTAGAAACGGTCCTCAAGCCCGGTGTGCATGGACCCCATCAACACGCGATTGCGCAAGGTGGTAAAGCCCAGATCCAGGGGCGCAAGCATATTCGGATAGTACTCATTGGTCACTGTCAGGCTCATAACTTCTCTCTGTCGGTTACTGAAACAACGTACTGCGACGTACTATGACATCGCCGGGCTTGTCACGCAGTGGTAGCAGCGCTCACCCTGGCAAACCCCGCATTTAGTGGGTACACATGCTACAAAATTTAACGGCCGGATTAAGGTTCCTGTTTTTACCTGACCATACAGTCTATTAGCTGTTCCGGAACGCAAAAAGGGCAGCGGAAGCTGCCCTTTCTGTCATTTTGGTCAATGGTTTCAACAGGTTGCTTATGGGATAACCAGTATCACCTTGACGTTCTCTGTAACGGAGCTGGGTCTGACGTAGCCCACCAGATCCGTTTCCTCAGACACCATATCGATCACGTCGGCATCGTCCATGACTTTATCCGGCGGCATGCCCTTGCCGGTAAAGATCAGACGGGACCAATAGGCATTCAGCTGTGATCCGGTTTTTTCCACTACCTTTGTGTAGAACTCGTCGCGAGCCTCAGAGCCTTCTTCCTGGTCAATAGCGCGGGCCGGCTGGCCGTCTATTTCATTACGTTTCCCAAGAAAAAGCTGCGAAATTTCCGACGCAGTGGCGGAAGCCATGCCTGAATCGGGGTTCACCACGATCGCGATCTCAGCGTTGGCGACTGGCGTTACAGCAACAAAGGATGCGGCGATTAGTGCGCGCTTGATAAGTTTTGTTATTGTCATCTCGTCATTCCCCCTTAAAAGACCGCGTCGATTGAGAAGGAATAGATAGCGGTATGGCCATCTATGGCTCCCGGATCACCGGAGAAGCGCCCATTACCGCCGGCCTTGGAGCCGTCAAACAAAGTCACCGTTCCCATATTTTCATAGTGGGTGGCTTCAAGCTTTGCCTTGACCCGTGGATTGATGTTGTAGGTCACACCGAGGGTGTAAGAGGTTTGCTCCTGTTTCAACAGCACCAACTGGTTGTACAGCTCGGGAATACCGTTGGCCAGGGCTGTAACCTGGGCACCTGACACCGTATCCGGATCCGCGCCGGCGGTTACCAGCTCTGCTGCACCACGGCCCGCATAGGATAGTCCGGGAAGCAGCTCATCAACCTCGCTGTCGGAATCGGAATCCGTGTAGAACTTGGCATAGGTAAAGTGTGGCATCCAGTCACCAAAGCGATAAGCCACTGTCAGGTAGCCACCATCCCCTGCCGGCTGAATAAAGTCATCTACCTTGAGGTTAGCGATTTCGGCAATCACCATCAGGCTGCCATTGTCGTAACTCATTGCGGCAGAGGTGTATTGCGTGTCAATGTTTTCCAGCGGCAACGGACTCAAGGGAGGAGCCACCTCACCACCCAGCAGCACTTGCATGGTGGCACCCCGGCTTGCAATGAGGCTAACTGATGCTTCCACACCACTGATCAGGTTGTCACCAACGCCACCATCAACAATATTACCCACATCCAGGTTGGAGGTGTTGTAACCCACACGGAAGGTAAAATCCTTCCATTCCACAAACTGGGCAACACCCCAAGCCTGGTTAAGGGTGAACTCCCCTTCCAGCTGATCGGCAAAACCAGAACCGGCTCCTACGTAACCCTGGGTACTGAAGGACAGGTCACCAAAGTTGAAATCATATAACAGGCCAATGCCGTCGGTGGAGCTGATAGGAATGTTGTACAGTTCGATGGGGGGCCTTACCCAAGGGTAGGCATAACCCACTTCAAGGTACTCGGACAGCAGATAGTAAGGGATCCGCTGGCGTCCGATACGGGCAGTGAAATCACTGGTAACGTTCCAGCTTAGATAGGCCCACTCCGCTTCGACCTCATAATCGTTAACGCCCCGCGCCACCAGTTGGCCGGTCATGTTCATGTCCTTTGTGACTTCAAAGGTCATTTGCAAACCCAGCCGTGATACTGCCGCTGTGCTGTAGTTATCATCAATGCCGTATATGGCAAGCTCTGCATCGTCACCATCGTTGACAGCAAAACCGCCGGTAAAAAAGCCGTTGATGCGGAAGCGGTCGCTCAGATCGCTGATGCGATTCCGGTTTTGCTTCACCGCGCCCCGCGTGCCTTTGAGCTTGCGTTCAAGCTTCTTGATTTCTTTATCTTGTGCCTCTAGCCGCCGTTCCAATTCCGCGTTGGTCGCGGCAAAAACAGAACCGCTGGATATGCAAATGGCCAAAGGTAGCAAGGCATATTTGAATGTTGGCTTCACCATGCATGCTTTCCTTTCTGTTTATTGAACCGTTTATTCTTCTTCAGGAATCAGGCGGACCCCCGGGGCTCGCCATAATTAACCTGCATTCTATGCAAGTTTAGCGTGATATTCCAAAAAATCTTTAAGGAATTAGCTCCAAGTCATTGTTTCATAACCCGGATATTTACAATGTAACAGTTTTGTAACCCCGCCTGGGTTGGGATCTGATGCTCATTTGTCACCCTCGGGGCCTTCTGCCAGGAAATGCCGGATAGCCGGGTAAAAGTCAGGGTGCATCTGTATATCGTTATGCCCCACCCCCTGCAACAGCTGCCAGTGTTTCTGTCCGCCCCAGGCATTGAACAGCTTTTCCGAATGAGTCGTGGGAATCACTTCATCCCGGGCGGCTACCAGCATCAACAGGGGCACCTCAATGTCTGGCGCCCAGGAAAGGGAGGGAAACGGGTGATTGAGAATCCATTTCACTGGCAGCAGCGGAAACATGGCACTGGCCAGATTTTCCAGGCTGTCGAAGGGCGTTACCAGAATCACCTTTGCCACGGGGCGGTGAGCTGCCAGATAGGTGGCCGGAGCAGACCCAAGACTGCGGCCTAGCAACACCACCTGATCAGGGTTCACTCCACGCTCCAGCAGGGTATCGTGAATGGTCAGGCTGTCCTCGTAGAGCGCTTTT
>JAWVYU010000468.1:0-3128 GCA_033722575.1 Ketobacteraceae bacterium | reverse complement strand
GTATCGATGAACAACACAAGGTATGAGCCCGACCCCGAACCTGATGGGCCACGAGGATGAGTAACCATGGCTGAACCCGCTGCACAGACAGACTTGCCAGAACCAAAGACGCCCAAAAAAACCGGCATCTGGCGCCACGCCGATGGCGCGGTTCCCAATACCCTGGCCTTCGCCTATGTGGCGTTGGCACAGGCAGCCGGCATTCTGCTGATGACCACAGGGAGCCCGCTGACCTGGCTCCCTGGCGTATTGCTCACCGCGCACAGCCTGGTGATTGCCGGCTACCTGATCCACGATGTGGCCCATCGCAGCATTTTCCGATCCCGCGAGCTGACCGAGCGGGTGGGGGAAATTCTGTCCTGGATTTGCGGGGCAGCCTATGCGCCCTTCAAGCGTATTCAGTTGATGCACATGCGTCATCATGGCGACCGCGCCGACCTGGCCCTGTTCGACCCGCGGGACTTTCTGAAAACCGCCCCGGCCTGGTTCAGAAAACTGATCTATGGCCTGGAGTGGTGCTATATACCGGCAGTGGAGCTGGTGATGCATTACCACGTGGTGCTGCGCCCGTTTTTCAACAAGGCCTTTGCTCATGAGCGGCGGCGCGTGTTGTTTGTGGGTGCCACCCGGCTGCTGTTTTTCGCGTTCCTGTGGACACTCAGCCCCTGGGCGCTGGTGGGCTATGCCATTGCCTATATGCTGTTTCTGACGGCACTGTTTATTGCCGATGCCTTTGCCCATACCTACGAGTTCTATCTGATCGAGCAAGCCAGCCAGCCGGTTCCCCGGGAAGGGCGTGATGCCGCTTACGACCGGGAACACACCTATTCCAATGTGATTTCCGAACGCTGGCCCTGGCTGAATCTGCTCAATCTGAATTTTGGCTATCACACGGCCCATCACGACCAGCCGGGCATGCCGTGGCACCGGTTACCGCAGCTCCATGCAAAAACCTATGCGCCGGACGCACCCCAGATCCTGCCCTACCGGGAACTCTGGCGCTCATTCCATAAAAACCGCCTTGTTCGCATTGAAGCTGAAGATGCCGGTGATATCGGCACCGGTCCCGGCCGCGCCGACCATTTCCTTGGCGTGCACGGCGTGTCCTTTCTCAGTATTGTATAACCGGGCTGAATCATGAGTGACTTCATCAACAAAACCTATCTGGTAACCGGTGCCACCTCCGGCATTGGCCGGGCCACCGCCCTGGCGCTGTTGAAAGCGGGCGCCTTCGTAGGCGTGAACCATTACAATGATCACGATGGCTTTGATGACCTTGTCAGAGAATTAAAGGATCAATGCCCGGAAGCCGGCAACCGCATCATCGAATTACCGGGGGATGTCAGCAAGCGCCAGGCTGTTGAACAGATGGTTGCGGTTCTGGTTGAACACACCCAACGACTGGACGGGCTGATCAACAATGCTGGCATATCACAAATCAAACCTTTTATTGAAATCACCGATGAGGATTGGGACCAGCTTATCAATACCGATCTGAAATCCGTGTTCCTTTGCTGTCAGGCAGCAATCCCCCATTTGCAGAAAACCGGGGGCACCATTGTTAACGTGGCATCGGAGCTTGCCCTGACCGGCCGCGCCCGCTTTGCCCACTACACTGCCGCCAAGGGCGGCGTGATCAGCCTGACCCGTTCACTGGCACGGGAATTTGCACCGGAAATCCGCGTTAATGGTATTGCCCCCGGGCCCACGAAAACCCCCATGCTGGATGCCGAAGCGCAGGTGCCGGGGCACCAGGAGCCGGTAGATGATATTCCCATGAAACGGGTGGCCACCGCGGAAGAGATTGCCGACAGCATTCTGTTTCTGGCCTCGGAAAAGGCGGGCTATTTCTGCGGCGAGATTATCAGCCCCAACGGCGGCAGTGTGATGCGCTGATACCGGCGCAATGGAGTAGCTATGTTTAATGACGACTTCAGTGAATACCGTGTTAACTGTTTGCCATGGACTGTTTACGCGCAGGCTTTGCGGCGAAACCCGGTGCTGTTTTTGCCGGTAGGCGCACTGGAGCAGCACGGCCCCCATTTACCCATGGCCTGCGACGCTGTGTTTGCCGATGCCATGGCAGTACGAGCGGCACAGCAAATGAACGGACTGGTATTACCAGTGCTCACTTACGGTTACAAGTCACAGGCCCGCAGCGGGGGTGGCCAGCAATTCCCCGGCACCACCAGTCTGGACGGGCAGACACTAACAGCCATGGTGCAGGATGTGCTGCGGGAAGTGTTCCGCCACGGGGTAACCCGGGTGGTGGTTCTGAACGGCCACGTGGAAAATCAGTGGTTTATTACGGAAGGTATCGATCTGGCATTACGGGAAGCGTTACCGGCAAATCCGGACCTGCGGGTTCTGCGCTGTGAGTACTGGAACTACACTCCCCAATCCACCCTGGACGCGGTGTTCGACGGCCCCTTCCCCGGCGTGGATCTGGAACATGCTGCCCTGCTGGAAACGTCCATGATGCTGGCATTGCATCCGCAGTTGGTGCGAATGGACGAACTCCCTGCTGACGATACCGGCGACTTTGCGGGCCATGACCGGTATCCGCCCACAGGTAACGGTGTACCCGACTCCGGCGTACTGGCTCCGGCATCCGGTGCCAGCGCCGAAAAAGGGACATTACTGATCAACACCACCGTTGAGGCCATGGTAAAAGGCCTCAGACAAGACCTGGAGTAACCACAGCTAACCAAAAACCCAAAGATAAGCCAGCAGCGCCAGCACGAAGAAAAAAACGCCATTGGCCGCCACGGAATGCCAGGACTGCTGATGGCCAACTTCGAGCCTTGGCAGCCTGAAGGTTACCAGCAACGGCGCGATAACCAGAGCCAGCCCAATCCACAGAACGCTCTGCTCAAGCGCCTGACCGAGCTGGCGGATATACAGATGGTGACGTACCAGTAGGGTGAACGACAGTATAAAGAGTAAACGCGACCGGATATTGGTACGGATGGAGATACCGCATTTGTCACACTTCAGACCCATAAAAGTGAACAGGCCGGGCCTTCTGGCCAATGGATTACCACAGCTGGGGCAAGGGTCGCTCATGATTAGCAGGGTTTGTGTGATGAATTAAACCGACATTATATCAATACTGCCGCTGTCCCAGC
>JAWVYU010000467.1:0-3129 GCA_033722575.1 Ketobacteraceae bacterium | reverse complement strand
GATGATCAGCATCATTGGCAGTTTCCAGCCAATGTCGCCCATAAACTCCATACGGCGCTGTGGTAACAACGGCGCCATCAGTTCCTGACACAGCTGGCGGACTTCGACTTCCAGCTGTTTTACAAAACGGGCATTCAGGCAGCTGTGACCGATTTTGCGCTCTGCCGTGTGGCGGGGCGGATCTGACGTGGCGAGCACATCGGCCGGAATGACTCCCCAGCGGGAAAGGGTTTCAAATTTTGCCACCTCCCTCAGCAGATCCTGATGGGGTTGCAGGTTGGCCACAAGGCCCTGATGGGCAGAGGAAAAGATGTCGGTATCCTTGCTGATATCCGCAATATCCTGGTACCGGGAAATACAGACCACACCATTGGCCAGGCGATACACCGGATAGTGGTTCCGCAGCACCCGGTAAAAGGCGTAGGGGTTCTGGAAGCAGGCATCTGTCAGTGGATGAAAATCTTCGGGGTGTCTGGGGCGTCCGGGGGCACCGGGGGGATCGGCCTGACTGGCTTTTGCTCTGGTGCTTCGGTTGAACCTTGCATAGGTTTTCAGGGCACCGGTCATGCCGAAAGACAGGACCTGTCGGTAACCGTGATAGGCGCTGGTGAGCATGTGCTTTGACCCTCCGGGCAGCAGACAGGATCAGCGTAGGCCAAAAGGTTTACATTGTAAACCTTTTGGCTGTCGGATGGCGTGGTGCTTTGCTTGCCTGAGCAAAGATTAAGCATTAAGGTAGGGCGCTGATTCAGTCTGCATTTCTCAGGGAGGAGCATCACTTTGGTCAAGTGCCTGAAATATATCGGCTTATTCGGTTTTATGGTGACCCAGACGGTGTTTGCCGAGCCGGTTATTAATGAATCCAAACAATATTATGAATTTGACGCCGGCAGCCGCGAGGAAATCTGGTACAGAATCAGCCGGGCCGGGGGCAGAGTTCAGGCCAGCGATGGCACTGACCACGGCGTAAGAGTGGCTTGGACCAGTCATGATCTGCAGCTCAAATATCAGTTCCAGCCCGGTCTGAATAAATGCCGCCTGACCAGCTACCAGCCGATTCTGAATGTCACGGTAACCCTGCCCTACTGGCGGAATAAATGGGAAGCCAATCCCGTGCTTGCTGACAACTGGGATAACTACGTGCGGATGGTGGCAAACCATGAAAGCGTCCATAAGGATCATGCCATCAAGATGGCAAAAGATCTTGATCAGCGGCTGGGCGAAATTGGCGTGATGAAAAGTTGCCGGGACCTGAAAGCGGAAGTGAAAAAAATCCGGGATCAGGTAATTTCTGAGAACGTTGCCAACAATCGCTGGTTTGACGCGAAGGAACGCGTTTATCAGAAAAAGCTGAAATGGTTTTAGGGGGACTTGCAGGCCGGAAGTCGGTAATGCATTTTGTCATCTTTGTTCGGCAGAAACTTGCTAAATATTTTAGGTTGGCCTTATAGAGTGATCAATTTCATTCAAACAAAACCTGATCAGATTGTGATACGCTATCAGTAAAATTATTCAGATAAACAACAAAACGTAATTCCGGGACATTGACCATGCTGTACTTAAAACCCAGATCCCACGCACTCAGGATGTTTACCTCTTTGCTTTTGCTATGGTCCCTGTCAGGAGCGGCAAGGGCAGACTACTTTACGAAATTGGACTGGCAGGCCACTTTGCAGGAGTTGTATCAGGATGTGGGTAATGCCTATAGAAAGTTTGTGAACAGCCTGGGGGAAGGGGGTGCTCCTCAGGCGCTTAACGAGTGGGTTGATTCGTTCACAAGCCAGCCCTTTTCTGACCGGGATATTGTGCAGGACCTGAACGAACTTTCCGGGAAGCTGGAGTCGCAATTCAACGAGCAGCAGCTATCCGCAAAAACCCAGCAGCAGCTGAACGCGTTTGTCGGTATTCTGCAGAATATATCCAGCGATATTACCAGCGGCATTGCCGGTGGCGAAACCATGTCGAACAGCCGCAGGATAGAGGCCCTGAAACAGCTTGAGACGTTGCATGATGGCGATCAGGCATGGGTTAATGCCAGGGGTAAGCAGCTTGCAGAAAAATTACAAAACTATGATGTGGAAGGTGCCATCAGCCTGTTGGGAGATATTGTTGACGAATACAAGCGCCAGCAATAGTCACATCAAGGATTTAATTTAAAGATTACAGGCCGGCCCCAACGGGGTAATGGTCAGGTATCAGAAAGCCATGATGTCAGAAAACCAACCTGGTCACGGGCGATAGTCTCAACCTGCGTTCCCCCATAAATCTCAAAGTGATTGAAAGGATAGCTTTTAACTACCGCCAACGGCGATTTTTGCGCGTAACGCTGTGCCGGCCTGGCGGGGGCTACAGTATCCTTTTCGCAAAGGCTGAATAAAACGGGGCAGGACACTTGTGAGGCGCGACGACCAGGAAAATAGTTAAACAGCCTGGGTGTGTTTCGGACATGGACGCTGTTATCAAAGGGTCGATCCCTGCAGAAATGGTGTGAGTAACCATAGAGCGCATCCGGTGCGGAAATGAGTGCGGTTGTGCCGGGCAGGCCGGCGATGGCGATTTTGACAGGCGCCTTGTTCACAGCTTTTCTGTAAGTATCTTTAATTGCTGCCCAGGTGACTTTCAGATTGCTCAGCCAATGGCCGGTCAAGCTGGCGACAACCCCATTGGTGAACGGGCATTGTGCAATGACTGCAGCAATATCCTGGTCGCGAGCCGCTATTTCAAGAACATGCCCTCCCGACAGGGAAGCTCCCCACAAAATGATTTTTTGCGATGCCTGGGCGTTTTGTTCTCTTACATGGGCAATGGCGCCGAACCAGTCCTCCAGTTGTAAATCAAGATCAAAGTATTGTCTGGGTTCACCGGAGCTTTCGCCAAAGTGACGGTAGTCAAATACCAGGCAGTCGAAGCCAGCCTGGCAAAAGATACCGGCCGCAAATTCAAGCCCCATGGTTTTAATGGCACCGAATCCGTGAGCCATGATAATGGCGGTCAATGGCGTTTTTTCTTCGTGCTGGCGCTGCTGGCTTATCTTTGGGTATTTGGTTAGCAAAAGCTATTCCAGGCCTTTTCTGAGGCCTTTTACCATGGCCTCAACGGTGGTGTTGATCAGTAATGTCCCTTTTTCGG
>JAWVYU010000466.1:0-3138 GCA_033722575.1 Ketobacteraceae bacterium | reverse complement strand
GAATGGGGGCCGGAGGAAGGTAACGCAATCAGCGTGTCGCCCGAGGTAACGGATTCGCCGTTGATAATGTCTGATTTTTCAACGATACCAACACAGAATCCCGCCAGATCATAGTCTTCGCCGGCGTACATACCCGGCATTTCCGCGGTTTCGCCACCCACCAGTGCGGCACCGGCCAGCTCACAGCCTTTGCCAATGCCTTCCACTACACTGGCTGCCACATCCACATTCAGGTGGCCGGTGGCATAGTAATCCAGGAAAAACAGGGGCTCGGCACCCGCGACCACCAGATCGTTGACACACATTGCCACCAGGTCGATACCAATGGTGTCATGGCGGTTCAGGTCCATGGCCAGCTTCAGCTTGGTTCCCACCCCGTCGGTGCCCGACACCAGTACCGGTTCCCGGTAGCCGGCAGGCAGCTCAAACAGGGCGCCAAATCCCCCCAGACCCGCCATCACTTCCGGGCGTCGGGTGCGGCCCGCCACGCCCTTGATACGTTCTACCAGGGCATTACCGGCGGTGATGTCCACACCGGCGTCTTTGTAACTGAGGGAATTTTGCGAAGGGTCTCGGGAATCGCTCATGAATCTGGATGCAACCTGTTAAAACTTGTTAAAGAGACGGGTTAAGGCGCCCTCGGCCGGGCGAGGTGCGCTATTCTAACAAGACGAAGGAGGGGTGCCTAATTTTTTAGTCGTTTGACCCGGTGCCATGGGGGTGTAAACTTGGCCCAACCGCAGGGGAGAGCCTACTTAGCTTAGCTGCTGTCTGTCCCCGGGCGAACTCCAGATTAAAGATCATCAGGATCACGGATAGGACCATAATGAGAGTTAAGGCATTAGTACCCGCTGTCTGTATCGGGATTTTACTGGTATTGTCGGGATTGGCCCACGGGGTAGAAGTCAAGGGCCTCTATAAAACCATTGTTGAAGTGCCTGACCGCAGTAACAACAGCCTGCGCCATGGCAGCCAGGAAGCTCTGGCTGAGGTGGTTATCCGGGTGAGCGGCGATTCCAAGGCCCTGGAAGCCTACGACATTACCCAGGCCATGGCGGAACCGGACCGTTACATTGAGCAATTCAGTTTCGATCGCCAGGTGCGTGTGGATCCTGAAACCAACCTTCCCGAGCCCTATTTCCTGCTGAATGTAACCTTTAATCCCCGCAGTATTAACCAGCTTATTCGCCGTGCAGGACTGCCTATCTGGGCGAGCAACCGGCCGGAGGTATTGCTCTGGCTGGTGATTGAGGATGCTCAGGGGCGGCGCCTTGTGAACAGCGACACCGCCCCGGAGATTGCAAAACTGTTAACCGTGCAGGCCCGCCGTCGCGGCCTGCCGCTGGCGTTCCCCATTAATGATCTTCAGGATCAGCTGGGCGTATCCGCCGGTGACGTCTGGGGAATGTTTATGGACCCCATCGTGGAGGCATCAGCCCGCTATGGCGCCAGTGCGATTCTTGTGGGCAAGGTATATCCTCCGGGGCCTGACGGGCTTCGCGGCGCCTGGACCTACCGGATGGACGATTCACAGGAGTTTTTTGAAACCCGTGGTCTGGAGCTGGCGGAGGTGCTCACTCCAGCGGTGGATTTTGCCGCCGATCAGTTGGCAGCCAAATATGCCGTGGTGCTGGGAGAAGGCGACACGGACTATATCTGGCTCAGCGTGGAGGGAGTTGCCAATCTGAAGGACTTTGCCGACCTGACGGACTATCTGGACAAGCTGGTAGCGGTGAAACAGGCCAGTATGGACCGTCTGCAAGAGGCCAGTGTCCGGTTTCGCCTGTATCTGGAAAGCGACGTGGAAAACCTCAGGCAACTGCTGAAACTGGACAGAAAGCTCATAGCGTTGCCTGACAGCGGCACGCCACCGGCGCCGGGAGTTAGGCTGTCTGCAACTGATGGTCAGCGGCCTGCTACCTCAGGGCCCGGTGGGTCGGTTGCACCCGCAGCCGGGCAAGGGGACCTGGCTTCGCCTCAGGATGCGGATAATATGCCTGAAGCGGGCACTGGCCCGGGAATGTCGGGAACTGGCCCCGATACAGAGTCGGTAAAAGACGCTGAGCCGGTCCGCCCGGCGGTTGAATTGCGCTATCATTGGCACCGTACCTACAGCGCCGGGGTTTCCGGACAGTAACCGCGAAGGTTCGCTAAGTGAGTAGCAGCCCTATTCTGAAAGCCATCCCCAACATGCTGACGATTCTGCGGATTCTGTTGGTGATTCCGTTTGTCTGGGTGTTGCTGGCAGAACAGTATCAACTGGCGTTGCTGTTACTTTTTGTGGCCGGGGTAACGGATGGGCTGGATGGCTTTCTGGCCCGTCATTATGGTTGGTACAGCTGGTTTGGTTCGGTGGCAGACCCCATTGCGGACAAAATTCTGCTGGTGGCGTCCTACGTTATTCTGGGTTATCTGGGGCATCTGCCGGAATGGCTGGTGTACCTGGTGGTGGGGCGGGATATCGTCATTTTTTCCGGCGCCTTTGCTTACTGGCGTATCGTGGGGCACTTTGAGGGCAAGCCATCCTGGTTGGGTAAAGTTTGTACGTTTTCACTCATTGTCTACGGTTTGCTGGTGCTGGTGCATCTGGCGCTTTACCCCGTGCCTGTGGCCATGATTGACTGGGGCGGCTGGCTGGTGGCCACCCTCTGTGTGGGCAGCGGCCTCCACTACGTTTATCTCGGGATAGCCAAAACCCGGGAGTCACGGGAATCCTGAGTAACCTGCCATGACATTGGTTTGGCAAAGGTTTGGCAAAGGTTTGGCAAAGGTTTGGCAAATCGCTATGATCCCATCCCCCTGGTGAGGAATTTCACGGATCCATGTTTCAGCAACTGACTCTTAATATTACCCAACCTCTGGCCCACAGCTTTGACTCCTTTGTTGAAGGTGCCAATGATGAGCTGGTGGCGCGCCTGAAAATGTTGGCGGAAGGCCAGGTGGCGGGGAATATCTACGTCTGGGGGGAGCCTGGTTGCGGCAAAAGCCATCTGTTGCAGGCCGTATGTGATCGGATGCAGGAGCGGCAGCGCCATGGCATCTATCTCAGCTGCCGGCAGCTCGCCGGGTTACCGGCAGAGGCCATTGAAGGACTGGAACAGATGGATCTGGTGGCGCTGGATGATATTGATGTGCTGG
>JAWVYU010000465.1:0-3140 GCA_033722575.1 Ketobacteraceae bacterium | reverse complement strand
GCGGCGCCACGGTTCCGGTTGAACTGGCGGCAAGAATGACCCGGGTGTTCCCGAACGCGCTCGCCAAAGTGGTTTACGGTTCCACTGAATCAGAGCCTATCAGCAGTGTCGAGGCGCAGGAGTTTGTACGTGACTCGGGTTCGCACCTTGGTTTTCTGGTAGGAAAGCCGGTCAAGAATGTGGAAGTCTGTGTTGCTTCATTGCCGGACAGGCCGGTGGATGAAGCGGAAGTGAACGCCAATCAGCTGAAAACCTTTGATATTGGCGAGATCCTGGTGAGCGGTGAGCATGTACTCAAAGCCTATGTGGACAATGTCAGCGCAACACGGGAAAACAAGGTACGCCGTGGCAATGGCAGCGTGTGGCATCGTACGGGTGACACAGGATTCTTTGATGAGCAGGGAAGAATCTGGCTGACAGGCCGGGTCAAGGACGTGGTAACGGCCAATGGCAATCGCGTGCAACCCTTTCCGTTGGAAAAGGCCATCGATGAAATGGCCGGGATAAAACGCTCAGCTCTGATTCAGAGCGGGGATCAGATCAGTCTGTTTATCGAGCCGGGGATACCGGATCGGCCGGATTTTTTTGAAGAGATCGCCGCCGTGCTGAAAGATCATGGGCTGGGTGAAGTCAAAATTTCGGTGCTGAAGAAAATTCCCGTGGATGCCCGGCATAACAGCAAGATTGATCGGCCGTTAATCCGTAACTGGATGGCGCAGGGAAAAATAGATTACAAAGGAGTTATCTCGTGAGTCAGGAATCACAAAACGAAACCGGCAAAGACGGATTCATTATCCGTCTGAACTGGGTGGATTATGTCACCTTGTCCAGTGTTGTCACCACCTGGATCTCCATTACGCTCACCCTGAATGGTTTGACCAGTGCTGCAATGGCGTTACTGTTTCTGGCCATGCTGGCGGACGCCTTCGACGGAATACTGGCCAGGAAATACGGTACTGAACGTAACTTCGGCCGTTACCTTGATGGATTTATGGATGTTCTGATTTATCTGGTGAGCCCTTCGCTGATTCTGTATACCGGAGGTTTCGACGGTATCTATTCACTGTTTATCATGGCGATGATTGCACTGGGCTGTATCCGGCTGTCGGTGTTCAATGATATCGGTAATATTCAGGAATCCGATGGCCTGAGTTATCTGGGCATGCCGGTTTTCTGGAGCATCCCTATTGTCGGGGTGCATCAGCTGATGACCTATTTTGTGGATGACTTCTGGCCCAATGTAATGCTGGCCGTTGGCATCGCTGCTTTCGGTTTTTACATGATACGCAGCAAACCGTTTTTCAAATTCACCTCTCTGGCCCAGATTCTCTCAATTACACTCGGCGGATTTCTGCTTTTTATCGGGTTGCAATTCCACCGCAGCATGGATCGTTCCCTGATTGAGGTGATTCTGACGGCACTTTATCTGATATGGCCGGTGATCGTTGGGGGAGTGTTACACATGATCGTTGTGTCAAAGGATATGCTGCAATGGCTGAAGATTCCGGTTAATGTGGCGTTGTTCGGTCAGAATAAAACCCTGCGGGGTTTTGTGGTAATGCCGGTGTTCACCGTTATCGGGTTTTTGTCACTGGTGCCCATTGAGATCTGGCTGAAAGCCAATGATATGACGCCGGTTCTGGAAGGCATTAATGTCCTGGTTATAGGCGCTGTGTCCGGGTTTCTCTATGTGCTGGCCGAGCTGCCCAATTCTTTTCTGAAACGTCGAATGGGTGCTGCGCCCGGTGAAACCCCGGAAAGGTTCAAGATCGGATTTATTCTGCTGGACCAGATTGATTCGGCTTTATTCATTGCTGTCGGCTATGGTGTTATTTTCGGTTTTCACTGGACTGTGTGTGTCACCGCTTTTGTGCTTTCTCCGGTCATTGCCTTGCTGGTCAAGCGTATCCTGTACGCGGCACGGTTGAAAAAAACGAAAACCTAGAAGGTTCTGAACCTGGCGATGCGCCCCGCACGCGTCGCCTCCGTCCGTGATTGTCAATCAGGCGGAGGTGCGCGGCGATATCCTGGTCATAAGGCCGTTTTCCATCTGCAGCGTGAGCAGCGGCAGCGGCTTTACCGACTCAGGCGAAACTACCTCGACATCGTAATGCCAGATGATGTTGCAAATGGTATAAATCATTTCGATCATGGCAAAGTTGTTGCCGATACAGATTCTGGGGCCACCTCCAAAAGGTATATAGGCAAAACGGTGTCGGGTTTTGCTGCTCTCATCAAGGAAGCGTTCCGGCCGGAATACTTCAGGCTCGTCCCAGTATTTTGGGTTCCTGTGCAAGGTATAGGGGGTAAACAATACCATTTCGCCTTTCCTGATGTGCGCATTACCCAGCTCCTGGTCTTCTGATGCAGCGCGGGTAATGACCCAGGCGGTTGGGTTCAGCCTGAGCACTTCCTTGATAATGGCGGAAACATATTCAAGCTTGTTCAGGTCCTCAAAAGCGGGTTCTCCTGAGGGGCTTATGGACGCAATCTCATCCCTGGCCTTGCTCAGACATTCCGGATTTTGCGAAAGGTGAAATAGTGTCCAGGAGATGGCATGAGCCGTGGTTTCATGGCCTGCCAGTAAAAAGGAGATGATTTCTTCCACCAGTTCCTGTTCTGTCATCCGTTCGTGGGAGTCTTCATCCTCGGCATCAATCAGCTCTTGCAGAAAGTCATCGTGCTTTTTCGGATCGCTTTTTCGCGCCTGTATAATCCCCCGGCAGAATTCCTCCAGCTCCGACAGCGCTTTTTTCATTTTCAGGTTAATGGGAGAGGGGAACCAGGGCTCCGAGATAATCGGCACTGGTATCTTCACCAGGTATTCCAGAAAGACATCAGTCCAGCCGGAGATTTTTTCCTGCTGATCTGCGAGTTCCTGCCCGAAAAGGCTTCGCCCCACCACATCCAGCGCCAGCCTGAATATTTCCTGGGAAACGTCAAAAACCTCTCCCTGGGTATATTTTTGATTCCAGCGTGCGTTCATGGCCCGGTTGGACTCGACAATATCGGAATAAATGATTTTCAGGGATCGTTGGGTGAAAAACGGATTCAGCAGTTTGCGCTGCTTTTGCCAGTGTTTGCCTTCGCTGGTGATCAGCCCTTTCCGGCCGATATTGATAAACCGCTTGTAGAACTGG
>JAWVYU010000464.1:0-3140 GCA_033722575.1 Ketobacteraceae bacterium | reverse complement strand
TATTCCCCAGGGTGGTAATTTTCAGTCACCTCCGTCGGACAAGGCCACCATACAGATGGGGAGCGCCACGGTATTTATTAATGGCAAACAGGCTGCCAGAAACGGTGACACCGCAATGACCTGTAATGACCCTGCGGATTTACCCGTGGGAACAGTGATTGCGGTAGGTACAGTGAACATTGGTTAACAAGAAAGGCAGATATCATGGATGCAAACGCACATTTGCTCACAGACCTGGGCATCGACCTGTTTCAGCACAAGATCCGGCCGGTGTACCGCGTTGGTGATATGGAAAAGCGTTTGCCCGCCGGACGCGGCGGTGTAAAAGATATCAAAACCATTACCGGACGTAATAACCTGGGGCAGGCGATCTTGATGCGTTTGCTGACCCCCATGGGGGAACTGGCAGGATTGGGACACCCGGATTACGGATCGCGGTTAACCAGCCTGGTGGGTGAGGTGAACACGGATACCACCCGCAACCTGGCGCGATTGTATATTCTGGAGAGTTTAAAAAAGGAATCGCGGGTTGAAAAAGTGACCATGATCGAGGTGTCGGAAGTTTTCAAGCAGCCTTCCATGATTTCCATTCAGCTGGAAGTCAAACCGGTGGCCAGTACCGATACCGTGACCATTGGGCCCTTCACTTTGAACCTGTCGTAACTGATTGGAGCCGATAGAAATGAGTTTCAGACGCCGTACCTATCCGGAATTAATGGAAAATGTGCTCACAGGGCTGATTGGCGGCGTGGCGGCGGAAAGCCATGCGTATCCTCCTTTGAATGCCAAGAGTGCTCCCTTTGCCCACGCACTGGAGAATCCGCCGGTGGACACCGTCATTTCGGTGTACGGCATGCGCAATAACCAAAGTCATCAGTTTGTAAAGGACACCGACTATGCGCTGGACAACAACAAACTGGTCTGGCTGGAGGAAGGCAATACGCCGGACAAGGGCAGTGTCTTCCATGTCAACTATCGCACCAAAGGCGCCAGTTCTCCGTTTAATGATCTGCATGTAGGCAGTGTACTGCGTACCCTGGCGGAATCTTTCAGTATGGAAATGGCGGGTCTTTATGCACAGGCTGACGCTGTTTACAAGGCTGGTTTTGTGGACACCGCCCAGGGTCGCAGTCTGGATAACGTGGTGTCACTGCTGGGTATTCAGCGGGTTAAAGCGGGGCGCAATCAGACCAAGATCAGGTTCACCCGTGTTCCCGGGACTGTTGGCGATATCTATATCCCCGCCGGAACCCGCATCGCTAACGAAGACGCCAGCGTGCAATACCAGACCGTTGAAAGCGTGACCCTGCTGGATGGCCAGAACAGTGTCCAGGTATCTGCCCGTGACATGGATGACAATATTGATGTGCTGGAAGCCAATAGTCTCATTATCCTGGTCAAACCCATTGTGGGTATTGAAAGTGTGACCAACCCCAACCCCAGTCAGGTGATGGAGCAGGATGAAACCGACGACCACCTGCGCACCCGCAGCAAGAATTTTCTGCACGGCAGTGAAAAGGCCACCATTGGAGCCATTAAGCAGGCCATTGCCCAGCAAAGTATTGTGGCGGATGTGGAAGAAAACGTACCGGCACCGGGTCACATCCGCATTACGCTGCATACAGACGAGACACTGACAACAGATCTTGAGAAACGTCTGCGGGCAGCCATCCGTGAAGTCCGTCCGGCGGGTATCAAGATTGATTTTGCCCAGTCCGCAGCGCCTTATCCCATTGACATGGAAATGCGCATTACCACAGTGGAAGACCTGCTTAACGAAGATTTGCGGGCCATTCAGGAAGAAATCAATACCAAGGTAAGCCAGTATATTAACGGTGCAGAGCTGGGTGCCACCCTGAGCGTGAACAAAATAATTGGCCTGGTATTAAGTAACCCGTCGGTAACTGATGTGCGTATGCTCTCGGTAACTGTGGCGGGTGATAATGTGTGGGAAACCGAAAAGGGTGTGCTGAATACCGATCTGATCACGGGTGTTACTGCCGGAGACGATGTACCGGTAACGGCAGGTACGATTAACGTGATTGATCCGGCACTGGCCACTGCGGTGACGGTATCGGTTACCTATCCCATTGCGGAGGAGGCGCCATCGGAGTCTGCCATTCAGGTGGCCATGCAACAGGCCATTGAAGCCGTGAATGAAATCAATGCCAGCGAACTGCCCGCCAGCCCGACCCCGCAGCAGGTGCGTCAGCGGGAGCTGGCCTTCGGAAAATTCCTGTCCATCACCCCATTGCCGGGAATGGATCCCAGCGTGACATACAGCGACATTGCCGGCAATGAAACCGGAACACTGCCCACGGCCGCCAGCACTGGCGACTACGTTGTGCGCTACCTGGTGACCTCGGAGAGTGGCCTGACCCATATTCTTGACAGCGAATCCGCACCGCCTGTGGCGCTTATTCCTTATGAACGCCTTACATTGGCCGGAGTGGAACTGAAAGCAAAAGCCGGGGTGCCTGCGTGAGCAAGTACGAGCGTTTAGTCAGCCATTTACCCACGCTGTACCGGCCCGAAACACAGGATCTGAACCTGCTGAACGGGCTGTTGAGGGAGCTGGGCACCAATCTGGATGTAGTCAGCCGTGATCTGACCACTGTTATGCAGGCTCACTGGTACAAAGTGGCCGACAAAGCCACTTACGATCAGCACTACCTGCGGGGCAGGGAGCTGCAGAACATGGGGCCGGTCAATCTTCAGGATCCTGATGATAAGAAGGCCATAGCGGCTTATCCGTATCTGCTGGATCTGGCGCGGCTGGGTTCACTGGTATCCGTCCCCCCCTGGAAAGAGCCGCTGGCCCTAAGGGAAAACGTGGAACAGTATCGCAAACGGCTGTTGCGTATTGTGCAGATCTATCGGGATGGCCTGGGGACTCTGGGGGCGATACGGGCCATGACCACCGCCGAACTGCCGGAAAACCCCGAGTTGCCGCTGCCGGCGCGGCAGCGTTCTTTTGTTATAGAAGAAAACACGCCTTATGTCGGTCAGGCAAAGGATATTATCAGCGTGGGGGGCTCTTACACCGAACCGGCCCTGACCGAGGAAAAAATCGGTCCGCTGATGCGCTGGTCATTGGCTAATAATGGTCTGGTGTCCGTGCCCCCCGTGATATTGATTAC
>JAWVYU010000463.1:0-3158 GCA_033722575.1 Ketobacteraceae bacterium | reverse complement strand
CGATAATCAAACCCATACCTCGTCAAGCAGTCAATAACAACAAAAAAGAGCATGCAATGGTAGCACCTTCGGATATGACAGAAGAGGAATTGCTGGCAAGCTGCGCCAGCGAACCCATACACCTCATCGGCACCATACAGGATTATGGTGGTCTGCTGGTGCTGGATGCGGAGTGGGTGATTGTGCGGGCATCTGAAAATTGCGGCAGCTTTCTCGGAGATTCTCCCGACAATCTGTTTGGCAGAAACCTGAAGATCATCATGGGTTCGGAGACCACCCATAACATCCGCGGTGCCTACCATAACTTTATCAATACGGGGTCTCCAGGCCGCCTGTTAAAACAGCGGATTCATGACCAGGAACTTTTCCTGGATATCTGCGTTCATGGAATTGATAACAGCATCATCATTGAGTTCGAACATCATGACACAAACACCCGTCAGGATAACGTTGCCACTGTGCGGATGCTGTTATCCTATCTGCAGGGTAAAGGCTCTCTTCAGGAACTGATGGATACCGGAACACGTTTGCTGAAACTTATCAGCGGTTATGACCGGGTCATGGTATACCGGTTTCTGGAGGACGGGGCCGGCGAAGTGGCGTCGGAACACAAGGAAACCTTTATGGCTTCATACCGGGGAATGAGGTTTCCTGCTTCCGACATTCCTCCGCAGGCCCGGGAGTTATACAAGGTCAATCTTTTAAGGCTCATCAGTGACGTTGACGGTCCCAGACACCGTATCGTTAGTGCAGACGATCATCAGGCCCCTCCCCTGGACCTGAGGTTATCCACCACCCGAAGTGTATCGGAGGTCCACCTCAACTACCTGCGCAATATGAAGGTTCAATCATCCCTGTCGGTTTCTATCCTTATTGAGGGTGAGTTGTGGGGTTTGTTTGCCCTGCATCATCGCAGGCCCCGGGTTCTGGCGTTTTCCGTGCGAACTGCCATGGAGCTGTTTGCGGAAATTTTTGCGCTCCAGGTTTCCAGCCTGCTGGGGCAAGAGGAATCAGCGCATAAGGCGGCAAGCCAGCGCCGGTTCCATCGCTGGCAGTTAAAGATCCCCGCATATCAGCCTGCCTTGGATTGTTTGACCAGCCAGCTTCCCGCCATGCTGGACTCTCTCAAGGCAGACGGTGTGGCCGTCTGGTATCAGGAACGCTACCAATCACTGGGTATCTGCCCGGATGAGGCGCAGATGCGTGAACTGATTCAGGCTCTGCCCTCACCCCAGCAGCAAATGGTGTTCACCTGCAACAACCTGGCTGAATGGCTGGCTCGGCCGGCACCATTCGGAGAAAAAATAGCAGGTTTTATGGCAATTGCCGTGGCAGTCGACAGCAATGACTATATTTTCTATTTTCGCCAACCGACGACGGAAACCGTTATATGGGCCGGTGACCCGCACCACAAGGTCCAGTCCTCCGGTGACAGCTCCCGGCTGCAACCCAGGGCAAGCTTCTCTGAATGGATTGAAACCCATTATGATCGCTGCGATCCCTGGACGGTGGCAGATTGCCAGACGGCACAATGGCTTCGCACCGCCACGCTTGAAGTACTGGTCCGTCATTTTCATGCCAGGGAAGCGCAGCAGTCGGCGCACCAGCAGAAACGGTCCACACTCATCTCAGAGTTGAATCATCGCGTCAGCAACATACTGAGCCTGGTGAATGCCATTATTACCCAAAGCCATAAGAGCACTTCAGACAGCAATCATTTTATTGAGAAAGTAGAGCAGCGTATTGCCGCTCTCGCACTGGCCCATAATCAACTGACAGACAACAAATGGGCGCCTGTCAGCCTTCAGGAACTTTTGTTGCTGGAAACCAGGACGCTGGGCGGTGACGCTGACATTACCCTGGTTCCGCCCCCCGTGAATATCATGCTGTTTCCGGAGTCTGTCACCCCGGTAGCTATGATCTTTCACGAGTTGATGACCAATGCCATAAAGTATGGTGGCTTGTCCGAACAGGGTGCAGGACTACGGGTACTCTGGGATGTACTGACGGACGGCCATCTGAAGCTGCTCTGGCAGGAGGCGAGCAATCAAAAGGTCACTGCACCGGAAAAACCCGGTTTTGGTACCGTCCTGATTGAAAAAATCATACCCTACGAGCTCGGCGGCACCAGCACCATAGAATTTCTGGACTACCGCATTAACGTGGAAATCACCATTCCGGCAAACCACTTCAGCACCGAAACTTTGCCAGAAGGAAACCTGCCCGGCTGCACTGAGCGGGCAAGTACAGGCAACGAAACAAAAATGCCGGCGACTCCGATCAATTCCATCCTGATCCTGGATGACAACCTGCTGATCGCGCTTGACCTTGAGCACAAGCTGCGACAACAGGGCGTGAAGGATACGCTGATAAAAAGTAACGCTCCCGATACACTGGAACTGCTGCAAACCGTCACACCCGATGCGGCAATTCTGGACTTCGACCTGGGCACCCATAACAGCGCAGAGGTAGCGAGGCGGTTAAAATCAATGCATATACCGTTCGCCTTTGTGAGCGGATACGGGGATACCCTTGCGCTTCCCGAAGGCCTTGGCACCAGTCACCTTATTCAGAAGCCGTTCTCAGTTGAAGATATTAACGATTTCCTGAGTACCATCAGCGAGACACGCCATGACGATGACGACTACGCAGAACAGCTCACCTGCCACTAAGCGCCTGCTGGTTATTGAGGATGATTATGCCTTTTACCTGAACTTGTCCGAGGCGCTGTCAGCCCTGGGATTTGATGTCTGCGGATACAGCGATTCCGTCAAGGGAGCGATCAGGGAAATCGAGGAAAAGCGGCCGGATATTGTACTGCTGGATATCAACCTTGGCAGTGGTGGCTCAGGCATTAATGTTGCCCATTACCTTTCAGCCAATACCAACATACCCTATGTGTTCCTTACAGCTTACTCAGCGGCAGACATAATGAGTGCGGCCCTGGCAACCGCCCCTTATGGCTATGTTGTAAAACCGGCCAAACCGGTGGAGGTGAAAGCGGCGCTCGAAGCAGCACTGATACGCTATCAACTGGAAACCAAGCGAAAGCGTTCTTTCGAGAAACATTATCTGAAGGAATACACATCACGAAAACAGCTATGGAAAAACCTGAGTCAGTCAGAACTGGTGAATATTTCCGATGCCTCCCACTTGAT
>JAWVYU010000462.1:0-3169 GCA_033722575.1 Ketobacteraceae bacterium | reverse complement strand
TTGAATTCAGTGATCAGCTCGCCGGTTTCGTGGTTTTTAACCTGACCGGCATAAGGGTAGATGTCTACCACGTCACCCATGTTCAGTTCGGATACGTCGAACTCGATGGGCAGGGCGCCGGCATCTTCCATGGTGTTGAAAAAGATGGGAGCGATCTTGCTGCCGATACAGACACCGCCGGTGCGTTTGTTGGGCACGTAGGGAATGTCGTCACCGGTAAACCAGATCACGGAGTTGGTGGCCGATTTGCGCGAAGAACCGGTACCCACAACATCACCGACATAAGCTACACGATGGCCTTTTTCCTTCAGTTTGGCGATCGTCTCGATGGGATCGCCTTCCAGACCCGGGCGCGGGTTCTTGAGCATGGCCGTGGCATGCAACGGGATGTCGGGACGGGACCAGGCATCCTGGGCGGGGGAGAGGTCATCAGTGTTGGTCTCGCCCGGAACCTTGAATACGGTAATCGTCAGTTTTTCAGGCAGCTCCGGCTTGCTGGTAAACCATTCTGCATTGGCCCAGGACTCCAGCACACGCTTGGCATTGGCGTTGGATTTGGATTTTTCCACCACATCGTGGAACGCATCGAATACCAGCAGGGTCTTGCTCAGGCCATCGGCGGCGATTCCACCAACTTCCTCATCATCCAGCAGCTCAATCAGAGGCTCTACGTTATAGCCGCCCAGCATGGTGCCCAGCAGTTTCGTGGCTCTGGCCTTGTCCACCAGCGGGGAAGATGCCTCGCCTTTGGCAACGGCTGCGAGGAAACCGGCTTTGACATAAGCTGCCTGATCGACACCAGCCGGAATGCGGTTTTCAAGAAGATCCAGCAGGAACTCTTCTTCGCCGGCGGGCGGGTTTTTCAGTAGCTCAACAAGTGCGGCTGTTTGCTGCTCGTCCAGTGGTTTGGGGACAACGCCCTGAGCAGCGCGTTCTTCTACATGTTTACGATATGCTTCAAGCACGGTTAACCTCTCTACAATTCAAGTTAGGTGCGATTCGCCCGGAAACGATAGCAGCGAATCGGGGTTGCTTAGCCCAAACGCCTACTTTTTGGGTGGGATTGGTAAGCACGACCCTGGGACCTTGTATCTGCCGAACCCTTCGGCGGGAGCGGATATTACCAAATTTCGCGGCGGGTTTCAGCAGGATACCGGTCTCAACAGCATCGACTGGCCCTGAAAATGGGAATGACTCCCTGGTCCGGAGCTGCTCAAATCAATTTAGACCCTGGCCGCGAAACCGCAACCGCACACTTAACGGTGGATCCTGCCGGGATTGTACAAACTTTCTTCGCCTTTTGGCCGCCTTTTAAATCGCTTGTATTCCCACTGATACTGTTCCGGGCACTCCAGAATATAGTGTTCAATGGAGCGATTCATGCACGCCGCGGCGGTTTTAAGGTCTTCGGAGCGGATGCCCTCGTGGACCGGGCGGAATATCACCCTGTAACCGCCCGCTTCCCTGAGGCAGAACCCTCCTACGGCCACGGCATTGCCTTCCCGTGCCAGCTTCGGAATGATGGTGCCGGTAAGTGCTTTCCTGCCGAAGAAAGGCACAAACTCTCCACCGGACCCGCGATCCGGTTCCTGGTCGGGCAGAATACCGGTTACTTCGCCGTTTCTCAGTGCTTTCACGATCTGGATCACGCCACGACGGGTTGTGGGTGCCAGTTTTGAGCCCTGCCGTGTCCTTGCCTTGTAGATAAGCGTGTCCATGGCGGGTTGAGCCGGAGGCTGATAGAGGTTGGTAATGGGAAATCGCGACGCGAGGTAGATGCCCAACACCTCCCAGTTACCCAGATGGGGTGCCAGCACGATAACCCCGTGGCCGTCGTTCAGCGCGTTTTCCACCAGCTCGACACCTTCCACGCGGTGTATTCTTTGCAATGCGTCTTCCACCGGGCGGGTCCAGACGGCACCCATTTCACAGGCGGTAATGGCGGTTTCCTGCAGGCTGCGGCGCACAAGCTGCCGTTGCCAGGAGCGGGGGTGATCAGGAAAACAGGTTTCAATGTTGATCCGGGTAACACGGCGCATGTCATTGGGCAGTATCCAGAGCAGCCATCCTGTGACCCGGCCGATACCACGCATCACCGGCAGGGGCAGCCGGCCCAGCATCCGCAACGCCCTGGCTGTCAACTCGCCGCTGCTTTGGCGGGACTCTTTCTTGGACTTTTTTGACTTGGATTGTTTGTTTGCCAACCTCGTCACCCCCGGGAAGAATGGCAGCGAAGCATAGAGGAAATTAGCCAAGGGGCCAAGAGGTTGATTATAATCCGCGCTCGCGAGAGGTAGTGACATGATCGATATGAATCCCATCAAGCAGTTTCTGGGGTGCGAAACCCCCGCAGCCTGGCTGGCAGAAGCGCCCAACCGGCTGGATATCCTTTTGATAGATCATGCCCACTGCGAAAAGAAAGCAGCGTCCACGGCCATGAACCTGCTGTTTCGTTACGTGGACCGGCCGGAACTGTTGCGCAAGCTGTCCCAGCTGGCCCGCGAGGAAATGCTGCATTTCGAGCAGGTGCTGGATTATATGGAAGCCATGGGCGTGACCTATGATCACCTGTCTCCGGCGCGCTACGCCATGGGGCTCAGGGAGCATATCCGCCAAGACGAACCCAGCCGGCTGATCGATACACTGATCATTGGTGCTTTTATTGAGGCCCGCTCCTGCGAACGTTTTGCAGCGCTGGCGCCGCTGTTGGCGCAAAGCGAGTATACGGCGGAGCTGGCCAGGTACTATCAGTTTCTGCTCAAGTCGGAAAGCCGTCATTATGAGGATTACCTGTCGCTGGCCAGGCTTTATTCTGAGGCGTGCATTGATGAGCGGGTGGATTTTTTCCGGCAGGTGGAGCGAACGCTGATTGAATCACCGGACAGTGAGTTTCGTTTCCACAGCGGTGTTCCCGCTTAACCGGGGAAGAATTCTTCCAGATTAACGCCGTTTTCATCAGCCTGGATATACCAGCCAGTTTTACCCCAGTCACCCAATACCATCCGCTCCGCCGACACCTTGTTTCCCTGATCATTTTTCAGCGTCAGCGGGTGACAGGCAGGGCGGTGGGTGTGTCCGTGGATCATCCGGGGGCAACGGTGGGCTTCCATGGCTTTGATCACTTCGTCCGGGGAAACGTCGGTAATGTATTCCTGTTTCCCGGCGGTCT
>JAWVYU010000461.1:0-3174 GCA_033722575.1 Ketobacteraceae bacterium | reverse complement strand
GTGCCCCAGGCGCTGACATGGAACATGGGCACCACCGGCAGCAGATTGGTGGATGAGGAGACGTTGAGTGTGTCCGGCATGGTGGAGGCCCAGGCATGCAGCAGGGTGGAGCGGTGAGAATACATCACGCCTTTGGGGTTGCCGGTGGTGCCTGAGGTATAGCACAGGGACGAAGCGGTGTTTTCATCGAACGCCGGCCATTCATACTGGTCCGGTTCACCGGCAATAAACTCCTCGTAACAGATGACGTTGGTCAGGGAGGTATCCGGCATTTTGTCCGGGTCGGCAAGAATCACGATCTTTTCCACCGTGGGAATATCGTTCTGGATCTTTTCCAGCAGGGGAACAAAGCTCAGATCAGTAAACAGCAGCCGGTCTTCCGCATGGTTGATGATGTAAACGATCTGCTCCGGAAACAGGCGGGGATTGATGGTGTGGGTTACAGAACCGGTTCCGGACACCGCAAAATAGATCTCGTAGTGGCGGTACGTATTCCAGGCCAGGGTGGCACACCGGTCTCCTTCTTTGATGCCATTATTTTTCAGGGCATTTGCCAGTTGCCGGGTGCGGCTGGCGGCCCTTGCATAGTCATAACGGTGAATATCGCCTTCGCAGCGCCGGCTGACTATTTCTCCGTGCGGATAATACCTCGCGGCATGTTCCAGCAGATCAGAAATCAGCAATGGCCGTTGCATCATGTTCCCGAGCATATCGACGTCCTCTGTGGTTTTTTTATTCAGTTGTTGTTTTGCAGGTGCAGATACCAGAGCGTGCGGAAAAAATCCCTGTCAGGCAAGGGTAACCTGGCATTTTGAGCGTTTAATCCGGGTCCCTGAATTGTCCGTGGCGACCGGTGCCCTGGGTGAACTGATCGGCGCCGGTGGCGGTTTCTCCGGACCTGATCACATCTAATCCCAGGCTGAACTCGTTCCTGAGGGCATCTGCCTCAGACAGATGCCATTGTTCATACACGCTGCGGCGGTCGTTTCGCAGGCAGTGCTGGGGGAATCCGGCCAGCTGTTCCGCCAGTCGTTTTGCCTCAGTCAGGGCCTTGCCCGGTGCTGCCAGGCGGTTAACCAGCCCCATGAAATAAGCCTCTTCAGCGCCGACAGGGCGCCCGGTAAGAATCATGTCCATGGCCCGGCTCATGCCAATCAGCCGCGGTAATCTCAGGGTACCGCCGTCGATCAGTGGCACACCGAAGCGCCGGCAAAATACCCCGAAGGTGGCGTTTCTGGCGGCTACCCGCATATCGCACCACACCGCCAGCTCCAGGCCACCGGCAACGGCATAGCCTTCCACGGCGGCGATCACCGGCTTTGACAGGTGCATGCGGGTGGGCCCCATGGGGCCGTCGCCTTCCGGCTCCAGGCGGTTTCCCTTGCCGGCGGCGACAGCTTTAAGGTCCGCGCCGGCGCAGAAGGTTTCTTCGCCGGTCAGTATCGCCACGGGAGAATCCTCATCCTGATCAAAGTTGCGGAAGGCCGTGGCGAGGGCTTCCGCTGTATCCCGGTCCACGGCGTTCCGGGCCTCCGGGCGCAGCAGGGTGATCACGGTGATCTGGCCAGTTTTTTCTACAGCAATACTCATGGAAAATCCTTGTGGTTGTTGGTTGGCCGGTACGGCGGAATCAGTGCAACGCAGCCGTTCGGACAGGATATTCCACAGGTTAATGAAATCTCCGGAAAGTGCCATCCAATCCGGAAAACGGGGTACACAGTGGCTTTTGACATCTGATGACAGCTGTTGTGAACTGTCAGTCACGCATCCGTAGATTGATGCTAAGATAACAGCAGAGAAGTAGCTGGCGGGGTGGAAAAGGCTGTCCAGTCAAGTCACCGAAAACCGTGAATAAACAGAGACATGAGAGGGTAACCGTGAACCAATTAAATACAGCGGACATGAAGGATCAGCCCGGTGCCGAGGAGCGCTGGGCATTGTTTGGCGAGCCTCTGGTAACGGGAGAGGACTACATCAACAGCCTGCGCAACCGTCATCTGGACGTTTACCTGTTCGGCGAGCGCGTGCCCGAGCCGGTGGATCACCCCATGATCCGGCCTTCCATGAATGCCCTGGCGGCCACCTATGATCTGGCCATCGAGGAACCGGATCTTGCCACGGAATATTCACCCATATCGGAACAACAGGTGAATCGCTTTCTGCATATTCCCACCAGTCCCGAACATCTGGTAAAGAAAAACCGCATGCAACGCAAACTGGGCCAGATCACCGGTACCTGTTTCCAGCGTTGTGCCGGGCTGGATTGCGTCAGCGTGCTGCATTCCATTACCTATGACATTGATGCCCGGCATGGCACGGAATATCACCCCCGCTTTCTGGCGTTTCTGAAAAAACTGCAGCAACACAACCTGATTATCGCAGCGGGCATGACCGATCCCAAAGGGGACCGCAGCAAGGCACCCCACGAACAGGAAGATCAGGATCTGTTTCTGCGGGTTACCGGCCGCAATGACAAGGGGCTGTTCATCAGTGGCGCCAAAGCGCACATGACCGGCGGTCTGAATTCCCACTGGATCATGGTGTTGCCCACCATGCGCCTGGGAGAGCAGGACAAGGACTTTGCGGTGATCGGCGCGGTGCCTCTTCAGGCAGAGGGGCTGACCTTTGTGTACGGTCGCCAGTCCTGTGATACCCGGGCAATGGAAGGCGGCGAGATAGATCAGGGCAACGCCCGGTACTCCGGCCAGGAAGTGCTGGTGGTTTTTGAAAACGTGTTTATTCCCTGGGAGCATGTGTTCATGGACGGCGAATACGAATTTGCCGCCCCTATGGTGGAGCGCTTTACCAACTACCATCGTGCCAGCTATGTCTGCAAAACCGGCCTGGGTGACGTAATGGTGGGTGCTGCGGCCACGATTGCGGAATACAATGGCGTGGAGAAGGTATCGCATATCAAGGATAAACTGGTGGAAATGGTTCACCTCAATGAAACTATTTTTTCCTCCGGTATTGCCTCTTCCCATGAAGCTGAACCCCTGCCGTCGGGTGCCTGGATCAACAACGGCTTGCTGGCCAATGTCTGCAAGCACAACGTTACCCGTTTTCCCTACGAAATCGCCCGGCTGGCACAGGATCTTGCCGGCGGCCTGATGGTGACGCTGCCTTCAGAGAAGGATTTCAACAATGAGGACACCGCTGGAATTCTGAAGAAGT
>JAWVYU010000460.1:0-3184 GCA_033722575.1 Ketobacteraceae bacterium | reverse complement strand
TCAATCAGGGAGACGGCGGCATCCAGCGTCAGTACGGCGGAACCGGCCTGGGTCTGTCAATTACCAAACGGCTGGTGGAACTTCATGGCGGACAGATCACCGTGAACTCTGCACCCGGCGAGGGTTCCACCTTTAGCTTTACCCTACCCCTGGCCGGTGCCAAACAGCCCGCCAGCGATGTGCCGGCGCTCAAACCCGACACCTTGTCTGCACTGACGGAAACAGCCGGCAAAAGTGATCCCGCAACCCAATCTGATGCGGTTACTGTCAGTTCCCCTGGCGGCTCCTGCGCAGCGAGCCGACGTCTTCTGGTGGTGGATGATGAGCCGGTCAACCGGCAGGTGTTACGGGCGCAACTGGATGCTGCCGGGTTCGAAGTAGTGGAAGCCATCGATGGCGAGGTGGCCCTTAAACATCTGAACAACGATTCATCCTTTGACCTGGTATTGCTGGATGTGATGATGCCCCGCCTGTCCGGCTATGATACTTGCCGCATCCTGCGCGAAACCTTTTCTGCCAATCAGCTTCCAGTGATATTCCTTACGGCCAAGTCCCGAACCGAGGATGTTCTGGCCGGTTTCGCTGCCGGCGGTAACGATTATCTGGTGAAGCCCTTCTCCCGCGAAGAGCTGCTGGCTCGCGTCAACCTCCATCTCGACCTTGTAAGCAGCTATCGCCTTATCAGTGATTACAAGAATATGCTTGAGCAAAAGGTAGATGACCGCACCCGGGCATTGCAGATCACCATTGCCGAACTTAGTGAAGCCAAGGCAGCCACCTCACGCTTCCTGGCCAACATGAGCCATGAGTTACGTACGCCCATGAACGCGATTATCGGCTACAGCGAAATGCTCGCCGAGGAGCTGGCTGAAGAAGGCCATCACCACCATCTGCCAGATCTGAACAAAATGCTCTCCGCCAGCCGCCATCTGCTGGGCCTTATCAATGATGTGCTGGACCTCTCCAAGATTGAGGCCGGCAAAATGGAACTACACCTGGAGCCAATAGACCTGGCCTCGCTGTTTGAAGAAGTCCAGGCCACCTTCGAACCTTTGATGCTCAAGCAGGCCAATCAACTGATCCTGGACTTACCGGAGCATCCGATACACTTGCAAACGGACGCCACCAAGCTCCGTCAGATCTTGTTTAACCTGCTCAGCAACGCCGCAAAATTTACCAGGAACGGCCGCATTACACTGTCCGCGCGCACCGTAACCGACGCGACCCGCGACCAGGTTGTCCTGGAGGTCAGCGATACCGGTATCGGAATGAATGAAGATCAGCTCAGACGGATCTTTGATGCTTTCGCCCAAGCTGATTCTTCCACCACACGAAAATACGGAGGAACGGGACTCGGACTCACTATCAGTAAGCATTTCTGTGAAATGCTGGGAGGCAATCTCAGTGTGATCAGCCACGAAGGTAAAGGAAGCACTTTCATTGTGATGATACCCAGACAGGTCCTGAGCCACTCTGGCAACAAGGAGTCAGCCAGTGGCTAACGTCATGCCGAAACGCAATTCACAGGCAATATACGCAGTCATGAACAGTTTGAGAACGCTTGTTTCCGCTACGGCCTGCGGAATACTGTGGTTATTTTCGGCGACTACTCTTGCAGCAGATCAAACCAATCCACATGATTTCAATAACCGGATCACCATTACAGAGGCACAGGGCAGGTATTTGCTCGGGTCACATTTGGCAATACTGGAAGATTCTTCGAGAGAGCTGACGATCGATGAGGTAAGCAGCCCCTCCTATGCAGACCAGTTCGCACCAAGCGAAAAATCCACTCCAAGCTTTGGTTTCAGTTCATCTGTTTACTGGGCCCGAGTAGAGATCGAACAAAAAACCCCTCAGGAGCGGGGCTGGATGCTCGAACTGAGTTATGCACCAATGCAATGGGTTGATGTATATACCATTACAGATGATGGGGTATTGAACCACAAGCGCGGTGGCAGTGGTCTGCCATTCGTTGATCGGCCTTTTGCCCACCACAAACATGTATTCGAGCTTCGCCTGCCACCGAACAGTATCACCAATCTCTATGTCCGTGTGGAAAGTGAGAGCAGCATCAACATCCCATTGCGCCTGTACCGTGCAGACGTGTTTGCACAGGTCAGTGGCCGCGAGCTGTATGCTCTTGGACTTTATTTTGGAGTAATTGTTGGACTATTCTGCTACAACCTCTTTATTTATTTCAATATTCGCGAGAAGGCTTACCTGTACTATGCGGGCTTCCTGGCAGGTTTTGTGTTGCTTACCATGAGCCTGAATGGCCTTGCCCAGCAGCTTATCTGGCCCGACAACCCCGCTATCGGAATGAGAATGATTCCATTTGGGCAGGGACTCGCGTCAATGTTTGTAGGTCTCTTCAGCAGCGCATTTCTTCAAACCCGTCACTCTTTACCAAAATTACACCCCGTTCTTCAGGTTGGCATAGTGTGGGGTATTGTCGCCATGGTATTACCCTGGTTTGCCAGCTATCGTGCCAGTATTCTCACTGGATCTGCGTTAGCGTTAACCTTCCCTGTTTTTCTTTTTTTTGTAGCGATTATTGCGGTTATACGTGGCAACCATGCTGCACGTTATTATCTGCTGGCATGGTGCCTGTTTCTATTCGGGGTCTTTATTTATACGGCACGGGCGTTTGGCTTGATGCCCAATAATGCGTTAACCGAGTATGGGATATTGTGGGGTTCAGCCACTGAGGCCATTCTGCTCTCAGTTGCCTTGGCCGCCCGCATGCGCCTTATGAAAGAAGAGAAAGAGGCAGCACAGCAACTTGCTCTGGAAAACCAACAGCTAGCCCTGGAAAATCAACAGCAGGCCCTGGAAAACCTCCATCGCATGGACAGGCTCAAAGATGAATTTCTTGCCAACACCTCCCATGAACTGCGCACCCCTCTCAACGGTATCATTGGCCTCGCCGAAGCCACACTGCATGGCCGTAACAAACTGGCCCCCGATACCCAAAAAAACCTGCAGACGATCGTTGCCAGCGGCCGACGACTTGGCAGCCTGGTCAACGACATACTCGATTCATCCAAATTACGTCATCAGGATATTGAGTTATCACCGAAAGCCATTGACGTCCGCACGCTGGGTGATGTGGTGCTCACTCTGTCCCGCCCCCTGCTTGAGGGAAGGATCATCGAACTGACCAACGATATACCAGAAAACC
>JAWVYU010000459.1:0-3201 GCA_033722575.1 Ketobacteraceae bacterium | reverse complement strand
GTTCAAGGGCAGGTACCGCGGCGACGCCGTCAAACTGTCTCAACTTGCCCAGAAATTTGTCATATCCGGGTGTTGTCGAATTTACGCCCGTTTTGAGGCCAAGGTGCACGCGAATTGGCGACAATGTCACCACTTTGCCGGTGTTAGCCGTGGAATCGAGATGAGTGGACTCAGTCAATGAATGATCCCCTGTCCCTTGTTGCATTCAGAATCTAGCCTACTCCTTTCTATTGATACTGATCAAGGTACAAGAATTCGTGCTTGTCTAGGCTGTGGCCATAGCAAAAGAGGAAGACACCATGAGCCTGACATCCAACGGACTATTCAGCCCGATGAATCGCTTCGGCATTCACCGTGATGTTCTCAAAGCCTATTCTCCGGATTACGCCAATGCTGACAAAGTGGAATGCTATGTACCCACCCGGGCAGAGGTTTTCACCTGGCCAGCCGGGAAACTGTTCCCGGTTCTGAGGAAGTGGTTTTACCACGCACCACCAGAACTTGCGCCCACAGAAGTCCAGAAAGCGGAGGTAATCAAACTGTTGAGAAGCCGCCAGGATGCCGACGAACTGGATCTTGATATTACGGCGCTCAGCGTGCCCAGCTGAGCGGCAAAAAAATGGCCAGGGAACCTGGCCATTGGCGTTTTTACTGAATGGCCTTGAGGGCCTTTTCCAGGTTTTCAACAGTACGATCCACGTTCAGCAGCTTGTCGATGCCAAACAGCCCGATGCGAAACGTCCTGAATGACTCAGGTTCATTACACTGCAACGGTACACCCGCCGCAATTTGTAAACCCTCCTCCAGAAACGGCTTGCCGGTTTGCATTTCCGGTTTTTCGGTGTAGAACACCGCAACACCCGGTGCACCGTACCCCTCAGCGGCCACACTCTGAAACCCGTAATCGGCAAACAGTTGACGTACCCGCCTGCCCAGTTCCAGCTGGCTGGCTTTCAACTGGTCAAATCCGATCTGCTTCGATTCCAGCATGGTGTCCCGGAAGCGTTTCAAAGCGTCCGTAGGCATGGTGGCGTGATAGGCATGGCCATTGTTCTCATAGGCCTGCATGATCTGGTGCCATTTCCTGAGATCACAGGCAAAGCTGCTGCTGTTGGTGTGCTCCATTCGGGCCAGTGCTGCATCGCTGAGCATCACCAGACCGCTGCAGGGAGAGGAACTCCAGCCCTTCTGGGGCGCAGAAATCAGTATATCCACCCCGGCGGCTTTCATATCCACCCAAACGGTGCCGGAAGCGATGCAGTCCAGCACAAACAGTCCCCCTGCTTCGTGGACAGCCTCGCCGATGGCTTTGATGTAATCGTCCGGCAGCATAATGCCGGATGCGGTTTCCACATGAGGCGCAAACACCATGTCGGGCTTTTCTTCGCGAATGGTTTTCAGCACATCATCAAGTGCTGGCGGTGCGAAAGGCGCACAGGGGTCAGCGGTTTGCTGCGACGCCTGCAGCACCGTACTGGACGCGGGAATCTGCCCCATTTCAAATATCTGGCTCCAGCGAAAACTGAACCAGCCGTTGCGGATCACCAGACATTTTTTGCCATGGGCAAACTGCCGCGCCACTGCTTCCATTGCAAAGGTACCGCCACCGGGAACTACCACAACGGCCTCGGCCTGATACACGGCTTTGAGGTTGCTGGAAATATCTTTCATGACCCCCTGAAACTGCTGGGACATGTGATTCAGGGAACGATCGGTAAATACGACGGAATATTCAAGTAAACCGTCCGGATCAACATCCGGCAACAGTCCTGCCACGGGCTAGTCTCCTGCTTGCTTGCGTTTATTTGGATTGAAACCGCGGCATTATAAGCGGTTTGGCGTGCAGGTATCAAAATTGAGTGCGACTCGGTACCGGCAGGGTTTCAGGCACGGGCTGCTTCCACCTCCAGCTCTACGACCACACGGTTTCGCCCACCTTCCTTCGCCAGATACAAGGCGTTGTCGGCTCTGGCGACCCAGGCTTCCCAGTGTTCGTCCGGCCTGAGCAGAGCCACACCGAATGACGCAGTGACAGGGCCGCCGGGCGAGGACAAGTGGGTCTGGAGGGCCTGACGCAATTTATCCACCACTGCATGCAACCCCTTGTCTGACACCCCGGTCATCAGCAGGGTGAACTCCTCCCCGCCGTAGCGAAACAACTGATCAGACTCGCGTATATGATGGCGCAATATATCCGCACACTCCCGCAGGACCTCGTCCCCGGCATGGTGACCGTAATCATCGTTAATACGCTTGAAATGATCCAGGTCCAGCATCACCAGCGCGTAACTCAGCCCGGTACGCCTGGCATTGCTGACAGCATTCTCCAGGTCTGTTGCAAGGGCTCTGCGGTTTCGGGCGCCGGTGAGCGGATCGTGGGAAGCCAGTTGCTGGAGTTTGCGATGCTGGGAATGGTGCCGTATAGCAAAGATGAAAGCGCAGGCATTCACCACCAGGCTGGTGGCCACGAAAGACAACATCTGTTCGTGACTGTCAAACGCCGACCCTACGGTACTCAGTATGAGCAACGCCAGGAGATTGATACAGGCCGCAAACCGATAGGGGCAGAGAAAATAGCTGGTGAGTGACGCCGGATACAGCCAGAAGGCACCGTTGATGCCCAGGATGCTGCCCACGGCAACCCCACCGGCACAGATAATAACCCCCAGGCAGCGCCCGCCGTTCAGGGTGTCACCAGTTTTCCACGCATAGGTAAAGGCGGCGACGATACTCATCAGAATCACCAGATCCACCGCACCGGATAACCAGTCTCCCTGGGCAAACCGGTAAATGGCAAAAGGCGTGATACCAAAAACACCGCAGGCACAGAGCGTCGTCATGACAGAGAGTTCGAAATCCTCTGTCAGCCGGTCTTTGATGTTATTCAATATGGCTTTCAATGCGCTGAATTCCCGACTGTCATCATACAAGCCTAGCTGAAAAGCAGTTTCAGCGCCGGAAAAATCACCACAAAAAAAATCCCCGCCCAAAGGCGGGGATTTTCTGAGGCACACCCAAGTGCCTGTTTTCAAAGGGCTTGGTCAGAGCCCTGGGTTAAAAGGTCTGGTTTATAAGGCTTGTATTACTGGGGCCAGCACACCGGCCCTATGCCATTGTAACCACTGTCACACTGCTCATAGCAGAGCAAGCCATCCTTCTCCTGACCATCAGGGCAGGTGTGGATGGGCACACCCACGCCAC
>JAWVYU010000458.1:0-3203 GCA_033722575.1 Ketobacteraceae bacterium | reverse complement strand
CCAGCATAACCACGATGTTTACCCAATGGAGTTCTTCCGCAGGATTCGACAACATCTGTGCCAGCACCGGCATTACCGATGCATCATACTGGCGGGCCCGCTCATAGGAGATACCGGTGACGTGAAGGCGCCGCACAAAGCCCTCTATGGGGGGAAGCGGACCGGGCGCTGCAGATCTGGCTTCGGCCCCGGACTTACCGTACAAGTCCGCCACCATGTTATGAATAGCAATCCGGAGAGGTGTGGTTTTATCCCGCCGCCGGCTCAGGGCCGTGCACTCCTCGGCGTTTACCACATCTCCCGTCACCTCCAGATAAGGGTTCATAAGGTAGCGCACACCAGTGCGATGAGGCAGGGACTGACTGTGGCCGAATTCATGGGGCCATAGAATAGCACCGACCTCCCCTTTATAGGGTTCCACGATAATGAAATTCCCGGGGGTGAGTGCACAGCCTACTACTGAGGGGTTAACGGAGCTGCAGAAATTCAGCTCGCTGACAATTTTGACATAACCCGGTGAACCAAGGGCGACATTCCAGAACTGGAAGAAAGAGTCCACCGACCGGGTGTTGCTGAAGGTCTTTATTTCGCCTTTGCGCTGCAGTGTAAGGTTACAGGCCACATCGACAGCTGTGTCCTTGTTCTTGAGGTTGTTGCTGGCAATTTCCAGCAACTCATCCGCGTCGGCTTCAGAAAATACAACATTCTCTGCACGGCTGACCTCCAGGGCATGCACTTCCACAATGGGGCAATTGCTGCAAAAGTTGCCACCGCATCCCGTGGCAACGGCCATTAATAGTATTAAAACCGAAACCCCGCTTAGCCGCCTCCATTGATGTACCACCGATAACACTCCCTGTTTTCTGGTTATTGCATCCTGTTCTCGGGCAACCCTTGCTGCGCTGCACGCCTGGTTAGCCAGTAGGCTAAGTTAAACCATTATGCGAAAAACAACAATGGCGGCTCGGCCGGCACACCGCGCCTGATCCGGCTGCAGCCTGATACACCTATAAAAACCGTTGGCCAGGCTATGATTCCGGCAACTGGTATTGCCGGTTAATCATGGCAGTCTGCCCCACGCCGGGTGGATCGATAACGAGGTACTCATTGCGTTTTCGTGACCAGTACACCCACTGGAAGTTATTGATATCAGTAAAGGAAATCACGATTTCCGTGGGTTGCCCATGGGCATTCACACTTTCCACCCGATAGCTGATCCCGTTTGCCAGGACCTGATATCCCTGCTCCATCGGCCGGCTCGCCATACGGAACATGCTGTCGTATACCCTTGCCACATTTTCGAACCCAACCAGCGGTAACCCGTCGGCTTTCCTGAAGATTTCAAAACCCCTCGGGCTTTCTATGGCAATCTCGTTTGCAGATCTCCGGCGGATTGCGTAGTCGGTGGCCGACGGGGCCAGCACATGGACACTGCGCATTGCCACCGAGCCGCGGTAGTCATGGTAAAAAGGATAATAAAGGTAGGGTAAAACCACCGGCTGGTTTAACAGGAGGTAGCCCTTCTTGCTCCGTGCCGGGGGAAGCTCATACATCTGCTTGTCCATGGTCACACCATTCAATACTTTCACCATGCCGCCGCCGGACCAGGCAAGGGGGCCCAGCACCAAATGCACCAGAACGGCGTATCCCATTACCCCTTTGATCAGCAGCGACTGATTCGTTTTTGCCGCAATTCGTTCAGCAAACCTTAAAATCAGCAACGCCATCACCACGGAACCGCCCACTGCGAAAAACAGCAGCACCCGGCCACTGATAAGCGGAACACCACATACCGGTACCAGGGCCAGCAGGGATCCCACCACCAGAAAACAGATTTCCCGTGAACAGGGCTGTTTACGGATGACGATGATTACCAGCGCGATCAGTATCAGCGTCACAAACCCGGCCAACGCCATGCGGGCATAAGGCGACAGGATATTCACCGTCCCGTCCAGACCACTGAAATAACAGAAAACCAGCACCGGCAGGTTTACCAGCACTGACTGGATAAAGGCCACTGGCTCGGTCAGCGGATCCAGGTAAAAACCGGAAAAGGAGGCACCGTAATTACCGGACTCATAAGCCAGCCGATAGGCCACAATCACCAGAAAAAAACTGCCCAGGGTAAGCCAGCGGGCCCGGGGGCTGGCCCAGCCGTAAAAAAATACCGCCGCCATAATAAAACCGAATGTCGAGATACCAAACTCCGCGCTCAACAGGGACACCAAAAAAAGGCATAACGACAATACCAGGCTGTGAAGTCTGCCGGCCTGCAGCCAATTGAGGCAGCTAACAACCGCATACACGCCAAACGCAGCAGCGATAACAGCATTCCGGTTAGCGATCCAGTTAACAACGCTCATAAAGCTCAGATCGAACGCGTAGATCATCAGTGCCAGGTTAACTGCGGCATTAGGTAAACCCAGTGCCAGGAAGAGTTGCCGCAACCCCACCAGCAATAGCAGCATCCAGACAACACTGTGCAGCTTCATGGCCATGGGCGATCCCGGCCAGAGCTGATAGTCCAGCCAGTGCGTGGCAGCCGACACCGGCCGCCAGAAGGACACCTTAAGCTGGTCGTCAGCCCACCAGGGCAGGATGCCTTTCCGTTTCAGCTCCTGAATGTTCTCCTGATCACTGACAAAGTTGAACAGCTGGCTGGACACCGCCCCGAGGCTCCTGTCGGGTCTGGCCAGCTCCACGCCAGAGCCGTACAGGGTTTCTGATCCCTGGATGATGGTACGGTGAACATAATCATCCGCCGACAGGGTACCCAGTGATTTCGGCACCGCAACCAGCAGAAGCACCAGCAAAAGCAGATAAAAAAACCGATCATTGTCGATTGTTATTCTTGAAGTCGGAAAGCGCATGCGAGGTCTTATTATGTTTAATTATTATTCGACCTAAAACACTAAAGAAGCAGCGGCGAAATGTAAAAAGCAGAAAAACTGTTCAGCGGGCCTCAGCAAAGATGATCAACTTTTAAGCTACACCTCCCGGCTCACGGGAAGCACACCTGTAAACGATTGTTTTTTGAACATCAGCCGCGACATGTTTACTGGGGTATTTGATTTTAGAAGCTGATAAATTTATGAAGAAAAAGACTAACCAGTGCAAAATAATTTTGTAGTGTTTTTCCCTGTGTAATCAAAAGGATATAGCTATACAGGGGTTCTACCCTGCCTTTAGGCCACTCCCGTTTG
>JAWVYU010000457.1:0-3226 GCA_033722575.1 Ketobacteraceae bacterium | reverse complement strand
TAATAATATACTATCTATTATACCTTTGACGCGGTCTTCGCGCGTCCCGTGCGGTGGGGGGTGGCAATTGATACCCGCTGCACGGTGGTGAGCAAACCGCCTGTGAATTTCACCTGCGACATCAAAATCGACTCTCTCACGATGACATACGATGAGTACCTGGGCGAGCTGCTCAGTGTTGCTGCCTATGCAGGTGACCCCAGCCGGGAGAGCTTACCGGTCACGATAGATGGCAAGCTGCGATTCCTTACCTGACAAACCAGAGTCACTGACTTTCCAATATACCGGCGGCGGCTGTTCTGCCAGTAGCAACCAACAAAAACCGGGCGATGCCACCTGTACCGGCATGATCGATCCAGCAAGTCCGGTGAATGTAATCTACAACAATCACTCTGTGACGCTGACGCCCGGAGAAACAATATCGATACCCCGAAGCGATGCCGATGAAATCATGCTGCAAAATGAAGGCGGTACTGAGGAGCTGAGGCTGCATACGTCCTGTTCTCAGCCGCTGCTTACTGGCGATGTGTACGGCAGCCTTACGCTGGTAGCACTGGAAGACACAGGGCTCGGGCGGGACATTTCCTATCACTACAGGGTTGAAAATACCGGCCTCAATGAGATTCAGGCCATCAGCATCACGGACGACATTCTGGGGAGCATAGCCAACGGCATCACATTAACACCCGGCGAGACCAGAACGTTCATCCATACAAGCTACATAGCAGAGTCTGTAACGAACCTGGCAACAGCGTCCGGTATCGATAGCAGCAACCGATCCTGCACGGCTACGGACACCTCAACAGTAACGGTAATTCCGCCACCGTCCTGCACAGTCGGCGTGCTGTTCGAGAAACTCGAGGATGACAAAATCAAGTTCAAGTTAACGAACAGCAGCGCAGTACCCATTACGCTGGCCAGTCTGAGCTTCTCGTTTCCGGAAGGTTATGGGGAAATCAAGGAAATAAAACTGGATGGTGCCATTTTCAAACGTTCAGAGAGCACGCTCCAAACTCCGTCCGGCACCACGGTCAGCGAGAGTGACTGGACTCAATCCGATATCACCAAGCGCGTACTTGAATCCGGCGAGACCCGAACGCTTGAAATTGTCTTCATGAACAAACAGGAGAAGGAACTGTTTCAGGAATCAGTAACCAGCTATTTTTCTGGTCTGGCTGAATTTGCTGAGGGCTGCAGCGCAACCCTGTAATGCTTAACACGCCGACATACCAGACAGAAGAGCCCTGAGCCCTTCTGTCTGGCCTGGAAATAACACACATCCATCAAAGAGATGGCAAGCAGATCGCTTGAAGGTCTACATTTCCACAATCACGGAATGCTGAATCCGCCAATCAAAGCTAACCTTTTTGAATTCTATCTCGCCTCTTATCCCTTCAGGGGGATAGCTAAAGTACACCTGGGCAGTATCATTCTCGAAATTAATAGCCTTGATATCCAGCGAGGTTTTGTAAGCGGTATCCCCAGGCGCTGCCTCCGCTGACCGGTATTGAACTTTTACCGCCATACCGAATTTCTCCAGATCCGGGCAATCAACATCCTGGTTCGCGATGGTCACAACCAGCGGTATCCGCTCGGGAAAACTATCAATATGATAATACTGCTGAAGTTTATCAAGGTTAATGGTGCTCTCGACCAGCCCGCAGATCGTCTGTGGATTCGGGCCCGGAGTCTGACCTGAATGGGCACAACCCGACACAACAAAAGCCGACACAAGCAGCCCTGACCTGACGACTCCACCTGCTACCTGGTAACACATGGTATTACCTTCCCGTATGCATCAGTCTCGAACAGGTTCCCCTCTTCACCGGGCAAGTCTTTACCGTCCTGATCGTCGCCCCAGTGAGCCAACTCATGCAAAATAGTGGCCCCCAGTAACAGTGTTACCTTTCGGCTCCCACCACTTTTCTCAAACTCTTCCACCAGAGACTTACTGATTCTGATCTCATTGGAGCCGGTATTGGGTGTGAACTCACCACACTGGTTTTTGGGCATCGCGACAACTCTGATGGTGGGTTCAATACCCCAGGTTAAAACCACAGGCAGGGATTTTTTCCGGATCTCGCCGTTTTTAAGTAGTGCATTGGAGATTTTTGGAATCGACTTCACTTTGGGAAGCTGGTTTTTCACGTATTCCGTCAGATTGGGATATCTCTTCTGATCGGCGATGTCTATTTTCATCCCTGTTGTCCTTGCAAGTAAATGAAATATCAGCCAGAGGGAAGCGCCCGTACAATGCTTGACACCAACTGCTCTATCTCACCGTCCCCGCCGAAGGTGTAGCCCATACGAACCACCACGAGCTTTCTGGAAGGAATAATAAAAACACTTTGTTCCTGATGCCCCAGGAAAGCAAAGGTATCTTCAGGCAGGGATCTCCAACGCTCACGATTGGTATTGAGCCAGATCTGTGCGCCGTATTTATCATTAGCCGGCGAAGGGCTGGTGGCGTACTCCGCCCATTCGGCGGAAAACACCCGGCGGCCAAACCAGTCACCCCGGTTCAGATACAGCAAACCCAACCGCGCCCAATCCCTGGGTTTCATACTCAGGTAGGAGCCCCCGCCGGGATAACCCGCCGTGTCAAATTCCAGCACAGCATCAGTAATTCCAATGGGCTCAAACAGGTTTTCATAAATAAAATGATAGGTATCGCCCATGGCACCCCCCAGCGCTTCCTGTGCGATGCTAGCAAGCAACATGCTGTCGGCGGTAGAGTAATTAAAGGCTGTGCCGGGCTCAGCGATTAACGGCCGGTCAATAACAAAACCCGCAAAGTGTTCCCGGGCATGAAGCATTACAGACAAATCCCTGTCAGGCCCCGTGGACTCTTCATGAAACTCAAGACCACTGGCCATATGGAGCAGATTTTCAATGGTGATGGTATCTTTATTAGTGCCTTCCCACTCGGGAATACCTGGGGAGCTTTTGATATTTACCAGACCACGCTCATGAAGCATGCCGATTAACGTCGCTGTAAAGCTCTTGGTCATTGACCAGCCCAGCAAGCGGCTGTTTTTGTTAACCGTATCGGCGTATTTTTCTGCAATCAACCGGTTATCGTAGGCTACCGCCACCGCAGCGGTCTGTTTCTTATAGTCCGGCGCAGGTTCAAAGGCTGCATCCAGCGCTCTGTCAATGGCCGCATAATCAATGCCTGCCCTGCGTACAGGCCAGACACCTGCTGTACCATGGGGCCAGTATTGGG
>JAWVYU010000456.1:0-3247 GCA_033722575.1 Ketobacteraceae bacterium | reverse complement strand
GGTTCCCGTGACCTTTCCGCCGGGAGTGCTGAATTCCTTTACGGTGAAATCCTTCAACGCCCTGTATTACCGCAAGCTGATGCAGCCCAAGGTCAGCAAGAAAGTCCATTACGATCCCTTTCACTACCCTCTGGACAGCATTCACCAGTGGAACCGCATTTACGGCCCCCGGGGGTTTATGCAGTATCAGTGTGTGGTGGTGGAAGAACCGGTGGCCGCCCTCAAGGAGCTGCTGACGCTGATTTCCGCCTCGGGTCAGGCATCGTTTCTGAGTGTTCTGAAAGAACACGGCCCCATCGAATCGCCGGGAATGCTGTCATTCCCCCGCCGCGGCTATACCCTGGCGCTGGATTTTCCCAACAAGGGCGAGAAAACCCTGGCACTGATGGAGCAGCTGGATAAGGTAGTGAAAGACGCCAAAGGCGCGATCTACCCCGCCAAGGATGCGCGCATGCCTGAAGAGATGTTCAAATTCAGTTATCCGGCATGGGAAACCTTTGAACAGTATATTGACCCCAGATTTGAATCCAGCTTCTGGCGCCGGGTGATGGGGCGGGATTAACCTGCCTCAATCCCACCCCCGCTGAGGCTCTCCGGGGTGAGTACGGAAATAACGGGCGGTGGCTTCGTTAACCTTCCTGGCCAGCAGCAGGGTGGACACCATGGTGGGAATGGCCATCACCGCATACATGCCGTCAATCAGGCCGATCACGGCATCCAGCGACGCAATGGCCCCCAGTATTACCAGCAGGGAATAAACCCAGACGTAATAGTGCTGATGTTCGGCACCAATCAGAAAACCCAGACACTTGCTGCCGTAATACCAGAAGGTAAAAACCGTGCTCAGGCTCAGGAACAACACCATCAGGGTCAGCAGGTAAGCCCCGAAGCCCGGTAATACCGATTCAAATGCCTGCGCCGTCAGGGTGACGCCATCGGCATCCCCGTGCCAGACGCCAGTCACCAGAATCACCAGTGCTGTACAGGTGCAGACGATAAGGGTATCCACCACCGGCCCGATCATGGCCACCAGGCCTTCACGGATGGGTTCATTGGTCCTGGCGGCACCATGGGCCATGGATTCCGTGCCAATACCCGCCTCATTGGAGAAGGCTCCACGTCGCACCCCGATCAGAATCACCGTGATCAGTACACCGCTGGCCGCGGCTTCGCCGGTGAAAGCATCCGTCAGGATCAGGGCAAAGGCGGCCGGAATATCCCCCACATGGATCGCCAGCACCAGCACCGTCATGATCAGATACAGCACCACCATAAAGGGCACCAGTTTTGCGGTTACCCGGCCCACCCGCTGGATGTTGCCCAGAATAACCGCCAGCACCAGGGCACTGATGACCAGCCCCAGCACCAGGTCAAAGGTGAAATGGGCATCGGGTGTGGCCAGACCCGCCGGCACTGCCACCACATCCCGCAGTATCTGCACCAGCTGATTCACCTGGAACACCGGCAGGGTGCCGAACACCCCGGCAACGGCAAACAGCATGGCCAGGGGCATCCAGCGTTTTCCCAGACCTTCCCGGATCACATACATGGGACCACCCTGAAGCTGGCCCAGGCTGTCCCTGCCACGGTACATAATGGCCAGGCTGCAGGTGTAATATTTGGTGGCCACCCCCACCAGTGCGGTTACCCACATCCAGAAGATGGCGCCGGGCCCGCCCATGGTGATGGCAATGGCCACCCCGGCGATATTACCCAGACCAAGGGTACCGGACAGGGCCGTGGACAAGGCCTGGAAATGGGGAATGTGACCCTCGTCGTCATCACGGTCATATTTGCCGCGGAGAATATCAATGGCATGGCGGAAATGCAGGTAGGGCAGTCCGCGGGAATACATCACAAAGAACAACCCCCCGCCCACCAGCAGTATCACCAGGGGCGTTCCCCACATAAATCCTGCGAACGCACTGAAGGCGGCTTCCATGGCTTGCATCATTCACTCCGATCTTTCATGCTTTGGCTATCCTGTCAGCTACGATTTGTTCCCTGCGATTCTTATGAGTAATACCACGCTTTACTTCGCTTACGGCTCCAACATGGCACTGGCCAGGCTCAGGGCCCGCATTCCCAGCGCACGCCTTTACCGCAACGCCAGGCTGCCCGGTTATGAACTGAAATTCCACAAGAAGGGGGCAGACGGGTCTGCCAAATGCGATGTGGTCAGGTCGGAAAACCGGAGCCTGCTGGTTCACGGTGTGCTGTTTGAGTTCGATATTGCTGAAAAACCCATCCTGGATGTGTTTGAGGGCCCCCGTTACGAATCCCACAGGGTGGAACTGCTCACGGCCAATGATAGCGTTACGGAAGCTTTCATGTATGTGGTGGCAGACAAAGCTGCCCACACTGACCACCGCCTCAAACCGTTTCACTGGTACAAGCACCACGTTCTTCACGGTGCCCGGGAGGCACGCCTCCCGGATGACTATATTGCGGATATTGCCGCGGTGGAGTCACAGCCGGACCACGATGAGGAGCGCACCCGACGGGAGCTTTCCATCTACCCTGAGCCGGCTGTGCGGGCGCTATTTGCCATGATCTGAAACAGACTAACCCTGTTTCGGACCTACCCACACCTGCTGCACGTTAACAAACTCCATGATTCCGTGGGGGCCAAGCTCGCGGCCCACGCCGGAACGTTTAACGCCACCACTGGGCAGGCGGGGATCGGTTTTCACGATACCGTTGACTGCCACCTGGCCGGTTTCCATTTTCGGCGCCAGGGCTTCGCCCCGCTCGGCGGTACTCCATACGGAACCCGCCAGACCGTACTCGGTGTCATTGGCAATGGCCAGCGCATCGTCCGCGTCCTTTGCTTTCAGGATCACCGCAACGGGTCCGAAGGTTTCTTCCCGGCAGGCCACCATATCATTGGTGACATCCGCCAGCAGGGTCGGCGGATAAAAATACCCGGGGCCCTCAGGTACTTTGCCACCCAGTACACAACGGGCACCGGCCGCAATGGTTTCTTCCACCTGACGGGCCAGGTTGTCCCTCAGATCCGGTCTGGCAATGGGGCCGATGCGGGTGGATTCATCCCTGGGATTCCCCATGGGAAGGGCTTCCATCCGGGCTTTCATCAGTTCCACAAACTGATCGTACACCGGCGCTTCCACAATAAGCCGCTTGGCAGCAATACAGGACTGACCGGCATTGATGATACGGGACAGGGTCAGCACGTCGGCCGCTTCTTCCAGATTTGCGTCGGCCAGCACAATACTGGGGTCGGAGC
>JAWVYU010000455.1:0-3280 GCA_033722575.1 Ketobacteraceae bacterium | reverse complement strand
GTATGGGGCATCGTGGATGAATTCGGCTGGGTCATATCGGAAACAGGAGATTCTGCATCAGCGCGATTCTGGCCGTACAGAAATCTGGCCCTGGAATCAGTGTCTACAGAACGGAAGTCACCACAGCACGTGGATGTGGATGCAGTGTCCCTTGAAGTCTTTATGGACAAATTACTGCGGGAGATGATGGATGAAGATGTCATGCTGGATGTCATGCCGGGGATAACAGGCTCCGGATGCAGCATCTCACCGCACAGACTGCACGATATTCTGACGGGCATGATCGATGCCGGCGAGTACCGCATGGACGGATAGCAGGAATAGCCAGAGCGTCATCCGATACTGATCCCGGCGTGCTTCCTGGTTCCTGGCACTGGCACTGGCACTGGCACTGGCAGACACTTTATCTGTAGTAATCCAGACTTTATCATCTGTCTGCCGGCCTTATTCGCGGCTGAACTTACTCAGACGCAAGCTGCTTTTTCCACGCGGTAAAACCGCCAGCAAGGTTATAGACGTTCCGGAACCCGAGAGCCGAAATAAATTCTGCGAACTCTTTGCTGCTGTTACCGTGATAGCAGTACACCATAATAGGCCGGTCATATTCTTTTCTTTTGATAATGCTTTCGGTCAGAGCATCGTGAGCCAGCATGGCACCCTCAATATGCCCTTCGCGGTAAGATATGTTATCTCTCAAGTCCAGTACCAGGGCACCGTCGGCGCCCAGAATACTCTCTGCCTCACTTGCCTGAATTTCCCTGTATTTCATAAAGCCACCTGCCGGGCTGATGCCTCTGTCTGATCCATAGGGTTGCCGAGAATTTCCGATACGATAAACCCGGCAGCATCATTAACTGTATCTTCATCGACGGTGCAACTGGCAATACCTGATTTGGAAGGCAAGTCAAACATGGTCTGCCGCAGTACGCTTTCCATAATGCCGCGCAATCCTCTTGCACCTGTACCTCTGTCGAGCGCCTTCTGTGCTATTCTGGTCAGTGCCGCCCGGGTAAAAGTCAGTTCCACACCCTGGTATCTGAAAAGCTGCTGATACTGCTTTACCAGGGCGTTTCGCGGTTCCTGCAAGATCTGCAGGAGCGCATCTATGTCGAGCTCCTCAAGAAAGGTAATAATCGGAAAACGGCCTATAAATTCAGGTATAATACCAAACTGCTGAAAATCCTCAGGCTGCAGCAGAGCGAACAATTCATTGTTGGATTTCTTCTCTTTCCCGGACTTTATATCACTGGCATGAAAGCCAATGCCAACCTTCGACGGCTGCACCCGATCCGACACTATTTTATGCAAACCCGGGAATGCCCCGCCCACTATGAACAGGATATTGGTGGTGTCAATGCTCACCTCTTTCTGGTTACCCTGTCCGGGTCGCTTTTCCCCCTTGTTGAGAGTAACCTGAGACCCTTCCACCATCTTCAGAAGCGACTGTTGTACACCTTCACCCGATACATCCCGTACCGCCATCGTGCCAGCACCAGCTCTGGCCAGCTTGTCGATCTCGTCAATATAAACGATCCCCCACTGGGCACGGTTCACATCGCCATCAGATGCTTCCAGTAAACGCTGCAGCACACTGTCCACGTCGTCACCCACATAGCCCGCCTGGGTCAACGTGGTTGCATCCGCAATCACAATGGGAACCCCGATGATTTTCGCAAGACTTTTTACCAGCAGAGTTTTCCCCGTACCGGAAGGTCCGGCCATCAGCACGTTGGATTTTTCCAGTTCCGTGCCGGTCACCTGCAGATCTTCCGTACTCTCGCCCTGGTTCAGCAGGCGCAGGTAATGATTGTAAACCGCCACCGACAGGGTTTCCTTGGCATTCTGCTGACCGATCACATAAGCATCGAGATGCTCCTTGATCTCTTTCGGAGTGCGTAAACTGTTGATCATGGACGCGCACTGTTTTTTTACACCCCAGCTGGTAACCACCTGATGAGCGAGCTTCACGCAACCCTCACAAATCATACCATCGTTTCCCGATATCAGCGGTGTTTCAGCGGACTTGGGTGTACCACAAAATGAACATACTGCTGGTATTGCGTGCTCTGACATAAAACTGTCTCCTGATTTATGTTGCTTCGCTATCCTGGTTCAGTACCTGCTTTATCCAGGATTTCAGGTGCTGTTCACGGGAACGCTCTGTGAGCTTCTCCCTGATTACCGGGAGCGCCTTGCCAATGGGAACCTGTCCGGCTCTGTGTATGCCGGCACAATGCAATACGTGATACCCCAAAGGCGATTCGATCACATCGCTGACTTCTCCCACAGTCATGCTGAATAGGGTTTTATCCAGACTCGGGAACAGCGTTCCGGATTTTATCTGCCCCAGATAACCATTATTCATTGCGGTGGGGCATTCGGAATATTTCAGTGCCTGTTCCGCAAAACGTTCGGGTTTTTTCTGCAACCGCCGCGCAATAGCAGCAGCGCGCTCCCAGGCGTTGGCTTGCTGGTTTTCAGGGTAATCCGGATTGACGGTGATCAATATGTGCCAGGCCTCCCGCAATTCCGGTTGAAGGAATTTTTCCGGGTGCAGATAATAATAAATCCGCGCGTCGGTCTCGGAGCAGGGCGCCACGGCCGCGCTGACAAGATCCATCACCGCCTGTACTCTCAGCTCGCGATCCACCGAATGGCGAAACGCCGTCAGACTTAACTGGTTTTCCTGAAGCTCCCTGAAAAATTCATCCTCATTGGCATAGCGCAGGATAATTCTTTGCACCTGTTGATCCAGCTGCTCCTCCGGTACGGTGACATGAGAAGCCTCCGGCGCTGCCAGTAATCGGCTCTGTATTTCATACTGCCTGCAGGCTATGGACTCCGCATCGCGGCGTTGCTCCGGACTCAGCCGATGCAGAGACTGGCCAAATTTGCTGACAGCGACCTGTAACGCCGAATACCGATACTTTTCCGGATCGTTGATCACTGCATTCACGTTCATCTCCCTATTGGTCCACAGCGCGCTGCGGGTCAGTCATTGCTGCTTCAGGTGCACTCAGTACGGATTCCGGTATCCGAAAAACGCGGCCGCTGAAACGGATATGATATAAAACCTCCCGGCCCTGCTGCTTGATGATTTTTTCCACTTCGCCCGAGTCACCTTTTTCGGCAATAATTTCCCCCTGCACCATCAGGGTCCGGTTGCAGATCACTTTGTCGCGAAACTCATATTTGTTGGCAATCCAGGGATCACTCGCCGGAATCAGCTCTTCTTCCCGACAACCTACTGTGCGTCCTGCCTCCAGAAAATGAACACGAT
>JAWVYU010000454.1:0-3280 GCA_033722575.1 Ketobacteraceae bacterium | reverse complement strand
TCTTTTTTACGCTCCGGTGATTCCACCTGGGAAATACGGGTTTGAAGCTTGTTCAGTCTTTTCTGATGCGAGGCGAAATAGGACTGTGTTTCGATGCACACCGAATTGAATTGCGAGATCTGACCAATGTATTCCATGTTCAAACGGTCTACAAACAGGCTGATGGTAGTGCGCACTTCACCTTTGCGCTGCTCTGCGGAACCCAGCAGGTGCAGGGTTACCGTATTCAACAGCCGCCGGCCGATGTTCTGGGGTGCAAAGAAAAACGAGAAGTCCTGCAAGGCAAACTTGGTGATCGGAAACCGGATCCGGGAAATCAACCCCCATGCCTCCTTGTCGAACTTCTCAGAGTTCAACAACTCGTCAAACAGCCGATCAACAAGAAAGATGGCGCCCAGATCAGGCCGGGCAATTTCCAGCCGCTCGCCTTTTTCTATCAGGTAATTGGTCATCAGCGACAGCACGCTGGCATTGGCATAGGGGCTTTTACTGATGCGTTTCTGGAAATAGGTCAGCAGTTGCAACAATGACTTTAGCGCCGCCGGGCGGCGATGTTCCCTGACGCTGAATTCCGCTGGAATCCTGGCCGGCTGATTGATTCTGAGCAACTCAACCACCGCCCTGGCCCCCAATGCTGGCCGCGACGGTGCGCGATCCGGATCTGACGGGTTTTTCTCGGTCTGCTCAACGGATGTGGGCATTCAGGGCCTTTACCTCTATGACTACTTCGCCGCGGCGAAACAACAGCATGTTGCCCGGTGACGTGGCGTAAAAGGTTGCATTTCCGGGTGGATTCTTTCGGGAAAGCTGCCGGCCATCAGCTGCCAATTCATTGAATTATCAATTGAATCAAGCCATTAGCTCGGGAGCCCCCATGAACTGAAGGCGTTACTCCCCCATCCGAAAGTCACCGCCCAGCCTTCAGCATAGCCCAAAATTTTTAAGTGTGGAGCCAATCCGACCCGGGGCTTTACTGGTCCGATTCTGTAAGTGCACTGCTCACCCGGTCGGGCATGCAAGCGGCAATCTGGCCGGCCTGTTGATCCAGTCGGCGCCGTAAAGCGGCCTGGCCAAACAGGTTTCTGAAGCGGGTGGCAAAAGTGTAAACGGTTTTGGCCAGATCACCTTTCACCCGGGGTAATGAATGAATGTGAACATGGGGCACATGCTGATTGGCGGCAGGGCCATCGTTCACGAACACATTATTGCCATCACAGGGAATACCCGCCGCTTTCTGTGCCACCACCACCGCATTGGTGATCTCGAAAAGGTGGCTGCGCAATGCCGGCGTCAACTCCTGTATATAAACAGCATGTTGCCGGGGAATCACCAGGGTATGACCCAGGTTCATAGGGAACAGATCCATAAAGGCCATGGCGTGCTCATCCTCATACACAACGCTGGCTGGTGCTTCGCCCCGGACAATCTGGCAGAAAATACATTCACTCACAGCTTACTCCATCAACAGGTGAATTATTTATCTTCCGGATTATCCAGCATAAATTCGTCTTCCGCGAACTCTTCCCGGCGTTTTTTCTCATCGCTGTCCTCTTCTTCCTGCTCGCTCAGCATGTCATCAAGGTCGCCAATTCCATCCTCATCGAAATCATCGAAATCATCCACCTCAATCATTTCATCATCTTCTATCTCCAGGGGCTGTGCCTGGTTTTCATAGGCCTGGTTCTCTTCTTCCGGTATCGGCTCTGGCGGTGGCGACTCAGGCGGCGGAGGTACGGGCTGAGCCACGGTTTTATCATCCTCCTCCACCGGTGCCTTGTTAATGACGGTGGCATCTTCGTCATCATCAGCAAATAAATCGCCACCGGTATTCTCTTCCGGTGCTACTGCAGCAGGACGCTGGCGCGTCATTTCCGTACGCTCTTTCTGCAGGCGGGTGATTTCCTCTTCTACGGTTTCCCGCTCTTCATCCTCTTTGGTCACCGTGCGCCGGTAGATCAGCCAGCCAGCCGCAATCAGCGCCAGATTCATCACAGAAATCAGCGCAATGGTTACCAGGCCCATACCTTCTTCCGGTTCCTGCGGCTCGCCAGATGCAGACTCCTCCACCACGGTACGAGTTTCCTCAACCGTATCTTCCACCAGCATTTCCGGCTCCGGAGTTGCTGCCGGTTCAGGCACGGGTTCTTCCCGGGGTTCTTCAATGGGAGGTACTTCCAGGTTTTCCTCAACGAAGGCATCCGCCATGGTCTCCAGATCCGGCGCCGGTTGTTCCACCACGCCCACCGGGGTGTAATCCACTTCGTAGGGGCCCTGAATCAGCTCAAATGGCAAACCGTTGGCAGACACACCAGTCACCTTCACCAGAACTTCGTAAACGCCGGGCTCCTCAAACTGAGGCACATCCAGCTGCCATTCGCCGCCCTGATGATAAACGGCTTCCTGAATCACTTTTTCATCCGTTGGCCCTTTAAGCTGGGCTACCAGGCTTATCTTTTCCGGATCAATCAGGGCCGCTTTGGGCTTCACTGTCAGGTATTTCAGTTCCTGGTCGTCCCGGGTGGTAAAGTTTTGCTCTATATTCAGTACATCCCTGTGAACGGTCACCCTTTGGGTACGCTTGCGCTGGAAGGTTTTACCATCCACGTAAACTTCGAACAGGTGCTCTCCTTCCGTCAGGGTGCGCCCCAGTTTCGCCGTATAAATCCCGTCCTCAGGCACCGTGGGCTGACCGGACTTGTCATGGGACAGCTTACCGGCAAAGCGCTCTCCGGTGCTGGCATCCTGGCTGAAAGTGATGTCCATCACCGACAGAAAATCCGGGTTGGTAATCACCTTGCCGTCCTCATCCAGGTAAGTCTGCATGGTGACACGCTCACCTTCGATCAGGTTATCGGGCAGCCCCTCCATCACCAGGCTGAGATCCGTAACCACGGTTACCCGGTTATCGGGGTCCATTGCCGCTTTTACCCGCCACTCTCCCGGTGCCGGATTTTTAACGGTAATCAGATCGTAACGGCTGTCACTGAACCAGGCCACATTGCCAGGCTTTTTGCCCACGGTAATCTGTTGATTATCCGGTGAAAAAAGTTCGGTGGGAGAACTGCCCGGCTTGCGGAATATCAGTGCCGTGAATTCCTGAACGGCCGCATCAATCTGGAACCGGTTGCCTTTCAGGGGAACCTGCTCAGGCTTGTTCACCTTGTCTGAAGCCTGTACAAATACTGACATCAGATCATCAGCAGACTGGGCAACCGAGAAAGTGCCGTTGGTCTGCACCGCCAGCTCTTTCAGAAAAGCGGTATCGGCATCGTCAGACAGG
>JAWVYU010000453.1:0-3289 GCA_033722575.1 Ketobacteraceae bacterium | reverse complement strand
CTGGCTGGTGCTGGGGTTTGCGCTGTTCCGCCTGTTCGATATCTGGAAGCCCTGGCCGAGTCGCTATCTCGACCGTCCGGTTCATGGCGGACTGGGGATTATGCTGGATGATATCCAGGCGGGTTTCTGTTAACTTCTTGTATTACATCTTGTGATTTACAGTGTCGCTTAATTGATTGAAAAATCTAGGGGGAACGATGGGGACTTTATCAGCTAAAGCAGAACAGCTGCTGGAAGCTCAGGTGGCTTTTCTGGTGGATCAGATCACGGCGGATAATCTGCAGCCGCTGGTGGAGCGCAATGTCCGGCAGGCACTGGAAGACGCCAAACAGATCAAGCTGGGGGATGTGATCACCAGCGAGAGCATCAAGAAAACCGCGATCAAGTACGCCTCTGATATGGAGATCGGACCGGGTGTGCCGGAGCTGGTGGGGGATATTGCCCGGGAAATCTACCACAACAAGATTTTCGACGAACATACACCCGGCGACCTGATGACGCAGAAGGAATACAAGGAGTTTCTGGTCAAAGTGGCGGAAATGGAAGACGCCCGCAAGCAACTTATTTCCGAAGTGGTATCGAATCCTTTTTATGCCTCGCTGATGTCTGATCTGCTGTACCACGGCATTCAGGACTACATCACTACTAATCCGCTGGCGAAGAAAATCCCCGGCGCCCAGTCCATGATGAAGTTTGGCAAGAGCATGATGGACAAGGCGACCCCCAATCTCGAAGCCGCCCTGAAAAAGTACGTGGCCTCCAACATCAGTGTCACCCTCAGGGAAAGTGAGCGGTTTCTGAACAAAAACCTCACCAATGAAAAAATCATCGAGCTGGGACTGGATGCCTGGGTGGATTTCAAGGATCTGAAAATCAGCGGCTTCCGGCGCTATATCACCACCAACGATATTGAGGAAGCCTATGTCGCCGGTTTCGAGTACTGGAAGCATCTGCGCACCACTGACTTTTACAAAGCCTGTATCAGCGCCGTGATCGATTTCTTTTACGACAAGTACAAGTACATCAGCCTGTACGATCTGCTCCAGGACCTGTACATCAAAGAGGAGATGCTGGTGGACGATGCCATGACCTTTGCTCCTATGGTGATTGAATACCTCAAGCAACGGGGCATGTTGCAGGATGCCCTGCGTCGTAACCTTCAGCCATTCTTTGAATCGGACGCCGCGGCGGCGATTCTCGGGGAATAGCAAAGCCCGTGGCGGGTTGTTATCTTTCCGCTCAGGCTTTATGGTAATCGAAAGTCTGACCGGAACACCCCAACAGGCAGGCGTCATAACCGGCTCAGGAACGACGGGAAACGAATATAACGATTAGCGGTATTGGCAATGTTTCTTATAGGTAAAAACTCTGTAGAAATCACTTGCTCCTACCCCTGTTTAACCTTATATACGTACCCTGATTCCCCCACTTGTTGGAGTGCCCTCAACGTCAGTTCCTGATGTGCCAAGCATCGACCCAACACCCCAGGACTGAAACTATGCTAGACAGGATTTTCCCCGCCGAAGAGGCTCTTCTCAAATCACAACAGAAAGTGCTTCCCGAGGCTTTTATTGATCTGCTGTCATTACTGGTGCGCAGCCCCAGCGTCGTGGGAGCGGAGCATTCCTTTTTTCGTGTGTTGCAGCGGGAGCTGGAAGAACGGGGCGCCAACGTGACCTGGTATGAGGGTTTACTGGTGGCCCAGGGTAACCGCCCTCACAGCCTGTTCTTATCCTCTCACATCGATCGCCACGGTCTGATCTGTACCGGCCCCAATGAGTTTCAGTATGCCGCCTTTGTATCCGGTGCCCGTTCTGACCTGCTGGGCAACTCGGTATCCGAGCAGCTGATGCGGAAAATCGTGACCCGCTTTCACGGCGAAAAGGTCTTTGCCTACGAACCCTGGTCGGGCTCCTACCGGGGTAGTGGCGATATTAAAAATGCCCGGATCTGTGAATACCGCAATAACCTGATTTTCGAACTGGCCGGCCTGGAGCATCTGGTGGCCGGTACCCCGGTGGCCTTTCTGGACCGGCTGAAAATCACCGAGAAGTCGCTTTCAGGGCAGCTGGATAACGTATTGACTGCGGCGGTGCTGGTGTATCTTTTTGAGCTGGGTTTTGAAGGCACCGCGTTCTTTACTGCCCAGGAAGAGGCCGGTAAAAGCTGGCGCTACCTGCTGGAATGGTTTCGCCGCTTTGGCGGCTCCACCAACCAGCTGATCGTGGTGGATACCAGCCCCTATCCCGATTTTGACACCGCGAAGCAGCAGCAACTGGTGTTGCGGCACAAGGATGCCAACGCGGAATTCAATGAAGAACTCACCCAGCGGCTGGCGCAGCTGTGCGAAAAGCTCGATATTACTATCCAGTACAAGGATGAGTATGTGGAAGAGCAGAACAAACTGCTGGCCGCAAAAGGAGAGGCCCCCCAATCGCTGGGATCCACCGAACTGGGTCGTATCATTGCAGCCTCCAATGAGCTGGTGGATGGAACAACATTGCAGATTCCCACCTCGGGCTACCATACTATGGGTGAAACCGCGCCACTGGATGCCGTAAAGGCATTTATCATGGTGCTTTACTGTCTTGCCGGCCTGGCAGAAACGGATAGCTGAGGACAACGTGTTGTATAAAACTCTGATTGTCGTGGATAACGACCGTCTTGGTGCTGGCGATCAATTGGCCGATGTGATCACTTTTGATACCTACCTGGCGGAATATCCCAAACATAACGAACCCAAAACGCGGATCATCAATCTGTGCGATACCCAGCATTACCTGAGCAAGGGTTATTACTGCTCGCTGCTGGCGGAAGCCAGAAACCATACCGTATTGCCCAGTGTCAAAACCATCAATGACCTGCGGCATCTGAACAATGACAGCAGCCTGTTACTGCCCTATAGCAGCTATTTGCTGGATGCGGGGCTGGAGCCGGTGGCCCAGGAATACCTGCTGTATTTTGGTCAGACGGATGTGGAGCCCCTGCAGCCGCTGGCCCGGCGGCTGTTCAAGGATTTTCAGGCACCCCTCCTCAGAATCCGGCTGGAACCGGGTGACAAGCACTGGCAGCTGAAGGTGGATGAATGCTCTGTCACCGATCTGGAAGACAGCCAGTGGCAAACCTTTGTCAGCTACCTTACCGACTTTACCCAAAAGGTCTGGCGGGTGGGTGCGCGTCGCAAACGTTACCGCTGGGATATGGCCATTCTGGTGGACCCGGAGGAACAGACCCCGCCAAGCGATCCGGACGCCATCAGCCGTTTTGTGAAGGCCGCGCACAAAGTCGG
>JAWVYU010000452.1:0-3294 GCA_033722575.1 Ketobacteraceae bacterium | reverse complement strand
CCTGGGCTTGGTTGTTCTGCCGGTTGGCGTTGGTACGTACACGGATGTCCGAGCGCGCAACATCGATACTGACACTCTTACCATAGTTGGCAATGAGTCGAATATCCGACTCATCCTTGATGTGGAAGCCCTGCAAAGGAAAGGGGGTACCATGCCAGGGTCTGTCCAGCTGGAATACATACATGCCCACCGCCAGTTCGGTAACGGGCATTTTGCGCTGGTAACTGAACATGGTGGTTAAGGGTCTCCTTTGTCTTGGGTGAAGCTGCCATGTGATACGACAATGATTTGGCGTTTGCTGGGCCTGCAATGTGCCCATACCAAATATTAAGCGGTTTTTTCAAACAAAAACCTGACGAAATTCACACTTGATAGATTAATAAATGATCAACCCGGCCGCTCTCATAGCCAAATGTTAGACGCCATAACCAAAAAAATATACTGGCTTTTTTGTTATTCCGGATACCCCGTAATGCGCCGGATGGCTTTGTATAAGGGGCTGAGGTTTTCGTACATTTTCTGGTAAACCTGATGGTAAAGTTTGTTGTATATGCGCACGTTTTCGCGGATGGGCTGAAACACCTCTCCCCGGTGGGTCATACGCTCTACAGCCGTTTGGTGGTCCGGATACAAACCAATGCCCACGGCGGCATTGATGGCGGCGCCCAGCCCGGACGTTTCATAGGTATGGGGCCGTTCCGCGGCAATACCGAAGATATCTGCCGTTATCTGCATGGCCTGATCGCTTTGGGAGCCGCCACCGGAAACCTTCAGGGTTTTGATTTTTACGCCACTGCGTTTTTCCACACGCTCCTTGCCATCCCTCAGGGCATAGGCCAATCCCTCGATAATGGCGCGGTAGATGTGGGCGCGGGTGTGAACATCACCAAAGCCGATCATGGCGCCTTTGGCTTCCGGGCCTGGTTCCCGTACACCCGGCGACCAGTACGGCTGCAGGGTAAGCCCCATGGAACCGGCCGGCACCTGCTTCAGAAGATCGTCGAACAGCACTTCCGGTTCAATGCCTTTCTCGGCGGCTATGCGCTGTTCCCTTAACCCGAATTCCCGTTTGAACCAGTTAACCATCCAGTAGCCCCGCTGAATAATCACCTCGGTGTTGTAATGCTGTGGAATGGCGGCCGGGTAGGGGGGTATAAACTGAATGGCCTCCACGTATTTGCGGTTGATATTGTTATAGGTGGCGGTGGTGCCGTAACTGAGGCTGCCGGTATCCGGGCTGAGGCAACCGGAACCGATCACCTCGCAGGCTTTGTCGGCCCCGGCAGATACCAGCGGCAGGCCTCGTGGTATGCCGGTGTCCCGGGCGGCCTGTTCGGTAATGTGGCCCAGAATGCCACCGGGTGCCACCAGGTTAGGCAGTTGTTCCCTTCGCAAGGGTAGCGCTTGCCATTTCCAGTCCACGGGCCTGGCCCAGTCGAAGCGTTTGAAATCAAACGGCAGATAGCCCACCTGGGAAGCGATGGAATCAACAAAGCGGCCGGTGAGTTTGTAGGTATGAAAACCTGACAGCAGGAGGAACTTGTGGGTGCGCTGCCATATATCCGGCTGGTTGGTGGCGATCCAGTTGCACTCTGCCTGGGCACGAAAATAATCCAGGGTGGGTTTTTCACCGATGGCCTTGAACAGCAGCTCCCAGGGGCCTCCCATTTTCTTGAGCCCTTCGGTGCGCCGCTGATCGAGCCAGATAATCGCAGGCCGCAGCGGTTCGCCGGCGTGATCCAGATTGATGACCGTGGCTCGCTGAGTGGTTAGCGCCACCGCTTTAATGGAGGACTTGGGGAAATCGATCAGGTCCCACAGTTGCTGGCAGGCCTTGCACAGGCTTTCCCACAAGTAATGACAGTCCTGTTCTGCCCAGCCGGGATTATCGGAAAAATAGGGTTCGATCTCCACTTTGCTTTTGGCCACCAGCTGGCCGTCCAGGTCGAACACCAGCGCACGGATACTCTGGGTGCCGTTATCAATTGTCAGTACATAATCTTTGGTTGCGGACTCCGCCATAACTCCCACTCACTTCTGCTTATTGTCGGGTGTCGGGTAAGGAATAATACTGTTTCCACAGGTCAAGGTAGCGTTGTTTTTCCGTTTGCCAGGTCTGTTCTGACCAGCCAAGCTCTTCCCTGCAGATCGTACCCACGGCATCCAGAATCTCCTCGCCACCCTGTGGCAGCAGCGATCCCAGCCGGGTGCGCCTCAGCAGCAGGTCATCCAGGTGTACCACCGCTTCGTGCCGTGCCGCCCAGCGAATTTCTGCCAGGCAGAACAGTGTGGTTCCGATGGTTCTGGTTTCCTCTTCGGGGGCGTTGCGCAGCATTTCCCGGGCTGCATCGCCGTATCGGCCAATCATGCGCCGGGCCCACGCCGGATCAGCATCGGGAATGTCCCGGGGGGTTACTCTGGCCGGTGTAATCACACTGTCACTGACCGCTGGTTTCACCTGGCTGCCCAGAAAAGGTTTGGCAGCTTTCAGGGTATCCAGGGCAATCAGGCGAAAGGTGGTGAGCTTGCCACCACTGACGCTCACCAGGCCCTTATCCACCCAAACGGAGTGGTCGCGCTTTTCCTTGGAGGGATCCTTGGTTCTGTCGGTGGAGATCACCGGGCGCACGCCGGCCCAGGTGGAAATAATATGGGCCCTGGTAATCCCGGAATCCGGAAACTGGCTGTGGGCTACCGCCATCAGATAGTCCAGTTCGTCCTGGCTGATGCGGGGCTCCAGATTCAGGTCTTCGTTATGGTCCAGATCCGTGGTGCCAATGATGGTAGCACCTTCCCAGGGGAACACGAATACCGGTCGTTTGTCTTCGGGGTGGAACAGGGTTAATGCATCGTGCACCGGTGCCAGGTGGTGGGGCAGCACGATATGGCTGCCGCGCAGAGGGCGAATGGTCCTCTGGCCGCTCACCTTTTCCCGCAGAAAATCAACCCAGGCCCCGGTGGCATTAATCACCACCTTTGCTTTTACCTGAGCGTTTTCGCCGGTTTCGGTGTTGCGGATAACAGCGCCGCAGACGTGGTTGTCGCCGTCGCGCAGCAAATCTTCAACCGCCAGATAATTGCCGGATTCGCCACCGGCGGCAATCGCTTCTTCCAGCACCCGCAACACCAGCCGCGCATCGTCGGTGATGGCATCGGTGTAGTAGCTCGCGCCTTTCAGGCCCTTGTCATTCAGGCCGGGCACCCGTCGGAGCAGGTCTTTTTTATCAAAATAGTCAGCGGTTTTTATGCCCGCCAGGGAATCATAGACTTTGAGCAGGCCGTTAAACATCAGCT
>JAWVYU010000451.1:0-3353 GCA_033722575.1 Ketobacteraceae bacterium | reverse complement strand
CCACATACATTAACGACAACCCCATTTCCCTGAGCCGGGCCAGTTGTTCCACGGATTTGTTTTTCAGATTGCGGGGCAGTATCAGGAACCTTCACAACAGCGGCTGTTTGAAGAACTGGAACTGCTGCTGAAAACCCTGGAACTGGACAAAACCCTGTTCCGCAGCGACCATGCTTCGAATTACCTGGTGCTGAAAGGCGTATTGGGAAAAGACAAGGATACCTTGCTTGCCCAGGTACGGGCCGCCATTCACACGCCGGATAAAGTGGTGCTGCGTCAGGAATGGCAACGGGGACTTTAACGGTTTACCGCACCTCAGGATGCCATAAACTCACTGCGGTCGATTTTAAATCGCTTGATCCGTGAAGAGAGCGTGGTGGGTTTTACGCCCAGGGCGGCAGCAGCACCGTCTTCCCCGAACACCTTGCCCCCGGATTTTTTCAGCGCCCAGACTATGGTTTCCCGTTGCTGACGCTTGAGATCGGCATCGGAAGCAATCGGGGTTGCCGGCCTGACCTCGGCGGCAGCGGTTTTTGACTCCCGCTGCGTCATTTCCGCAGCAAGCTCATCAAACCGCAGGGCATCGCCCTGGGCCAGGATAACCTGCCGTTCGATCACATTTTCCAGCTCACGGATATTACCGGGCCAGTCATACTGCTTGAGTATTTCCAGCTGCCGCAATGATATTTTCAGGCCGGCTTTATTGGCGCGGGTACAGGAACGCTTCAGAAAATACTGGGCCAGCAGGGGAATATCATCAAGGCGATCCCGTAAAGGCACAGACTCAACGGGAAACACGTTGAGCCGGAAATACAGATCCTCGCGAAACTCACCGGCATCCACCATTTCCCGAAGATCCCGGTTAGTGGCGGCGATGATGCGCACATCCACATGACGGGTTTTGGAGTCCCCCACCCGCTCAAACTGCTGCTCCTGCAGCACTCGCAGGAGCTTGCCCTGCAATGTCAGGGGGATTTCACCCACCTCATCCAGAAACAGGGTGCCACCATCCGCCAGTTCAAACCGACCTGGCCGGTCCACAGTGGCCCCGGTAAAGGCGCCTTTGATATGCCCAAAGAATTCACTTTCGAACAGCTCCGAGGGAATCGCTGCACAGTTCACCCGGATCAGGGAACGCTTGCCCCGGTCGCTGGCTTCATGAATGGCCCGGGCGATCAGTTCCTTGCCGGTACCGGACTCACCGCTGATCAGCACAGTGACATCGGACGGTGCCACCAGGGATATGCGCTGAATAATATGCTGAATGGCTTTGCTCTTGCCGATAATCTGCTGGTGATTGAACTCTGAATTCAGTTCTTCCTGAAGGTAGGCATTTTCCATTTCCAGGCGGTGCTTCAGGGTTTCCACTTCTTCAAGGGCTTCCAGCAAGCGTTTCTGGGAATGTTTCTTTTCGGTGATATCGCGGAACACAATCACCGCCCCCACCACATGCCCATTATCCTTGATGGGCGTGCTGGTGTATTCCACATCAATGGGCTTGCCCGGCTTGGTCCAGAATACATCATCATCCACACTGCGCACTGTACCTTCCCGGAAGGCTTTATAAATAGGGCAGTCCTGCACGTGATAATGGCTGCCGTCGGCCCGGTGCGCATGAATCAGGCTGTGCATGTTCTTGCCAATCAATTCTTCCGCCTTCCAGCCAAGAATCCGTTCCGCTGCGGGATTCATAAAGGTGGTCAGGCCGTTGGCATCGACACCGTAAATTCCTTCACCGGCAGCATCCAGCAGCAGGCGGTTTTCCTTTTCAAATTCGCTGAACACCTGGGACATCCGTTGCCAGTGGCCCAGGCCTGAACGGTAATGGCGCTGGGCATCGCGCCGGTCCCGCTGCCCCTCGATCAGTTCGGCATCTGCAAATGCCAAGGTCATCAGGGTATCGCCATCCACCACATGGCTGCAGCCGTTCACCTCCACCCTGACCACCTCATCACTGCCGGGTTTACGCAAATGCAGCTGGTCCGAATCGGCCTGACCGTTCTGCATCACTTCCTGGCTGAACACAATCAGCTGGGAAAAATCGCCGGCAAACAAATCACTCACACGCTGCTTCAGCAGGGTGGGCAGATCCGAACGCAGGAACTTGCAGGCCGCACTGTTGGCCGCCAGCAAACGATCCAGGTGAGGATCAATAATCAACAGGGCACTGGGTGCCGACCAAAAGCCGATCTGTTGCCACTGATACATACTGGTTCACCCCGGGGGTTCTGATTGGTTGTCGCTTGTCACTGTTTCCTGAATTCAAAACCCACGCCAACTACGAAATTTCGTAACAGCCACTACGAGAATTCGTTAACTACGAATCTTCGTAGCTCAATAAAACCACTGGGAAAAAATCCATTTCCTTTTAAAACAATGCGTTAGATGTTTTTTCCGCACTTGGCACCATGTCTGCAACAGAAACGGCAGCAGCACAGCCAAGGTGCAGTGTTTTCTGACAACCTCTTTTCTGCCGGGGTCTCAGTGCACCGTTTTGCTGCCTTGCCCCAAAAATCGTGCCTTGAATTGGGGCTATCACATTGAGCTATTGATTAAGACCGAATGGGAGTTGGCAATGGGTACTAAAAGTCTGGGTAATCCTTACGACAAAGACACAAGTTTAATGCACACCGCATCCTGCACCTGTGAAACCTGCCAGAACGGCCGGGTGCCCATGGATGAAAAGCAATCCCGTATCATGTTTGAGAAAGCGGCCGAAAATGCCGAGCTGAAAGCTGCCAAAGCAGGCCTGACGGCAAATACGATGCAGCAACCGCAGAACCATCAGAAAGACGAGTTTGAAACCTCCGAGGACATGCTGGATCGCGCCGTGGAAAATGCCATTGTCCGCGGCATGTTTGGCCACGACGATGCCAGCCGCCGCCGTTTCCTTCAGGTCGTGGGTGGAGGCACGCTAGCCGCGGCTTTGGGCTCCATTCTGCCCATGGACAAGGTAAAAGCAGCTGTTAAAGAATCCACCGGCAAACTGGAAAAAACCAAACTGAAAGTGGGTTTTGTTCCCATCACCTGTGCTACGCCGATTATCATGGCGCACCCCATGGGCTTTTATTCCAAGTACGGACTGGATGTGGAAGTCATCAAAACCGCTGGCTGGGCGGTTGCCCGGGATAAATCCCTTAACGGTGAATATGATGCCTCTCACATGCTCACCCCCATGCCCCTGGCAATGACCCTGGGTGCAGGTTCCACTGCCGAGCCCTATATCATGCCAGCAGTAGAAAACATTAACGGCCAGGCGATAGTGCTTCATAACAAGCACAAAGACAAACGGGATCCCAAGAAGTGGAAGGGCTTCAAGTTCGGCGTACCGTTTGACTATTCCATGCATAACT
>JAWVYU010000450.1:0-3400 GCA_033722575.1 Ketobacteraceae bacterium | reverse complement strand
GTGCACATGATGCCGCTGGTGGAAGTTATCCGTGGTGAAAAGTCTTCAGACGAAGCTGTAGCCACCACTGTGGCCTACGCCAAGAAAATGGGTAAAACCCCGGTGGTTGTTAATGACTGCCCCGGCTTCCTGGTAAACCGTGTACTGTTCCCTTACTTCGGTGCATTCGGCATGTTGCTGCGCGACGGTGCCGACTTCCAGAAAGTGGACAAGGTAATGGAACGTTTCGGCTGGCCCATGGGTCCGGCTTATCTGATGGACGTTGTAGGTATTGATACCGGTGTTCATGCAGCGGCTGTGATGGCTGAGGGCTTCCCCGAGCGCATGAAGTACGATCACAAAGATGCCTCCGAAGTCATGTTTGAAAACAAACGCTACGGCCAGAAAAACGGTGTTGGTTTCTACAAGTATGAAACCGACAAGCGCGGCAAGCCCAAGAAGGTGGTGGATGAAACCACTTACGAGCTGCTGAAGCCTGTGTGTGCCGAACCCCAGGATTTCGAAGACCAGACGATTACCGAGCGCCTGATGGTTCCCATGTGCCTGGAAGTGATCCGCTGTCTGGAAGACGACATCGTCAGCAGCGTTCCCGATGCGGACATGGCGCTGATCATGGGTATCGGTTTCCCTCCATTCCGTGGTGGCGCCCTGCGTTACGTGGACTCCATTGGCACCAAAGCCTTCGTGGAACTCTGCGACAAGTACAAGGATCTTGGTCCGCTTTACGAGCCAACCGAGAAACTGCGTGAAATGGCCGCCAATGGCGAGTCTTTCTACAAGTAATCACGGATAGCTTAGGAGATTAAAGATGAGTTTGAATCCAAGAGACGTAGTCATCGTTGATGCTGTCCGTACACCCATGGGTAAGTCAAAAAACGGACAGTTCCGCAATGTACGTGCAGAGAAATTGTCAGCGGCGCTGATCGAAGGCCTGATGAAGCGTAACCCCAACTGGAACTCGGCAGAAACCGAGGACGTGATCTGGGGCTGTGTCAATCAGACTCTGGAGCAGGGCATGAACATTGCCCGTAACCTGTCGCTTATTGCGGGCAATCCCCCCACAGCCGGTGGCCAAACCGTTAACCCTATGTGCGGGTCCGCCAAGCAGGCGCTGCATTCCGCGACACAAGCCATCATGACCGGAAACGGTGATGTGTTTGTGATCGGTGGTGTGGAGCACATGGGCCATGTGGCCATGACCCACGGTGTGGATATGGCACCGGAAATGTCCAAGCATGCCGCCAAGGCCTCTGCCATGATGGGCCTGACGGCGGAAATGCTGGGCCGCATGCACGGTATCAGCCGTCAGCAGCAGGATGAATTCGCGCTGCGTTCCCACAGGCTGGCCTGGGAAGCCACTCTGGAAGGTCGTTGGAAAAATGAAATTGTTCCCATTGAAGGGCACAATCCGGATGGTTTCAAAACCCTGTGCGAGATCGACGAAGTGATTCGCCAGGATGCGACCCTGGAGCAGCTGAGCAGCCTGAAGCCGGTGTTTGATCCAAAGAGCGGGACTGTCACCGCCGGATCGTCTTCCGCCCTGTCTGACGGCGCTTCGGCCATGCTGGTGATGTCCGCAGAGCGAGCCAAGGCCCTGGGCCTGAAGCCGCGTGCGAAAATTCGCGCCATGGGGGTTGCCGGTTGTGATGCGGCCATTATGGGTTACGGTCCTGTACCTGCTACACAGAAAGCCCTTAAGCGTGCCGGCCTGAAGATCGACGACATTGATTTCATCGAGCTGAATGAAGCCTTTGCGGCCCAGAGTCTGCCTTGCGTAAAAGACCTGAAGCTGATGGATAAAGTGGACGAAAAGGTCAACCTGAATGGTGGTGCCATTGCACTGGGTCACCCGCTGGGTTGTTCCGGTGCCCGTATTACCGGAACCCTGCTGAATATCATGGAAGCCAAAGACGGAACCCTGGGTCTGGCCACCATGTGTATCGGTCTGGGTCAGGGAATCGCGACTGTTATCGAGCGCGTGTAAACGCCTGATATCGGTTTCGCTGATAAAAAGCCCGGCTTGAACAGCCGGGCTTTTTTTTGCCTGCTGGTAACGGCTCATGTCCCGGAACAGCTGTTGTTCCCATAAAATCCAAATCATCGCTCTTTTTTCGTTTTTATATCAGGCAGTCCCTTACCGGCGTCAACGCTAGCTGTTGAAATACAGGCAGTGTTATTACCTTTCAGAATATGGGTGTTCTGGGAAAGATCTAATGTCTCTGCTACGCTATAAATTGTTCAATTGAAGTCGCCCGATTTCAAACTTTCTGAATATCATCAAATGATCGCGTCCCGGGTTGGGCGGCTTACTGTAGTGCCGGCGATGTCAGTGAGTTGTGTATCGCTTAACGCTGAACGAATGTTTGGCGTGCAGCAAGGAAAATGCGATGAAACATTCTTTGAACAAAGGCCCTTTGCTGATTGCCGGAATGTATTTTCTGGTGGCGATGTCCTGGATCTATATTACCGATCTGATGGTGAGCCAGTCGGTTGCAGAGCAGAGTGAATCCACTTTCTGGCACACCATCAAGGGGGCTCTGTTTGTTTTGGTGACAGCAATCTTGTTGCTCGTTTTTATACGCAGGCTGCTGTCCCGGCAGAATGATACCCTGGAGCTGGTAAAGGCTTCCGAGGCCAGTTATCGGGAGCTGTTTTTCTTCAGCCCGGCTCCCATGATTATTTTTGATCTGGAAAATCTGCAAGTGCTGGATGCCAATAACGCAGTCCAGGGCTTATGCCAGAAAAGCCGGGAAGTGCTCAGGGAGCTGCGTCTCAGTGAGGTATTCCCTGACCAGGAAATACGTCTGACAGGCCTGATGGACAAGCTGAATGAAGAAAACGATAAGAAGATTCACGATCTGATTTTCAATGATATGGCGAGTGGCGATTTCTCCCCGGTCGACGTGTCCTGTCGCAGAGTATCCTATAATGGCGGTCGCGCCGGATTGATGGTGCTGGATCATCCGGAGGAGCGATTTGCTTACCTGAAAAATATTGAGCAGGCAGCTCAGCGCCTGGATATTGCCCGGCAGATATCCGGGTTGGGGTGTTGGGAAATCGATTTGGAGAAAGAACAGATATCGTGCTGTAATAACGTGGTTGATATATTGGGCGTCAGCATTAAACCCAATCAACCCATCAGTTTCCCTGCCTTTCAGAAAGAACTCAGAACCGATCTGTTCAATAAGATTGTCAATGCGCTGGAAAATTCAAACCGGCGTCGTTGCTTTCGGTCTGAACAGGAAATTGTTGATTCCAAAGGGGTAAAAAAACATATCATGGTGGATGCCCAGATCTATAAGGATCATGTCAGCCACTGTATCGTGGGTACCTTTATTGATCTTTCCGAGCAAAAGCGCACCCAGGAAAAGCTCAGGGAAAGGGAAGTTCAGTTCCGTAC
>JAWVYU010000449.1:0-3412 GCA_033722575.1 Ketobacteraceae bacterium | reverse complement strand
CCCTACGAAGTGGGGCAGGCGTTTTTCAAGACCATCGCCCGGGCCCAGATAACCGGTGAAACTGTGGGCATGCTCAAGATCCTGTTTCATCGCGATACCCTGGAAATTCTCGGTATTCATTGCTTCGGCGATCAGGCGTCGGAAATCGTGCACATCGGACAGGCAATCATGAATCAGCCGGGGGAACTCAATACCCTGGAATATTTCGTTAACACCACGTTCAATTACCCCACCATGGCGGAGGCCTACAGGGTAGCCGCCCTTAACGGACTCTATCGGGTGAACAGCCTTTGATGGGAGTGTCGCCTAAAGTCACCTATGGATTTCGTTTCCTGCTGAGCCTGGCTTTGGTGGTAATGACCTATCTGCTGCTGAACAAGCCTTCCGGGAATGTCAGCGGATGGATGATCAATGACAAGGTTGCCCATGGGCTGGGATTTTTTGTACTGGCCGGTGTTACTGACCTTGCCTTTCCACGGTCTAGCTTTGTCTGGAAAGCGCTGCCGCTTTGTGCCTACGGGCTATTGACTGAATACCTGCAGCTGCAAACCGGTTACCGGCATTTTTCCTGGTGGGATTGGCTGGCGGATATCGTGGGTGTGGTTTGTTTTATGCCGTTCCGTCGGCCCGTCTATCGCTGGCTGGAGCGGTGGTTTCCCCGCCAGAACGGCCTCTAGAAACTGTCGGCCAATTGCCATTGCCGGCTGGATTGCTGAAAGTGCTGTATGGCATTTTCAGCAGGAATGAGCCCTGACAGATTGGTTACCTGGCTGATGAATGCCAGCAAGGCAGGATTACCGGCGAAGGCCTCTGAACCGCTGGTAACATCAATCAGGTGGTCTGCAATCTGCGACGCTGCCAGGTGCGTATTGGTGGTAATGGAAATGCCGTTGCCCGGGTCTCCGTCGTAGTCCAGCGTTTGCAAAAGGCGCAATATATTCACTGCGGTGTCGCTCAGATCCTGTCCTTCACTCAGGTCCAGGGGTGTAAGAATGCTGCTGCCCCGGGCGCCGCCCAGTGCAATATTGCCTATGTAAAAGCTGACGATCTCGCCCTCTGCGAATTCAAAATAACCGTTGTGGTCAGTGAATCCTTCGCGCGTGTCGGTACGATAGAATAGCCCCGATACCGGGCTGTCCACGAACTGGCCCCGCAGGTGAGTTTGTTCCGTATCTCGCGGACTGGTCTGGGAGGCGTCCAGGGCAGGAGCGGATTTGTCCGCCTGGCTGCTGCCACAGGAGGCAAGGAAGCCGGCAAAGGTAAAAATGGCTGCACCCGTAATCAGGGCAATGGCGGTGCGCCCAATGATCTTTCCCTGATAGGAGCCTTTGGCAGGCTTTCCGATGGTCATCTGTGGTTACCCTTTTCGCGCCTATTGCACCCTCAGTCCGACCGCGAAAGCGTTGCGGGAGTTCCCTGACAGGGGGGAATAGAATGATTATTATTCGAAGCCAGTATAAAGGGGGCCGGGGAAACTTCAATTGATGGCCGGTAGTGATCCGGTAAGCGTTTTTTACCGAATGTATCAGGATGGTTCAAACAGTGACTGAAGGTCCACTGAGGGCATTTTGGGTGGAAAAGAGGGGCCGGTCACCTTGTTGGCGGGATTTTTTGCGTCACGTACCATGCGTCCCATGTAAGGCTGGCCCTTGGGATCGAACAAAGCCACCACCCGCGGTACAGGCGTGGTGTTGGATACCCCTGTCACCATAGCGGTTTCACCATTGGCCAGTTTTACCCAGGTACCTGGCGGGTAGATGCCTATGGCCTTGGCAAGGCTGATCAGTAATTCCTTGACGCGCTGATCGTGCTCGTGGAGCAGGTGCGACAGGGCTTCACGGGGATGGACCGGTTTGCGGTAGGCGCGGTTATCAATGCGGGCTGTGTAGGTTTCACAGATGGAAATAATCAGGGCCAGTGTGGATATTTCCTGACCTTTCAATTGGTTAGGGTAGCCGGTCCCGTCCAGTCGCTCATGGTGCTGGCGGATTGCCTTGATCATGACAGGGTCAATAAAGCCTGCCAGTTCCAGTTTCTGGGCGCTCTCCAGCGGGTGTTTGTGCAGCTTGGCACGCTGGGCTTCCGTCAGTTTTCCGTCCATGGTATTCAGCAGTACCTGAAACTCATAGAACGTCAGATTAGCCAGCAGAATGGCGCGCATCAGCGACATTTTCGAATCCCCTTCAATACCGTGCTGTTCACTCAAAAGATGAGCGATAACGCCGGAGTAGATGGGTTGCTTCAGGGGAGAGGTTTCCTTGCTCAGGTGAATAGCGGCAAGGGCGGCGTTATGATCACGGTCAGTGATCCGGTAAATCCGGTCAATGATGGATTCGCAGAGTCCATGAGCTTTCTCGCCGTTTTTGGCTTTCACTGCCGAGTACAGGTCGGTCAGATCCGGTATGAGTCCGACCAGTGCTGTAAACGGATCCAGGGTTCGATCCTTTGCCATTATTGCCGTCATTTTTTGCCGAAAAATATTAGTCTTTCGCAAATTATAGACGAAACCTGGCGCCTTCCACTGAGAGTTTTTCTAAAGTCTGCTCCCTAACTGTCTGGTTTTGCCCGGCAATTTCCGCGCAGGCTTCGTAAAAGCGGCTCCAGTCACCCTGATGGTGGTGGTACAGGGCGGTGAAACTGTCCACCCAGTGATGATAGGTGGCAATGGTGGCCAGCTGGGCATTGTTCAGGGGCCCTTCGAACCAGGCATCGTAGCCCCCATAGCCGCCCCAGCGGGCCTTTAATGCGGCATACTGGTCCTTAAGTCGCTGTTTCATCAGACTTTTCTTGTCACGCATCGCTGCTTCCGGCAGATCCGATGCATAGAGGGTCTCCAGGGCTTCGCGATGAGCCAGGATCAGGTCTACAAACTGGTCTTTGCGCTCCCTGTGTGTGGCTATCAGTGCCACCTGTTCCGGCATGCCGTTGCTGGTTAACCATTGCTCCAGCCCCAGAATTTCCACGGTGGTGGCAAAACTTTCATTAAAGGCGGAATCCCCTGACACATATAGCTGTCGGTGAGCCAGTTCATGGATCAGCAGCGCCGCCAGAGCGGGATCAGGGCGGGTGACGAAGGTGTTCAGCACCGGATCCTCAAACCACCCAAGCGTGCTGTAGGCCGCTACGCCCCCAACGTAGACATCGTAGCCTTCCTGCGCCAGCTCCCGGGCGTACTCCCGGGCATCGCTCTCGTCAAAGTACCCCTTGTAGGACACGCAGCCCGCAATGGGATAACACCAGGTCTCTGGTTTGACTGAAAATTCCGGTGCAGCGAACACATTCCAGACGGCGTAAGGGCGTTCCAGATCAGCATACTGGCTGTAGCTGCTGTTCACCGGCAGCTGCAGCGCGTCCCCGGCAAACGCACGAATTTCCTGCACCAGGCGCAGTTTGTGTTTCAGCTCTTCGGGGG
>JAWVYU010000448.1:0-3434 GCA_033722575.1 Ketobacteraceae bacterium | reverse complement strand
GCAGGCCATGATGGACAAGTTGTCGGAGTTTGCCGCCCAGGTACAGCAGGCGCGCGACGCATTGTTGCAGACACCTGTACCCGCCAGCGAAGACGGTAACCTTTTCGCTGATCTTCTGAAAACCCTGGTGCCTGAAACAGCACAGGAACCGGCGTCCGATAAAGGTTCCGAAGTGGTTAATGAAAAATCAACTGATTCACAAAAACCGGAATTTGATCGCTTTATCGACAGCCTGATCGCCTGATTCTCTCAGGTGATTCGTACAAAGTTGGCTGGTTTTGCTTATACTGAACAGTCACTTCCTGATTAGATAAGGGAATTGCTGTTATGGGCTTGTCCGGCCACCTGGGGAATCACCGCTCTCTTTTATGGTTGACGGTATTCGGTATCGTGCTGCAACTGACAGCTGCACGTGCCTTTGCCTATCAACCGGATATTGCCAATGCCATACCGGAACAACTGAAACCATGGCAGGACTGGGTGCTCCAGCAACAGCCCGGTCACCAGTGTCCCTTCAAGGCAGGCCAGTTTGGTGAACGCCATTGTGTCTGGCCTGCTGCTCTCACTATCACAGCCGGTGCCAACTCCGCACATTTCCAGTTAATTGCCCACAGTTATTCGGCGGGCTGGATCATGCTGCCCGGTGGTGACGGATTCTGGCCCCATCAGATCTCCGTCAATAATGAGCCCGCGGAATCGGTGGCAGTGGGTGGCCGTCCTGCGGTGTACCTGGATGCAGGTCAGTATCTGGTGGAAGGAACGATCCCCTGGCAGCGTCTGCCCGAGCGATTACAGATTCCAAGGAATACCGGCCTGGTGGCACTCAGTGTCAACGGCCGCACGGTGGCCATGCCGCGGAGGGAAGCCAGCGGTCAGCTCTGGTTGATAGAGCAGACAACTGATCCCACCACAGATACCGAGGACAAACTGGGCTTGTCGGTATTCCGGCATCTCAAGGACGGCGTGCCGTTTCAGGTGACCACAGAGGTGCGCCTTGAAGTGTCCGGGCGCCCCAGGGAAGCTTTTCTGGGGACCGTGCTTTTACCGGAGTTTGAACTCCTGGCGGTGGATTCGCCCCTGCCGGCAAGGGTAGAGGAAGATGGCCGCTTGCGCATCCGGCTGCGCTCCGGCAGCTGGACGCTGCAGGTGCAGGGGCGCCGTAGTGACCATGTCCAGAGTCTGCCGCTGCCGGAAGTGGACGCCGTCTGGCCCAGTGAAGAGTTATGGAGCTTTGAACCACGTTCGGAGTTCCGGCAGGTGCGCATTGAAGGCGCCGAGTCTGTTGATCCGGGTCAGACTCGCATACCGGACAACTGGAAACGATGGAAAGCCTACCGGATTATCCCCGGCCAGGTGTTGAAACTGATCACCGTCCGCCGCGGTGATCCCGAGCCTGCGCCCAACCGCTTGCACCTGAACCGGGAGGCCTGGATTGCCTTTGCCGGTGACGGCATGACGTTCCGGGATCAGATAAATGGTTCCCTTTCAAGACACTGGCGTCTGAACGCCAAACCCGGCTATCGGCTGGGGCATGTGTCCTCCCATGGTGAACCGAACGTAGTAACCGTTCTTGATGGCAATCTTGGTGTGGAATTACGCAATACCTCGGTTTCTCTGGAGGCGGTGGGTGAAGTTGCCGGCACCTTGTCCCGCAAGACGGAACTCTCCGCAACCGGCTGGCAGCAGGATTTTGAGCATGTGTCTGTGGACCTGAATATGCCACCGGGCTGGCGTCTGTTCGCGGCTACCGGAGCGGATCATGTTCAGAATGCCTGGCTGAATCGCTGGCAGGTGTGGGATCTGTTTTTGCTGCTGATCACGGTGGCGGCGCTGGTGAAGCTGAGGGGTATTGCAGTGGGCCTGATCAGTGGCGTGGCGTTTTTTCTGATTTATCCCGAGCAACCCGGCATTCTCTGGCTTTGGCTCAATATGATGGCGGTATTTGCTTTGCTTTCCGTGCTCAAATCCGGCGCCTTTTCCCGGATCATGGTATTTTACGGTCGCTTCTCGGCACTGGCGCTGGTGGCGGCCTGTCTGCCCTTTCTGGTTTCCCAGGCGCGAACGGCACTGTATCCGCAGCTGGAGCAAGGCTACTACGCTACAGCGGCGCCAGCCTATCATCAGGATCCGTCGATCGACTTTCAGCAGGATACCCACCGGCCGGAGCGCCGTGCCAAGGCACCTGCCGTGGCCACCCTGGCCATGGAAAGCTCGGCGGCACCGCGGGAAATGCAGGGGGCGGCCGTGGCTAAATCCGGGGCTTATGATGACAGCCGGTACATGGCGGCAATAGACCCCAATACGGCGGCCCAGACCGGGCCCAGCGTACCCGCCTGGCACTGGAACCTGGCACGCATGGGCTGGAGTGGCCCTGTAACCAGCGAGCAGTCGGTGACGCTCTATTTTCTCAAACCCGCCGACTCGCGTATCGCCGCAGCATTGCGTGTGGTGCTGCTGATTGTGATTGCCATCGGGCTGTTCCGGGGGTGGCGCACCGGACTGGGGTTGAAAGGCGGCCATCTCGCGGGATTGTTCGGGTTGTTACCGGTTGCCCTGGTACTGTTTTCCATGGCCCCTCCCGCTGTGGCAGCAGCAACCATTGAGCCGCACTCCGCCGGATCGACACCTGTCCCCGCAGATGAGTCGGGATTTCCTCCGGCCCGCTTGCTTGATGAGTTGCAGTCTCGTCTGCTCAAGGCCCGGGACTGTTCCCCCAATTGTGTGGCGGCTAACGGGGGCCGCCTGCAGCTGGTTGAGGGGCGTCTTGATCTGATCATAGAGTACCACGCACTGGAAGCCGTACAGGTACTGTTACCCCAGGCGGATAACCAGTGGATGCCCGATGCCATTACCCTGGACGGGGAGGCAGCCCCGGTCCGGGAAGAGAACAACCGCCTCTGGGCGGCGTTAAAACCCGGGACACAGCGGCTGAAGATGAGTGGAACCGTGAGCGGCAATGAAGCCCTGCAGCTGTCGTTCCCGGAGCCTGTCTACAACCTGTCGGTGTCAGCACCCGGCTGGATTGTAAAAGGGATGGATAATGGCCGTATCAGCGGGGGTGCCCTGACACTGGAACCCCTCAATGCCGCACAGCAGCGTGCTGAAACCGACGACAGGTTCCCGCCCAATACCATTGAACCCTTCGTCAGGGTGGAGCGGTTTCTGCGGCTGGGCCTGAACTGGTACGTGGAAACCAGGGTAAACAGAATGGCGCCGGAGCAGGGTGCCATAAAACTGAAGGTGCCGCTGATCAGTGGAGAATCGGTTACCACCCAGAATGTCAGTGTGGAAGATGGCAAAGTGGCGGTGGTGCTTAACCCGCACCAGCATCAGTTTCAGTGGTTTTCATCTCTGGATAAAACCGGACAGATTCACCTGAATGCACCAGAAAATGTTCCCTGGGTGGAGCGCTGGCATCTGGAGGCTGCGCGGCT
>JAWVYU010000447.1:0-3490 GCA_033722575.1 Ketobacteraceae bacterium | reverse complement strand
GGCGTTAACCGCGGCGGTGAAGAACCCTGGTACCAGCAACTCTGGCTGCCCTATGGCTACCGCCAGCCGGCCCGAAGAATACGCCTGCTACCAAAGAAATTTTACTGTTGTTCCTGAAGTGCCGATGCCGGTGTCGCGCCGACTGACAATTTCCATCACGCCACCGTGGGCTTCAATAATGCGCCGGGCAAGGTACAAACCCAGCCCGGTGCCGCCGGTGCGCCGTTGCCGCGAATCATCGGGCCGGTAAAACGGGTTCCCCAGCCGGGGCATGTGCTGGGCATCGATACCTTCCCCCTCATCCGCCACGGCAAGGCACCAGCGCCCGTCCGGGATCCGCTCCAGGGACAACAGGACAGGCTTGTCCCTGCCGTAGTGAACGGCGTTGGCCACCACATTGCGCACCATCAGCTCGAACCGGGCAGGATCAATGTTCAAATGTACTGGTTCTGCGGGCACGCTCACGCGGATATCTTTTTCCGGCCACAGTGTACGTACTTTCATGAGCAGAGCCTGCATATCGGTGGGCTCCGGATTCAATACGGCATGGGGCTGGTTCAGCCTTTCCGATTCAATCAGGGTTCCCACCAGCTGTTCCATTTCATTCATGTCCGCCACAATGCGCCGGCGGATTTTGTCCTCGCTGATAAATTCACTGTTCACCTTGGCACGGGTAATGGGTGAACGCAGCTCGTGACTGATAGCCAGCAACAGCTGTCGCTTGGCTTCTATCAGTTCCTGCAGTGAATCAGCCATGTCATTGACGTTTTGACACAGCGCCCCCAGCTCGCCCCCATAGGACTGATTGACCCGGTAATCCAGTTCGCCGTTCTTGATCCGGGTAGCTGCCGCCGACACGGCCCTCACGGGCCGCAGCAATCGCTGTGTGGCCAGGTAGCTGAGCCAGAAAATAACAGCCACCATTAACAGGCCTGCACCCAGTTTGATTTTATCGGCCGGTTGCAGAAAACGATGGCGCCAGCTGACGTAAAACCGGTAATCCCCCTGTGGGTAGATCGCAAAATGATGGCGCCGGTAACGCAGGATGCGGGGCTCCTGCAGTTCACGCCATTCGGGTTTTTCAGGGAAATCCATAAACCCCGGGTCGGAAGACCAGGTCATATCAGGCCCGCGAACGGCGATACGTACTGGTATCTGGGTGGTGATCTCTTCAGCCTTTTCCAGGTCGGGCGGCACGCCGATATCATCCACCAGATAACGCAGGTGATTGATGGCCACCGGCCTCAGTGGATGCTGGTCTCCCTCATGGACCACCCAGCGCCAGGTACTGATGATGACTATCAGTAACAGCAGGGCTGTGACCAGAAACACACCGAGCACCCGGGCATAAAAAGAGCCCATCAGCGTTTTCACAATGCGGTCTCTTCGGCTTCGCCGATGAAGCAGTATCCCCTGCCCCACACGGTTTTGATGAAGCGCGGCGGCTTGCCGGTATCCCCGAGTTTTTGCCTGACGCGACTGACCAGCGTATCGATGGCTCTTGAAAAAAGTTCGGCATCGATGCCGCGCAATGCATTCATGAGTTCATCCCGGCTGAAGGTGGTGCCCGCGTGAGTCATCAGCAGTTTGAGCAGTTCATACTCCATGGTGGTCAGGGTAAGCAACTCACCATCGAGCCGGACCTGCTGTGATACGGCGTCCAGTGTCAGGCCATTCAGGCTGATGATACTGGCGGGCTTCTTTGCCGGTGCCCGGCGCAACAGGGAATTCAGCCGGGCCACCAGCTCCCGCGGGTCAAAGGGTTTTGCCAGGTAATCGTCTGCCCCGATTTCCAGCCCCACCACGCGATCTGTTACCTCTCCCCGGGCGGTCAGCATCAGTACCGGAATATGCTGCCAGGCACCCGTGGCGCGGATTTTCCGGCACAGCTGAAACCCGTCCATTTCCGGCAGCATTACATCCAGTATCAGTACCTCCGGCAGTGCCGTTCGCATTTGCTGCAAGCCCTCCCCGGGGCTGTGGGCAACCGCCACCTGAAAGCCGAACCTCACCAGGTACTCTTCCAGTACTTCAGTGAGTTGTTCGTCATCATCAATGATCAATACCTGGTGCATGTCTTTTGCGGTCCCGGGAACCTTTATGGCAAGTGGCGGTTCAGGTTAGTTAATCACACCGCGGCGTCACTGCAAATACTCATTGCCACCACTGTCACAAACGTTGCAATTTGTGACATTTCGCCAGGCTTTCGACAAGTTCCGGCAAGGTCCCGGCGCTAGCATGGACTTCGTAAACCACCAACTCCCGAACTGAAACGGAGACCACCATGAAATCTGCAACATTGAAAAAACGCTGGGTTATGTTCCTTTCCCTACTGACCGCCACCCTGGTGCTGGGCGGCTGCTTCCACGGCAAAAACCACCCCAGGAGCGGCGAGATGATGTTCGAGTATATCGCCTGGAAACTGGACCTTTCAGAAGAACAACAGGCGCTGCTGGACGATGTGCATCAGGAAATCCAAGCCATTCGTGAACAGCAAAAAGAGCAGCGCAAGCAGGACCGGGAAGCGGTAATAAACCTGGTAATGGCTGACACCCTCGACACCGGCGCGGCCATGGCGTTGCTACAGCAAAAGCAAACCACGCTGATGGCGGAGGCGCCCGGTGTTCTGGAAAAAATTGCGGCGCTCCATGCCACCCTGACACCCGAACAGAAAAACATCATTATCGAGAAGCTCAACAAGATGCACCAGCACCACTAACACCGTAACAGACCGACTCTCAGCAATTCGCTGGGTTTTTCAGGGCAGCCAGCCGGCTGCCTTTTTTATTGTCAGCAATAACCGCTAGAATGATTTCCCCTACAGCGGCTTTGTTGACTGACATAATGAAAGCATCGTTTCTTAAATCCATTGGCCCGGGTTTTGTTATCGCTGCCACCGGCCTGGGCGCCGGTGACCTGATTGCCGCCACCGTGGCCGGGGTTAAGTTCCAAACCGCGTTGCTCTGGGCGGTAATCCTGGGTGCCCTGCTGAAGGGTGCACTGAACGAAGGACTGGCCCGCTGGCAGCTGGTAACGGGCACCACCCTGCTGGAAGGCTGGATTCAGCGCCTGCCGGGCTGGGTAAAATATTATTTTGGTGTTTATCTGGTGCTCTGGTCGTTTCTGGTGGCCGCCGCCCTGATGGGGGCCTGTGGTCTGGCGGCCAATGCGCTCTTACCGGTTCTGTCCATCAATCAATGGGCTTTTATTCATTCAATTACGGCAGTGGTCATGGTGTTGTACGGACGCTACTCCCTGTTTGAAACCATGATGAAGTGTTTTATCGCCCTGATGTTTATCACAGTGATTGCAGCCGTGATCAGACTGTCACCGGACTGGCGCTGGGTTGCATCAGGACTGATTCCGGGTATTCCCGAAGGATCGCTCAAACTGATTCTTGGTGTGATTGGCGGCGTGGGTGGCAGCGTGACACTGTTGTGCTACGGCTACTGGATGCGTGAAAAACAGTGGACCACCGCCAGCGACATTC
>JAWVYU010000446.1:0-3493 GCA_033722575.1 Ketobacteraceae bacterium | reverse complement strand
GGTGTGACTGCCCCTCCTGGAAAACGCATGGGCCACGCGGGTGCTATCATTGCCGGTGGCAAGGGTACTGCAGATGAGAAATTTGCGGCGCTTGAAAAAGCCGGTGTGAAAACCGTGCCAAACCCTGCGGAGATGGGTTCTGCCCTGAAGGAACTCACGGGTTGGTAAGAGCCCGCTGACAGACCTTCAAAGAAGCAAAAAAAGGAGCCGGAACCGGCTCCTTTTTTTTTGTCTATACTGGTGGAATGGGGCTATCCATAATATCACCATCCATTACATCAGAAGGGGGCCTGTTTGTTTAAACCACCGGACTTCAGAGAGGTGCAATGCGCTCAGTGTGCAAAGGGGCTGGATCTCGGTTTTGATTTTTCCATGGCATTTCAGCCCATCATAGACACCAGCAATCAGTCCGTCTTTGCCTATGAAGCATTGGTAAGGGGCCTGGGAGGCGAATCAGCGGGGGAAGTGTTCAAACACGTGAACCGCGACAACCTGTACCGTTTTGATCAGTCCTGCAGAGTCAAAGCGGTAAAGCTCGCTTCTGAGTTGAACATGGGCCCTTTGCTGAGCATTAATTTTATGCCCAATGCGATCTATCGCCCCGAGCTTTGTATTCGCGCCACACTGGAAGCCTGCAGTGCCTATGGTTTTCCTGTCGACCGGCTGATATTTGAAATCACCGAGAGCGAAGAAGTCAGAGAACGTGATCACCTGAAAGGCATCGTGGACCATTACAAGCAAAGAGGCTTCTATACTGCGATTGATGATTTTGGGGCGGGTTACTCCGGTCTGAATCTGGTAGCTGATATCCAGACGGACCTGTTGAAAATCGATATGGCGCTGGTGCGCAATATACACCAGGATGAGGTCAGGCAGTGTCTGGTGAAAGCCGTTGTCCAGTTCTGCCGGGACCTGGACATCCGCATTATTGCGGAAGGTATTGAAACCCGGGAAGAGTTTCAGGCGCTGGATACGCTGGGTATTCATCTTATGCAGGGTTTCTACTTTGCCAGGCCGGCCTTTGAGACATTGCCGGAGGTTGACTGGTCACTGGCCAGTTAAGCGTATTGACCCTGGTGACGCAGTCATCGGGAGTTAATGACCTCGACAGCCAGGCCAAACCGGGTAAACTGAAGCTCCCACGGCAACCAAACCCTGAGCATTCCAAGAGGCACTGCAATTTATGGGATACCAGCACCAGCCTTTCGATATGGATCTTCCCAGTGCCGACAGATTGTGGCATCTGACGGCTCCCCTGCGATTCTATTTCGCACCAACCTTCTACGGGATTGACAAGATTGATCCGGAGCATCCGGTTTTGCTGGTGGGAAACCATACCATTTACGGCGTGCTGGACGTGCCTTTACTGATTGCGCAAATATACCGCGAGCAGGGTGTTCTGGTTCGTTCGCTGGCAGATCATGCTCATTATGATGTGCCTGTGTGGCGCCGGATGCTGGATATGACCGGTGCGGTCGAGGGCACCCGGGATAATTGCCGCAGGCTGATGGCCAATGGCGAACATATACTGGTTTTTCCCGGTGGCGCCAGAGAAGTCAGCAAACGCAAAGGTGAACAATACCAGCTCACCTGGAAACAGCGCCTGGGTTTCTGCAAGCTGGCCATCGAGAACGGTTACAACATTGTTCCTTTTGCATCGGTGGGCCCCGATGATATGTTTGATATCCTGATTGATGCCGATGATGTGCTGAGCACGCCTTTGGGAACCGCCATGAAGAAAGTGGGCTTGCTTAAAAAGGAAGGCCCTCTGCGGGGTGGTGATCTGATTATGCCGGTGGTGCGCGGGCTCGGATTGACAGCTATACCCCGGCCGGAAAAGTTCTATTTTGCGATTGGTGACGAAATTGATGTCTCCGGATATGCCGGCAAGACCGATGACAAGCAGGCCCTGATGCAGTTGCGTAAATCTGTCGCCCTGGGAATTCATGATCTGATTGACGAACTCAAAGTTATCAGAGACCAGGATAAGGATGTGGGGCTGGTGCGGAGATTGTTGAAAAACGCCTGAGCGGCGTTTATTTAAGGCTGGTCATCATCAGGTTCTGAATCTCTCTGATCAGTTCTCCCAGCTTTTCCTCTGCCATTTTGGGCTGGGCGTGGATGGCGCCCAGCAACCCGTAAAACGCGATCTGAGCGAAACGCTTGCCTTTCTCCTTGTCACCCACCACGGCCTGATAAAGTCCTATCAGATATTCCAAACGGTATTTGTCGGAAGTTTCAACCCATTGGCGCACTTGCTGATTGGTCATGGCCCAGGCGCGCACAGCCACCTCAAGTTGTAAATCCGTATGCCAGGATTTTTCCACCAGTTGTTCCAGCTCGTCTTCCGGAGTGGAGGTGTTGGTCTTGGCTTCCGCAAAGGGAATGGTGGTGTTTACGTTCACCCAGTGATCGAGAATGGCGGTGTTAAAGCCATGGATATTCTCGAAATGATGATAAAAAGACCCCCGCGTAACCCCCAGTTTTTTAGCAAGTTTTTCGGCGGACAGGGCCTGGGGCCCTTTGGTCTTCAGGGTGTCAATGCCGGCATTGATCCAGTCCTCGCGGCTTTTACGCTGTGTCATCAAATGGCCTTTTTTGAAGGTTGTTTTTTTAACGGGTCGGGTATAGCCTTTATACCATACAGGGGTGTATGGTTTCACGCCTGAAAAATGGTTTAGGTACTAAACTACATATAATAAATGATCAGTGCAGGGGGAATGGCGGTGCAAGTAGGTCAAATGACGTCAGAAGAGGTGAGTCACCTCAAACCGATTCCGGGAGACCCCGGCTTGCCGGTGGTGGGGCACACCTTCAATACCATGCTCAACCCCATCAGGTTTGCCAGGAATCGTTACGACAAGTATGGGCCAGTTTCCTGGGCGAATGCCTATGGTGTGCGGATGGTCAGCATGCTGGGGCCCGATGCCAATCAGTTTGTCTACATGAATCGGGGTGACATATTTTCCAATAACCAGGGGTGGAATTATTTCATTGGCAAGTTCTTTCACCGGGGCATCATGCTGCTGGACTTTGAAGAGCATCGCCACCATCGCCGGATCATGCAGAACGCCTTTAAAAAGCCGGTGCTGGTGGAATATCTGAAAGCGATGAATCCGGGTATTGAAAACGGATTACAACGCTGGAAACCGCAGCAAAAGTTTTTCATGTTTCCCGCCATCAAACAGCTGACACTGGATCTGGCCACAGAAGTATTCATGGGCTATGAGCTGGGCAGAGAGGCGGATGCCCTGAACAAGGCTTTCATCGATACTGTGCGGGCCGGTACCGCACTGGCACGCTTTCCTGTTCCCGGTGGGCGCTGGAAAAAGGGGCTGGATGGACGCAAGGTGCTGGTGAAATTTTTCAAGGACCACATCCACGATAAGAAAAGCAGTGACAGTATGGATCTGTTCAGCCAGCTCTGCCGCGCAGAAACCGAAGACGGCCAGCGGTTTTCCGACGATGACGTAGTTAATCACATGATCTTTCT
>JAWVYU010000445.1:0-3496 GCA_033722575.1 Ketobacteraceae bacterium | reverse complement strand
CCCGCAAAGCCCTCCGCAAAGCGCTCCACGCCCAGGGGAAAGGAAACCACCAGAGTGGAAAGGTAATCCGGTTGAGCGGCGTTCATGAGCCGTGCGGAGTTGACGGCATGCTGTTCCCAGAAGCGGTCGCCCCCGAGCCCGTTCAGAATCATCACTGAACTTTTCATGCCGGCCTGGCGGATTTTCTCCAATGCCTCCAGGGAGCTGGCAAAGGTTTCGCCTTTCTGAACGTAGCCCAGCACTTCGTCATCACCGCTTTCGCAGCCCACATACATTAACGACAACCCCATTTCCCTGAGCCGGGCCAGTTGTTCCACGGATTTGTTTTTCAGATTGCGGGGCAGGCAATAGGAAGAAATACGCTGCACATTGGGAAAATACTGGTGGACCAGATCGAGAATGCTTTCCAGCCGCCGGAAGGACAGGGTCATGGCATCGCCATCGGCAAGAAACACCCTGCGCACCTGCGCAGCGTAGGGTTTGAGTTTGATCAGCTCCTGCTCCAGTTCCTCCGCCGGTTTGACGCGAAACTTCTTCTGGGGCTGGGTGTACATTTCGCAGAAGGTGCACTTGTTCCAGGAGCAGCCGTTGGTGACCTGAAGAATCAGGGAGCGGCCTTCGCTGGGGGGACGAAATACGGGTTCTATATACTGCATAACGTGCTTCAGTTTTCTCTATATCCAGGGGCCCAACAGGGGAGAGCGTTCGTGCAACCCCAGTATGGGCCCAACCTTGAGTGTGTCGCTGTTTTTCAATCCGGTAATGGGGGTGAGCCCGCTGTCGCACAAGCGGTTGAACATGATTTCTGTGAGAAAGCATTCGCCATTGGGAATCACCTCTTTCTGGCCGTCTTCATCAAAAAAGGCAATGGGCAGGCGGTTCAGATCGGTAAAGTCTCCCGGCCGCATCTGCCAGCCATTCTCGTTAAAGGATCGGGCCAGTACCGCCGCAACGGCAAAGGCGCCCGGCGCCCATAAAAGCTCGCTGCGGCTAACGGGATTTTGCAGTTCCTGAAACCGGAAACTCTCGATACCGTAATGTCCGGCATCATAAGGGTAGCGTATCAGAAAACGGGGAGCCGCCAGGGCCAGGTAATGTGATTCCGGCATATTGCGTACGGCCTGCCAGGTTTGCGCAAAACCCGGGTCCCACTGGGTATTCCAGTCCCGGTAGTCGTCGCTCAGGAAAAAGTTGTCGCTGTGAGCCAGGCTGGCATCACCGTTGGCGATAAAAGGGCAATCCAGGGTACTGCACAGCTTGGCCATAATGCCCAGCATCAAGGCATCCTGTTTTTTGGCCCCGAAATCAAAGCTGGACACAATGGCGCTGAGGGATTCGTCGCTGGCGGCAAACTCTTTGGCGATACGCTGATAGAAGTCGCTTTCCGTGGCATTACCCTGCTGCGCCAGATCCGCTAACAGTTCTTCCTTGCAGACATCCCAGAGGTAAATGTTGAGGCGGCTCTCGCTGGTGGTGCGCCGGAGAATAAAATCCAGCCCCCGCCAGTGGCTTTCAAGGGATTGAAAGGCCGGGGAGTGCAACAGGGTACGCATCAGGTCCGATATGCTGCGATCCAGCAGGGCCAGATAGTCTTCCTGGCGGGGATCCTTGCCAGGGAGAGTGTAGGGTGCCACCGCTTCATCCACCAGGTCCCGGAGCCAGGCTGTGGTGGCAGCGTCGCCTGATACGGGTGATTCTGTGGATTGATTGCCGGCATCAAGAATGCTGTCCAGCAGGCTGCCGTCTGCCGGAGCCTTCTGATGTTCATCTTCCGCGGCTGATGATTGTTGAGGCGCTTGTGGTTCTGATGGCTCCGCCGGCCGGATACCCAGCCATTGCTCCAGGGTGCTGGCGGCTTGGGCAAAGGTACTGTTGTTCTGCAGCTGGCGGCGCAGGATTTTCAGTTCCTGAAAGGGCGGAAAGTCGGCAAAAATCTCATCGGGATGGAAGTCATCAATGGTTTTGGGGGTGTATTGCCATGCCTTGTCGCTGGCGCTCAGGGTCAGGGTGGGTGCAATACGGCCCATGACATCATCAATGTCGTCGCAGTCTATGCGGTACCAGGGGCGCTCTCTGATATCAGGGTAATCAGCCCTTTGCCGGAAATCTGCCCCGGAAAAGTTGCCCATGATCAGCAAATGAAAAGGAGCGTTGTTTCCGGGTCGCGGTTTTTGCTCTTCCCGGTGTTTGAACTCAAAGGTGATACCGCCGGTGGTGGTTTCGGCCATGGGCTGCTCCCTGACGATGTTGCAGACACTGTGATCTGCGGCTGATGGTAACCAGGATTAAACAGAAAAACACCCGGCTTGTCGAATGCACGGAGCTATAAAAAAACGCCGGGTCCCCGCACTGGTGACCGGCGTTTCTGGTGGGTGCTGCTGCACCACTCGTGTGGGGTGCCGCGCCTGCAGTGGTACGGGGCCCTGATGGACTTGAAGTATGAACTTAAAGTACGTAGCTTTTGGCGCGATTAAGCTGCTGGGCGATGGGCGCAGGCATACGCTCAATAACCTGATCCATGGTGTTCAGTGCCTGCTGGCGCGCCTTTTCCAGCCTGGCACGCTGCAGGCCTACATGCAGTTCATAACGGGTCAGCTCGCCCTTGAATTGCTGCTGCTTGGTCATGGCCAGTGCCGCCAGGTTGTGGCGGTTTACCTGGCTGGATATGCCTCGGCGTTGCAGTTCATAGCCCAGGTTGTCGATCTGACGCAGGGCAAAATCCAGTAATGAGTTTTTGTTGATCGCAATGCGGCTCATGTTATTAACCTTTCTCTGTTCTATTCTGTTCTTGAACCCTGTTGATACGCGCGCCGGTTTGGCCAGCCGCCACATCACCAGACAGGTGCCCGGATTGAGTCGCGGAAAGATACTGCGAAAAATTAGAACCCTCAACCTAACTTGCGTATACAAAAATGACTTGCGGGTTTCGTTTGCTGGTGGTACGATCGTTCTAGATCTGGGTTATCCCATATCTGTTACCCTTTTAAAACCCCTTGCAAACAGCAGCTCCCGGATATGTGAGGTATCCTTGGGCTGCTTTTTTTTGCCTGCATTTCGTGCAACTGCGGGGTGGTGCCTGGTTCAGCTGAGGCTTTCCGGCTAACTTATTGATGTATATGGTACTTGTTCTCATTTCAGGGCTGTTAAGCTGACGGGGCTTCAGCCTATAATCCACAGCATGAGATGTGATCTGCCCGGGCCATTCAATTTATCTTGCCTTCTTGCAGCCTGTTGTCTGTGGGCTGTTACCAGTGTCGGTGCCCATGCTTCAGGAACCACTGATGCATCAGCCAGCACGTCCGTCGCACCCGCTATGGAGGTGGCGCTCCAGGAGGCGCCCGCCCAGCGGCTGCGAACCCGTTCCTCCGCCCCTGAAGCGTCCGGGCCTTCTGAGGCACCGGAACAGGACGCAGAACCGGAATCGACTTCCGCCAGTAAGGAACCAGCCAGCCAATCCGCGGCTGCCAAGGGAGCTGATGAGCCCGGTACACCGGCT
>JAWVYU010000444.1:0-3534 GCA_033722575.1 Ketobacteraceae bacterium | reverse complement strand
CAGGGGTGAAGCGAAATTTTTCGTTCCTGTGCTGCCGTTTTTAAGCGACTGGTTTCAGTATCGTGATACCAGGGTGGATCTTTCATGGGATCATGACCCGACGCGGGGCGTCACCAGAATATTCGCGGGCAGAGAGGTTGTTTTTGAGGGTGAGCCGGTGGATATAATAACGGAAGGTGATGAGCTGAATTGCCAATATGAACAATCAGAGCGCTATGTTATCTGTAGCAGCCCCTTACCGGGTAAGAAGCGCGTTCAGATTGTTTCATCGGAAAGGTAGCACGATCCCCTGACCCCGGCAATTTGAAGATGGCGGAAGCCAGGGAAACTTTTGGTTTTGGTGTTGCAACGCGGAGCGGGAGTTCACTCAGCACTAACTGTCAGCCTCCAGATCATCCATGACCGCTTTCAGAAAACGGGCGGCTTCGCCCCCGGTGATGGCGCGGTGATCGAAGCTCAGTGCCAGCGGCATCACGGGGTGAATCACTATCTCGCCCCGGAAAGCCACCACTTCCTCCTTGATCTTGCCGGCCCCCAGAATGGCCACCATGGGTGGTACAATCACCGGATTGCCGTAACGCCCGGCAATGGTGCCGTAATTTGACAGGGTAATGGTGGCACCGGTCATTTCCGCCGGAGGGATCTTGCGGGATTTCACATCTGCCCGCAGGCGGTCCAGGCCTTTTCGCAGGTCATCAAGATTCCGGTGGCTGATATCCCGCAGCACCGGTACAAACAGGCCGTCCGGTGTGTCCACAGCAATACCCAGATCCACTTTATCCAGCACCCGCATGGTCATGGCGTTACCGTCGTACCAGGCATTCATATTGGGTTCTTTGCGGCAGGCGCTGGCAATGGCTCTTACCAGTCGCATGGTGGGGTCCTGCCCGGGGTACCAGGCATGGATATCCACATCATCGTTGATGGTGACTTTCACTACCTCTCGGTGTGCCTTTTCCATGTTCTTGGCCATGGCGCGGCGAACACCCCGTAACGGTGTGGCTTCGCCAAAGTCTTTCACCATCTGTGCGGCGCGCTCGACATCCTGGGCGGTAATCATGTTGTGTTTTCCGGAGCCTTCCACCTGGCTCAGGTCTACATTCAGGCGTTTGGCAAGCGCACGTATTGCCGGTGTGGCCAGGGGGTTGTGCTGTGATTCACTGTCAGCACTGCCAATAATGAAGTGGTCCTGCTCAGCCTCCGGGGTGCCGGTACTCATTTTCCCCACCACTGTGCCGCTGTCTTCCTGTTCCTGACCCGCGTATTCCACCAGGGGCTCGCCAATATGCACTATATCGCCTTCCTTGCCGAAGAGCGCGGCTATCTGCCCTGACTGGGGTGAGGGCACATCCACAATGGCCTTGGCGGTTTCCACGGAAATAATCAGCTGATCCGTCTCCACGCTGTCGCCGGGCTTCACATGCCATTCCACGATTTCCGCTTCCTGCAGGCCCTCTCCGAGATCCGGAAGTTTGAAATATTTCATGAGAACTCCAGTGTGTTTTTTACCGTATCCGTAATCTGCTGAACATTGGGCATGTACAGGTTTTCATTCTTGAAGTAGGGCATGGGGGTGTCGTATCCGGTCACTTTGGCCACTGGTGCCTGCAGATACAGCAGGCCCTCTTCGGCCAGTCGTGATGAAATTTCCGAGGCCACGCCAAAGCTGCGAGCCGCTTCCTGAACAATCACACAACGCCCGGTTTTGCGAACGGACATCAGAATCGTATCCATGTCCAGCGGGCTGATGCTGGCCACATCGATCACCTCGGCATGAATGCCATCATCAGCCAGTGCCTTGGCCGCCTGCAGGGTTTCGTGCACCATGGCGCCCCAGGTTACCAGGGTTATATCGGTGCCCTGGCGCAGGGTAAAGCAGGTATCCAGCGGCAGCCCCTGGCCGTCATCATTGATTTCCTGTTTCACCATGCGGTAGATACGTTTGGGTTCCAGAAATATCACCGGGTCCGGATCCTGAATTGCGCTTAACAGGAGGCCATAGGCGCGGGTGGGGGAAGAGGGGATAACCACCCGCAACCCGGGTATATGGGCAAACAGCGCTTCGGTACTTTCGGAATGGTGTTCCGGCGCGTGAATACCGCCACCATAGGGTGCTCTGAGCACCATAGGGCAGCTGAGCCGGCCACGGGTGCGATGCCGCATGCGTGCGGCGTGGGACACCAGATGCTCGATAGCAGAGTAGATAAACCCCATAAACTGGATCTCAGCCACGGGCTTCAGCCCCTGCGTGGCCATACCCACGGCCACACCGGCGATCAGACTTTCCGCCAGCGGGGTATCCATTACCCGTTTGCAGCCAAAGCTGTCTTTCAGGCCCAGGGTGGCGCGAAACACACCGCCGTTGGTGCCAACGTCCTCCCCCAGTACCACCACGTTTTCATCGTCGTTCATAGCGCGGTGCAGTGCCAGGTTCACGGCTTCCACCAGGGTCACAACCTTGGTATGTGACAGTTCCGCATTGTCTGCCTGTTTGAGTTGTTCATTAATGCCCATGTTGCAAACCTCCGGCAGCTTTTTTGACAAGTTCATCCCGCTGACGCTGATACTGATAGGGTAGTTCCTCGTACAGGTAATCCATCAGGTCCTGTGGATTCTGCGGCGGAATACTCTGGTATTCGTTGACTTCGGCTTCAATCACTTCCTGACAGTGGCGCAGCCAGTCAGTTTCCTGTTGCGGTGACCAGCAACCCTCATTGTGCAGATAGGTCTGCAGGCGCTTGATGGGCTCTTCCTCCCACGCCTGATTAACCTCGTTACTGTCGCGATAACGGGTGGCGTCATCGGCAGTGGTATGGTCACACAGGCGATAGGTTTCCGCTTCAATCAGGGTGGCGCCTTTTCCCATGCGGGCTTTTTTCAGGGCATGGGCCACTGCTGTGTGAACGGCGATAATGTCATTACCGTCCACCCAGATACCCTCAATGCCGGCCGCCTGGGCCTTGGCGGCAATATTAAAAGCGCCGGTTTGCAGGGAGCTTGGTACGGAAATAGCCCAGTGGTTGTTGTTCACCACCATCACCATGGGCAGTTGCCACACGCCACTCAGGTTCATGGATTCGTAAAAATCACCCCGGGACGTGGCACCCTCACCGCAGGTGGCCACTACAGCGCGCTTTTCGCCGCGGATTTTAAAGGCCGAGGCAATCCCGGCGGCGTGGGTAATCTGGTTGGCAATGGGAACACAATTGGGCAGGTCCTCGCGGGCCGCACCGCCAAACAGGTTGCCTCGCTCATCGCCACCCCAGTACTGCAACATCTGATGGAGTTTCACACCCCGCAAATACTGGGCACCGTGGTCGCGGTAGTAACTCGCGAGTACATCGGTGTCAGACATGGCGTAGCCAATCCCGATACTGACGGCTTCCTGTCCCAGGCAGGAAGCGTAGGTTCCAATCAGGCCGGTGCGCTGCAACGCGACAGCTTTTTTATCGAACTGGCGAATCATGACCAGATGCTGGTATAGGGTCACCAGTTTGCTGTTGTCCATGCCGGCAGGCAGATGCTGGACCAGCT
>JAWVYU010000443.1:0-3541 GCA_033722575.1 Ketobacteraceae bacterium | reverse complement strand
ATCGGGCGTTGCCACCATATTACCCGCCGGTATGACCTGGTCATAGAAGCGTGGGTCGTTGGAAAGCTCTACCGCTTTTTCTAACGGAACCCCTAGTATGCGCTTGATGGCATAGTTAACCGGAAATATCAGCGGCAAACCGGTGATGTAGTTAGTGGCAATAGCAGGGTAATCCTCACGGGGGGCACCGTAGTTGAAGTATTTGAAGCCCAGAGGTTCCTGCACATACTTGCGCATAAATTCGCGGATGGACTCACCGGTAACCCGCTGCACCAGTTCCCCCAGCACATAGCCGCCGGTTACCGCATGGTAGGCCATTTCCCGACCGTGCAGAGACTCCGGCGCAGCCTCGAACAGCAGACGCTTCAGCTCTTCGTAATCAAACAGGGTTTCCGGATCGATCTCCCCGGGAATCCGGGATATACCGGCCCGATGGGCCAGGATCTGGTGTATGGTGATATTTTCCTTGCCGTTCTGGCCAAACTCCGGCACGTAATAACTCACCGGGTTAAGGAGGTTGATTTCACCCTGCTCTTCCAGCAGATGTATCAGCATGGCCGTAATGGCCTTGGAGGCGGAAAACAGGCAGAAAGGCGTGTCCGGTGTCACCAGCTGCAGGGGGTCAGTGTCCTCGGGGCCATTCCCCTTGGCGTGACCAATGGAGCGGTTCAGCACCACCTCGCCATGACGACGGATGCAGATGGAAACGGCGGGATACATGCCGGTGCGATAAAGGTTCTTCACCGACTTCCACACAGCCTCTTTGTCGGATTCCCTGATGCCCAGCCAGCTGGGATTCACCTCATTGTCGCCAATGGTTGAAACCGCTTCCAGATCGCGGGGAACCCGTATATTGTTTTCCAGATGTACCAGAGGGTTTAAATTCACTTTACTACCTGAAAAAAGCTCTTTAGTGTCGAAATCCGGCGCCATTAACTCCGCCATAACTCCCCCTATCCTATTGACTATAGCGCATCTGTTCCGCGGCAAAGGCCATGGTTTCAATCCGTTACATTTGACCGGCGGGTAATGGTTTACCCACGTCTGAAACCTGTAGATAATTTTGCGGCGAGGCAGAATACTTCAGAGAACAGGGCTGTGCCAATGACGCAGCGGGCGGATTATCCTGTTTTGTCGTCCAGCCACATAACTTTGCCGATTAAGCACAAAGCCGTATAAGTACAAACCCTGTTAAAACTCTTGGTTATTTTCTTCCTGCAAGATTGTACAATGAAGCTTCGATTGGGATATCCCATTTAACATTTTGTAACGAAACTAATTGTTTAAGCTATGTCTAAAATGTCGCAACTTACCGCCAGTATCAAAGGGGCGTTCCGAATCGCCCAGACCACCGGCATACTCGCGCAAACAGGGATTGATTGGTTGCGTGGCGATCGCCCCCCCACGCCCAAACTGCTTCGCCAGACTTTTGAGCGGCTGGGCACCACCTACATCAAGCTTGGCCAGTTTATTGCCAGCTCGCCCTCTCTGTTCCCCGATGATTATGTGGAGGAGTTCCAGCTTTGCCTGGATAAAACCACCCCTGTGCCCTTTGCCATCATGAAAAACGTGCTGGAAAAAGAGCTGGGGAAATCCGTGGACACCGTGTTCGCCGATATCAACCCGGTGCCGCTGGCCTCGGCTTCCATTGCCCAGGTCTATGCCGCACGGCTGGTGACCGGCGAGGATGTGGTGATCAAAATCCAGAAGCCCGGCGTGAAAAATATCCTGCTCACGGACCTGAACTTCCTTTACGTGAGCGCCAGGATTCTGGAATATTTCGTTCCGAACCTGAGCATGGCGTCACTGTCAGCCATTGTGGATGAAATCCAGAAAGGCATGCTGGAAGAATGTGATTTTTATCAGGAAGCCAGAAACATCGAGGACTTCCAGAAATTTCTGTCCAGTACCGGCAATACCGATGCGGTGGCCCCGAAGGTATTCAAACATGCCTCTACCATGCGCGTGCTGACCATGGAACGCCTTTACGGCGTGCCGTTCACCGATCTGGACAGCGTACGCCATGTTTCCGACCAGCCGGAACTGACGCTGATCACGGCCATGAATACCTGGTTTGCCAGCCTGCTGTTCTGCGAGTCGTTCCATGCGGATGTTCACGCCGGCAACCTGCTGGTGCTGAAAGACGGCCGGATCGGGTTTATTGATTTCGGTATCGTCGGCCGGATTCGTCCGGATACCTGGAAATCCGTCTCCAAGTTTATCGCCACCGTCAGTCAGGAGGATTACCAGGGAATGGCAGAAGCCATGCTGGGTATTGGCATGACGGACCAGCACGTGGATGTTAACAAGCTGGCCCGGGATATCGAGGAGCTGTACGGCGCCATGGACAGCGTGGTGCCCAGCGATGTGTCCGATCTGGCAGCGGTGAACGAGCATGAAGTGAACCGTATCATGATGGATCTGGTGAGCCTGGCAAAACGCCACGGCATTCATTTCCCGAGAGAGTTCGCCCTGTTGCTCAAGCAACTGCTCTACTTCGATCGGTACGTGCGTTTACTGGCGCTGGAAGGCAATATCTACATGGATGACCGGCTCAACATTCAACCGGATGAGATGGACTGGATCTCCATTCACTGACCCGCAGCGCCAGCCAGGTACAACCAGACCAAGAAAAAGCCCCCGGTGGATTTTACCCGGGGGCTTTTCAGTTACAGGATTCCCATTTCCTTTTTCTCACGGTAATGGGCAAAAATATCCTGCAGACTGCGTCTCGGCTTGAACTTGAAGGTATCCCGGAACAGGCCGCCATCAATAATCACCGGATACTTGTAATAATTGATCAGGTAAGCCGGCCAGCCTTTCCAGCCCAGTGCCTTGCTGATACGCCGCGGCAGACCTTCCGGCACGGAGGGAATAAATATCCGCTTGCAGCCGCACTGCAGTACCGCTTCCTGATAACTGACCCAGTCATCATTCGCCACGTTGTACACCCCCGGCACGTTCTTCTCGAAAGCCAGCACAATAGCGTCAGCCATATCTTCCACGTGAATAAACTGCATCATGGGGGAAAAGCCCACCAGCACAGGAGCAAAGCTGTTGGATAACAGCAGACTCATGCTGTTCAGCACCCCCGGCCCGGCGATGTTGCAGGGGCGCAGAATGGTGATGTTCAGCTCCGGATACTTCCACAGGTAAATATTGGCCAGGTTTTCCAGCTCCACCGAATCCACCAGATCCATGGTCAGTTCCGATGCCTTGAGGGGATACTCCTCGGTCAGCAGCGCCGGATTATAGGGGCTGGCACCGTAAACGAAGTACGTGGACAACACAATCACCTGGTGCACGTCGTACTTGTGGCACAGGTCCAGTAACCGCTGGGTGCCCAGTACATTGTGGTTGTAACGGTTGCGGTGAGTGGATTCATAAAGGCCCATCCGCCCCAGGTGAATCACTGCTTCGATATCATGTTTGCGAAAGATATCCTCAAAGCCGCGCTTGTTGTATTCAACACGGTAACTGGACATGCCTTCGTCAATCTGAACACGACGCCGGAAATCCACCAGCACCACATGGTAACGCT
>JAWVYU010000442.1:0-3565 GCA_033722575.1 Ketobacteraceae bacterium | reverse complement strand
CCACCAGAATGGAAAACATGATAACACCCCAGAGCAACTGGGTTTCGCGGAAGGCCAGCGCAATAAGAATTGGCATGAAGGTGCCGAAGGTTTTGATGCCGATGATGTTTCTGAGGATCACGATCAACAGCGCACCCAGCGGTACCAGCAGAATAATGCGATAAACGTTCTGGGTATGCACCGGCAGAGCAAACAGGGAAAAGTCCATCACCACTGAATCCACCTGCTTGGCCCAGTGCTCTGCCAGCGAGACCTTGGTACGGGAATGCCGTGCAATGGAAAACTCAACCTGGGCCGGTTTGCCCCCCTGAATTTTCACCAGTGGATCATCACCGACCCGCCACACCAGGATATTGGAGTGGTAGCCCTGGATAGCGGTGACCGGATTAAAAGCCACCCATTCATCACCGTTATGTACTTCAAGCCAGGGCTTGAGGCTGCCATGTTTGATACGGTCCTGTAATTCAAGCACGTAAACAATCCGGGCCGGAATACGGGCGCCGGCCAGTATCCGGATAATCTGACGCACCCATTCACTGCTGCCGATGCCGGGCTTGTTGATAATGGAAACATTTTCATCAGGCTCAGGGCTGGTAAGGCGCAGCAGCAATTCCCGGGTAAAGGATTCCGTATCTGCCGAGTGCGCTCTTACCTGCTCCAGCGTGGCGACAATGGCAGAACCCAGGGGCTCCGCATAATCGGGTACTTCCGGATAAGTGGGGATGGGCTGGGTGCGGGTCCGGTGGCTGTTTTCGTCCGCCGCCAGCTCGCAGCGGTAGTAAAGCACCTGCTTATCCGAGGCACGCCGCACCGCCCAAAGGGCCTTGCGGTTGACCTTGTCGTACTCCGTGGCCAGGCCGTAGCTGCTGGAAATAAAGTCCTCGTTGAGCTTGACGAAGCCGGGTGGCCGGTGTGGCAGGTAGAATTCCGCTTTCACCGGGCCTCCGTTTGCCTGAAAAGATATGCGTGCCTCTACTGTCCACACATCATTCATTTCGGCGGGCAGCAGTGGCAGACCCAGCTCGGTGTTCTTGTAGTAAACGAGAGTCGTTGCGGCAATGACCAGGATCAGCGCAATGATTTTTATCTGAAGATCTTTCACCGGTATGATTTATTCTGATTTTTGCGGTTGAGTATCAGCAAGTGTAGCCTTTTTGTTGTCGTCGGGCGAGGGAGGCGGAACACTGGCAAGAAATGTTTTGCCGGGATCCACGATGGCGACTTCCTTCAGGAAGCGTCTGCCCAGCAGCACAGGGTAGATAAACTTGTGACGGTTGGTGAGGCTGAATTCTGCCTGGTGTTCACGCCCGCCAATATAAATAGGGATGTGCACCACATAGCGCTCCATGCTTTTGCGCTTGTGCCGCTTGATACGAACAACCCGCTCGACCGGTTTTTCGAAAGTCATGTCCACTCCGGGCTTGGCGCTGTGATGGCGGCCGTCTTTGTCAACGAAGGCGGCCTTGCCAGGACGATTGATGGTGAACCTGACCCATTTTTCACCGTCTTTTTCAAAAGGTGTAATGTCACGGGCATCGATGGAGCTGGTTTTGGCACCGGTATCCAGTTTGGCTTTCAGTTTGGTATAGGTAGGCGGAAAGTAGACATTTTCGACCCACCCCATGATGCGCTTTTCAACAATACGATCACTGGATTTGCTGTCGCTGGTACCGGCAACAGCCAGACTGCTGGTAAGAATGAGCAAAACGCTGATGAAATATTGGCCTAACCGTTTCAACACAACTTTCTCCCTCCATTGGGCTTTTCCGGCAACTCCTGTGGCGGACACCCTATCATAATTGCGATCCCGTGACTGTGATGCGGATGCAGTCAGGGCAGCTATTTTACATGGATTTTGCGAAACGTCAGATTGATTCTGGGCGGCACCGCTGCGCGGGTTTTGGGGACCTGGTGCACCCAGTGGTGCTGGGTTTCGCCGGACATGATCATGATATCCCCGTGATACAGCTCAATATGCAGGGGCCGGCGGCTTTTGTCTTTGGGTTTCAGGCTGAAACGGCGGGTTCCGCCAAAGCTGACAGAGGCAATGACCGGATTAATTCCCAGCTCTGGTTCGTCATCGCTGTGCCATCCCACACCGTCGCTGCCATCACGGTACAGATTTGCCAGCAAACTGTTGAAGCGGAGCTTGCCGGCGCCCGCGCTGTTCCCCAGCTGCTCGGTGTCTTGCCGGATCTTGGTCAGCGTGGACGTAAACGGCTGGGCGGTTAATCTGATTCCTGAGTAACCGTAGTCTGCACCGGGATCCCCGAACCAGGCCTGAAGCCGCGGAACCGGCAGGGTTTTTCCGGCAATCCGGATGTTGTCCTGGCGCCACGGGATCTCCTGGCTGAGACGTTCAAACAGAGAGTCTGCTTTCTGGTGAGGATAAAAACCGCGGTGCAGAAGAACAAAGCTTTTACCGTCGCGGTCCAGAAGAATCCTCTCTGGCCCAGGGGATGCCGGCGGCACTTCATTCCGGTTGTCAAAAAGGTCCGTTTGCATGGGTAATCGTTGCCTGCACCTTGAGATGTTAAAAGCCACCTAGAAAGGACTGGGTGAAAACAGCTCCAGCCTATTACCCTCCACAGGATGCCGCAAGCGTAATAATTCGGCGTGCAGCAGCATTCTGTCCGAGAGGTTTGCGATTTCAGCGGGGGCATAGAGCTGATCGCCAATGATCGGTAATCCCAGGTACTTCATGTGCAGGCGCAGCTGATGGGAGCGGCCGGTAACCGGGTACAGGCGCATTCGTGCCCGGGAGTCTGTTTGTTCCATCAGCCGGAACCGGGTGACTGCGTGTTTGCCGTGCTGGAAATCCAGTTTTTGCCGAGGCCGGTTGGGCCAGTCCGTAATCAGCGGCAGCTGGACCTGGCCCCGGACAAGGCAGGCCTGCCCGGCACCGACCGCAATGTATTCTTTTTCGGTTTCCCGCTCGCGAAACTGCTGATGAAGCTGCCTTTCTGCGATTTTGGTTTTCGCCAGAACCATGACGCCCGACGTGGCACAGTCCAGACGGTGTACCACAAAGATATCGCCGCAGTATTCGCGGGCCCGGACTGCCACAGAGTCATGGTTTTCCGGTTTGCGACCGGGGACCGACAGCAGCCAGGGTGGTTTGTTCACCGCCAGCAGGTGCTCATCCTCGAAAACAATATCCAGTGATGCAGCCACAGATTATGACTGCACCGACACCATGACCCGGATGGCATCCAGCGAGACTTTGGCATTGTCTTTCATCAGCCGCAGGCCTTCTTCCTGATCACGGCTTAACGCCTCGATTTCGGTGGGTTCAATATTGGGATTGGTTTTCTGCAACGCCTGCAGCCGTTCGATTTCTCCCGTCAGCTGTTCGCGGTAGCGTGTCATGGCGTCCTGGTGCTGCTGGGCAAAAGCCTGCTGGGCGATAACACTGCCGTTTTTAACGCTGGTTTCGATGTCGCTGCGGTAGTTCTTGATAATGGCTGCCACCAGTTCGCCTTTGACATTCTTGAGTTGTTTATCCAGGGTTTCCAGTGTGACCGCCGCTGACAGGTTGCGCCCTTGCTGGTCCAGCAGGATGCGT
>JAWVYU010000441.1:0-3576 GCA_033722575.1 Ketobacteraceae bacterium | reverse complement strand
TGGATGATTTTGGTACGGGTTATTCATCGCTGTCCCATCTGAAACACCATGCGGCAGACATCATCAAGCTTGACAAAAGCTTTCTCAATCCCTCCGACAGGGACAACCGGCATAATATTGTGCTGGAGAGGGTCATCGACCTGTGTCTCGCGCTGGAATATCAGGTACTGGCTGAAGGGGTTGAGAACCCCGAACAGTACCAGCGGGCAGTCAGCTTCGGCTGCCAGAGCCTGCAGGGTTTTCATATCCATACCCCGCAGGATTTACAGAGCCTGGTTAATGATTACAAACGTCAGGCTTACGCGTAACGCCAGGTGCTTGTAAAAATTACACGTCAGATCCCGAAAAACGCATCAATCTGAATACCAGATCGCCCTAACCCCCTGAATCCCGGTCACTTTAAAACCTGGCAAGGTTTTTGATTGCCAATACAGTGGTAATTTATTTTTCGCATTCCGCGAGCAACAACGGGAGGTCATTATGTTCTTACCAGGAAAGCTTCTTGCGCCATTTGTCGCCCTGGTCCTGAGCCTGTCAGCCGCGCCTGCGGCACTGGGAGATGACCCGGTCACCTCCAAACCTGACGAGAGCTGGATTACGGTATCAGGCACGGCAGTCTCCACCGACGCCCATGGCTTCAAGCTGGATTACGGTAACGGCCTTATCTCCGTCGAGATGGACGACTGGGACTGGTTCCCTGAAGGACGGGAAATCATGCCAGGCAACTATGTAACGGTGCATGGCAGGATTGATGATGACATGTACGAAGCACGCTCCATAGAGGCCGGCAAAGTCTTTGTTAAACAGTTCAATTCTGTATTCACGAGTCCGAACTACGCCGGCAGCTACCTCAAGGTCATTTCAGCCAACCCCTCGGATGAAGAGCTGGGCGCCGAAGTCTACGCCAAGTACACCTTCACTCCATTGACTGAAGGTGCAGATGTGTCAATCACCGGCAAAATTGCCAGCATCAAGGACAAGGCGTTTATCATTAAAACCGGCGCTAACCAGCTGACCGTGGATACCAGCAAGCTGGGCTACAACCCGCTTGATGACAAGGGTTACCAGAAAATTGACGAAGGCGATGTGGTGACGGTGAGCGGCAAGCTGAATCTTGGCTTTTTCGCAAAGCGTGAAATAGAAGCCAAAGATATCACCAAGCTGGTTCAGTCATCCAAGTAAGCCAACCAGCAGCACGAAAACCGGAAGGGCATTTCTATGCCCTTCTTTTCTTTTTAACAGCCGATCCGGATAGGAAGGATTGTCATGATATTGCGATGGATGCCATGGAAATTTTTTCTGCAGCGCGCAGCACATCACTACGGATTTATGGATCCGGTCAGCTTTATGGCCAGAATGCGCAAGTTCGCCCAACCTTCGGAGGTACAGGAGCCCATTGAGCTGTTGCGGGCCGGGGTGAGTTTCCACGCCCGCGGCTTGCTGAACACCAAGGCGATCCAGAACAATCTGGACTGGGTATGGCCGTACTGGGTTCACAAGCAGTTTAACCCTTCGGACCCGTCCTTTATTCCAAGAGCGTTCTCATTCAGCCACGTCAATCTTACCCACCGTAACTGGACAGCCGTAGGACACCCCCAGCTGCCACTGTATCCCATTGTGGATCCCCGCGGGCTGGTAACACCACTCTTTGACGGCTGGTCCATCGACTTCTGGCTGATCAGCCCGGATGGCACTACCTTGCTGCCCTCTCAAACCGATAATGTCGAGCAGGAGCTGATACTGTCACCGCAACTTGAGGTGAGAACCAAAGCAGAAGACAACGGCCTGATGCTGGAACACCGTGTCAGCATGGCAATTGAAAATGATGCACCCGTGCTGGATGTTCGCGTGAGCGCTTCAGGGCCGGAAAACACCAAGCTGGCTGTTACCCTGCGCCCCTATAACCCGGAAGGTATTCAGTTTATTGAAGATATCCAATACGACAACCGGGCCCAGGGCTTTACGGTCAATAAAAAAACGCAGATAAAACTCGGCACTGCGCCCGAGCGGATCAAGTTTTCCAACTACGATCATGGCGATGTGATTCACCACCTTCATGAGTCCAGTGATGATTCTGGCTGCCACTGTCCGGTGGGCATGGCCACCGGCGCGGCCCTGTTTCATTTGTCAGCGCTCAGGGATCCGCACGATCAGCCTGTCCCGCTGCAACTGAAGATACCATTGGACGAAGAGCTGCGCTGGGAAACCGACGAAAAACCCGACACCAGTGTGCACTGGCGTGACATCGTTTCTCAGACCGCCCAGCTCAGGATTCCTGATGAGAAAATCCAGTTTTTGTACGATGGCGCTGTAAGAACACTGATCCTGCTGTCGGCCCGGCAGATTGTTCCGGGCCCCTACACTTATTTTCGTTTCTGGTTCCGTGATGCCTGCCTGATGATACACGCCTTGCTGGCGGCGGGCCTGACGGATCGGGCCCGAAAACTGCTAGAGGAATTTCCCCGTCAGCAAAAGTTGTCCGGCTACTTTCAATCCCAGGAGGGAGAGTGGGATTCCAATGGCCAGGTGCTCTGGATTCTTGATCGCTTTGAACAACTGACCGGCGAGCAGTTTGACGATGACATGCGGCGTGCCGTGCGCCGCGGTGCCACCTGGATCAATCGCAAGCGGCTGCGGGAAACCGGCAAGCACCTTCACGACGGGCTGCTGCCTCCCGGTTTCAGTGCAGAGCATTTCGGCCCCAACGATTACTACTACTGGGACGATTTCTGGGCCGTGGCCGGACTTTACGGGGCCGCCAGAATGTTCCGGCGTGCCCAGGATCAGGAAACCGCACAGCAGATGGAGCAGTATGCGGAATCTCTGGAACGGGCCGTCAACCGCAGCCTGGAGCAACTGCCTCAGCAACGCACCCAGGGAGGCTTGCCGGCGTCGCCCTACCGGCGTATGGATTCCGGCGCTATCGGATCACTGGTGGCCGACTACCCTCTGCAGCTTGTGGATGCCGACGACCACCGGGTAAAAAATACCGTGGATTTTCTGATAAACCGCTGTTTTCAACAGGGCGGCTTTTTCCAGGACATGATTCACTCGGGTATCAATGCCTATCTTACCCTGGATATTGCCCAGACCCTGCTCCGGCACAACGACTCCCGTTATCGCGACCTGATCCGTGCCGTGGCCGATCTTGCCTCACCCACAGGACAGTGGCCGGAAGCTATTCATCCGGTAACCAAAGGTGGCTGCATGGGTGATGGCCAGCATGGCTGGGCGGCTGCAGAATGGGTAATGATGATCCGCAACCTGTTTGTGCGTGAAGAACGGGATCACCTGGTGATTGGCTCAGGCATATTCCCGGAGTGGCTGGATAACGATGACAGCATTGCCTTCGGTCCTACACCCACCGAATTCGGCCCGGTCACCGTCACAATACAAGGGAAAAAGGATGCCAAAACCCTTTCCATTGCCGGCGAATGGCGCTGTGGATTTCCCAGCATTATTGTTCAGGTGCCGGGCTACCGTATGATTGAACTGGATGAAGAGGTGGACGATTTGCCATTACAGCGCAAGGAAGACTGATTAATGCGTATTTGCCTGATTACCAATACCTATCTG
>JAWVYU010000440.1:0-3610 GCA_033722575.1 Ketobacteraceae bacterium | reverse complement strand
GGTGCCAATTCTGAGGATGCTCCATTACGAGTAAGCAAAACAGGACGAGCCCTATCGCAGGACACCTTTGAAGTGGATGAAGATATTGATGTCAATACGGCTAATGACAAGCGCCAGTACCGCGATATTCCCAAACTGAAGCTCCATGCCCAATGGCAGTGGGATGAATGGGAAGCATGGGGGCGATATACCCGTGGCGGTGAACTCAAGCCGCCCAGCGCACGCCAGTTAAGTGACGGACGAGAACACCAGTCCAATGAGCTCGGTTCACAACAGGCCACGGTCATGCTTCGGTACCAAAAGGACATAGCCCGGAACTGGAAAGCACATTACAAACTGAGCTATGACATTTTGGATTATGAGCGAAGCCTGCGTGACGGCGCCAACATTCAGTCTTATCGTGAAGATGAAGCCCTTGTGGGTGCACAAATCAACTGGGAACCGGATACCGCCCACTCGTTAGCGGCTGGCGTTGAGTGGACTCATGAAAAGTTCGGACTGGGCAGCCCCGGATATCCGGATGAACCCTCAAGAGTCATAGGGTATGTTGACAACCCCAATGATTGGTCAACCAATACCGGCTCCTTGTATTTCGAGCACCAGTGGCGCCACAGTGAACACGTCATCTCCTTTCTGAGTGGCCGTTTTGACGAAAACACGTACACCGATACATTATTCTCTCCGCGGGCGGCCATCGTATACTCACCCTGGGAAAGCGATGTCTTTAAATGGATACTGGCGCGCTCCCAGCGCATGAATTTTGCCGTGGATATGCGTAATGAGTACCTGCAGAACGACATTGATGATACCGAGCCAGAGGTGCTGGATAACTTTGAGTTTCGCTGGCAGCATACCTACAGCGATTCGCTCTCCAGCGCCATCAGTTTTTACTATGAGGAAATGGATCGGATCGGCTTTATTGTTTCCACGGGTCCGGATAATCGCAGCCAGGGCGTTATCGCTGATGAATCCCAGTGGGGAATAGAACTGGAAGCCGCCTACAGAACCGGAGACCTCACTATTCAGTTTTCCCATGTATTCACAAAGCTTGAACAATTCGAGCTCAGAAACGGGGTGGAAAGCTCCTTTATATCGGCGAAGCCCAATGGTTATGGTGACAGCCTGACCAACTGGAGCAATAATCTTACCAAGCTGTATGGAAGCTATGCAATTAATCAGCACTGGCTGGTCCATAGTTCGCTGGTGTACTACTGGGGTTTTGATGGCTCTGAAGACCGCTCTAACTATCGCGCCTCGCGCTTTGCTCTAGCCCGTGAAGACGACGGCGATATCTATGATCGCCAAGCGTATCTTAATATAGGTGCGGAGTATAACACCAGGGAAAAACTGATAGTGGGGCTCACGGGACATAATCTGCTGGGGTTGGTGGACAAGCAATATAACAAACGCAATTATTATTTATCGGATGACGGGATCTACCGCATTCAGGCGCCTTCACTTGGATTGCAAGTGCGTTATACGCTTGATTAATCGCAGACATGGAATAAACACCAGGAGCATATCAAGGAGCCTTGCTCGGTGTTCACCCATTCCATATCATACCTTTATTGAATCCAGCCCCTCAGCATAGCCACAGAAATTCTGACGAATGGATTATCAGAGAGCATTGCAACAACTTCCTGGCTGCCATTAAGCAACGCGTCTTTCAGCGACAATGCTGCAGGCTTTCCCGCCTTGATATCATTCTGCAGTTTTTGCTTTACGCACTCTCTTTTAAATTCTTCAGTGGACTCTGGAAATTGCTCATTCAACCCTTCAAACACCGCAGCCAGATACTGAGTCGCCGTATCTTTTCCACCAGAACCAATGATGACATTATCATTGCCGGTATTAGCAACGCCATTAAAGCTGCCGGATACTTTTATTGACCTGTCACTCATGCCCATTCTCCTTCGCCAACTCTGTTTTTGTCACCCGTAACCACATTGCCTTTAGCGTCGCCAAATATCTTCACACTTCTGTTGCTCAAATCCACAACGACCTTATCGTCGCTGGCGCTTGACATAAGCTGATACATTGAGTTGATTATCTTTAGCAGGAAGTCTTTTTCGGCGCTTGCAAAAACCTTTTTATGGCCTGAATTCAACTCTATGACCAAGCCATAAACCTGTTTTATTTTATTGTATTTTCTGTATATCAGACAGGCCCACAACAAAAACACCACACCTACTCCAAGTGGTAGCAAGAGAATACCGGGGAACAGAACCATCATGAATTTTTTGAGAGGAAAGTCCGCTTTTCTGAATTCTCCAACCGTAAAACCCGTGACGTTACATAACTGATAAACCGAATTACCAAACTTCACGCAGCCGCGGTTGATAACAATATTCTCTGCTTCCTCGAAGCTCACCAGCTCATCCTGTGCGGCAGAATCATCATTTTCCATTTTATTGCATCCTTTAACCGCCCGGATTGTAAAAGTTATTATGAGTATTCAATCTCAGGCGGATATAAAACAATACGCCCCTGCTCTCCGCTGATCAACTGAATGGTTTCCGGCAACGTTTCAAACTGGCCAGTAACATCCACCTGATCACCCGCAATTGCCTGGACGGTGCTGTCAAACCGGAAGGACAGATTGCCATAGGAAGCAGCTGCCGGGGCACCCAGCGTCTGCCCGATCTCACATAGTAAATCAATATGCCTGATTTGCCTGCGGTGATGATGACTTTCTACAACACTAACTCCCTGGGTTTGGCTGCCAAGCCAGACCACAGCCCCCTCTCCCAGGGCCAGGGTTAACCAGTAGCTACCGCTATCCAACAGCACTGATGTATCCAGCTTTGCAATTAGCCATTGTCGGACATTGACGTGATCAAACTGCAGACGCCCTTCCGCCAGAATGGCACCGGCGGGCGTGCCGTTTTGATCCGCAACTAGCCGGATATTGAGGCTGGCCTTATCCGTAACGGGCAATAACGCCAGCGCAACCTGGTTAACCTGTTGTGGCTGCGTCAGTTCCAGACGCTTGGCCACGATGGTTTGCTGGCCTGCCTGTATACCTGTTGCCTGATTCAGATCGGCGTCCAGTGCACCGGCAGCGAAACCCGAAATCTCACTCACATCCCTGCTGATTGTGATCAGCGCCTTGTTAACCTGTGCTTCAGCAGGGAACATCAGTTTGAGTGAATGGCTCTTCAGTGATGCACCATCAAAATGAAGGGTTTCCTTACCGGCTTTTCTCTGTTCGTCCGTCCAGTGATCCCACTGATTCTTGATAAGGCTGTAGCCTATTTCCAGGTCGGTAAAGCGAAAAACAGCGGGCTTGTCGGATTCGATGGCGATAGGGATGAACAAATCCTCCGGCAGTGGCAGGCCTTTCTTTTTTTCCTGTTCCAGGTACCGATCCAGTTGTGACTGTAATTGCTTCAGAATGGCGTCAGCATCAGACAGGGTTTGCATCAATGCTTCACGGTGCTCACCCGGGGAGCTCCACAACGTTTGCCATTGCGTTGCCTCGTCGGGAACCTGGTTGATTTGCCCCATGGTGATTCTTGGCCCGGTGGGATAGCTTTTTAACTGAATCCATTTTATGCCATGGGCGGGTATGGCTTCAGTAACCACGTCGCTGCCAAACTTGTCGTCCAGG
>JAWVYU010000439.1:0-3628 GCA_033722575.1 Ketobacteraceae bacterium | reverse complement strand
GAAATCCGGGTCCACGTCTCTCAGTTCCAGCACTTTTTTGCAGCCATGCATGACGGTCGTATGATCGCGCCCGCCGAAGCCGTCACCGATCTCCGGATAGCTGTGGCTGGTCAATTCCTTGGCCAGTGCCATGGCCACCTGCCTTGGCCGGGTCACAGACCGGCTGCGCCGCGGCGACAACAGATCCGCTATCTTGATGTTGTAGTATTCAGCCACCACCCGCTGGATATTATCCACGCTCACCTGCCGGGCATGGCTGGCCAGCAAATCCTTCAGCGCATCCTTCACCAGGCCGATGTCCACCTGTTCCCCGGTGAATTGCACGTGGGCGATGACGCGGCGCAACGCGCCCTCCAGCTCGCGCACATTGGAGCGGATCCGCTGGGCAATAAAGAAGGCGGATTCACTGGGCAGATCAATGCTGGATTCCTCCGCCTTCTTCTTCAGAATCGCCACCCGGGTTTCCAGCTCCGGCGGCTCCAGCGGCTGTGACAGACCCCAGCCAAAGCGGGATTTAAGGCGTTCCTCGAGCCCCTCAATTTCCTTGGGGTATTTGTCGCAGGTGAGAATGATCTGCTGATTGTTTTCTAGCAAGGAATTAAAGGTGTGGAAGAACTCTTCCTGGGACTGCTCCTTGCCGGCAAAAAACTGGATGTCATCAATCAGGAGCGCATCCAGGGAACGGTAGAACCGCTTGAACTCGTTAATGGTCTTGTTACGCAGGGCACTGACCATATCCTGCACAAAGCGCTCTGAGTGCAGATAAACCACCTTGGCATTGGGATTGCGCTGCTGGATGAAGTTACCCACTGCGTGCATGAGATGGGTCTTGCCGAGCCCCACACCACCATAGAAGAGCAACGGGTTATAGCCGTGGCTGCCCGGATTCTCCGCCACCTGCTGGGCGGCGGCGCTGGCCATGCGGTTCGATTTCCCTTCCACGAAACTCTCGAACAGATAGGCCGGAATCAGGTTGCTGCGATGACGGGCGGGCGCCTCTGCCGGGGCAGGGGCCGCCGTTTTCCTCGGTTCTGGCACGGGGGCTGGGCCACCTGCGGGCGCGGCCGGCGTCTGCCGCGGCGTCAGCATTTCCGCACTGATGGGCCGGGACGAGCCCACTTCCAGCTTCACCTGGGAAGACTGGCCGCCCAGCTCTGTCATCAGCACCTCGATCTGCTCCAGGTACTTGTCCCGCACCCAGTCCACCACAAAGCGATTGGGCGCATACAGGGTCAGCACTGACTCCGCGCTGTCCACCACAGCCTGAAGCGGACGAATCCACATGTTGAACTGCTGGGAAGGCAGTTCCGCTTCGAGGCGCGACAAGCAACGGTTCCAGAGTTCTTCTGACACGATCCAGCCTTGGTCGGGAATGCATGCAATAAGGGATCGATTCTATACTCCAAGACCCGGCTTAACCAGTGATCCACACCCCCTCCCGGAACGCTCACAAACTGTGGATAACCTTGTGAAAACACGCCGCCACAGGGTGGGGAGGGAGCGGGGATGAAACGGCTGTTTACTATTTAACCACCGGATTGTCCCGGCTCCACGGCGGTTTCACGGGCCTTATCCACAGAGGTGAGTGACACTTATAATTCTCACAACCAATTGATATATATATAATATTTCGTATTATCCACAGAAATGCGCGCCCTATATAACAATAACAACAAAAAACACTTAAATATTTTTCTTTTAATTACTAAAAACCTGACTTACTGCGAAAACTCTGCCCCGTCGACGACAAAAAATATTTTTCCGGTGCCACCCGACCTGCGCCACGACAACAAGCAACGCTGACCAACCGCTGGAAAAATAAACCCATGCAATACCGGGTTCATGTTCATTGACAGCCGCCAGGCAGGGCCATAGAATTGCCGCCCTTTCCAGGCCTGAAAGCAGGAAGAACACCATGAAGCGGACATTCCAGCCGAGCAATCTGAAGCGCAAGCGCACCCACGGCTTCCGTGCGCGCATGGCCACCAAGAACGGCCGCCAGGTACTGGCTCGCCGTCGTGCCAAGGGTCGCAAGCGGCTGGCGGTATAACGCCGGCCGTTTTCTTCCTGCCTGTCCGGGTGACGCGACAGCCGTTTCTCCGATCGCACCGCCTCCTTTCTGAAGATCAGTTCCAGCCCGTATTCAAATCACCGGATTATCGTGTCGGGTCAGGCCCGCTGTTGCTGTTGGCTCGGGCCAACCTGCTCTCCGAAGCCCGATTGGGTCTGGTGGTGGGGCGCCGTCGCGTCCGTCTGGCCGTGCGCCGTAACCTGATCAAACGCCAGGCCCGGGAGACCTTCCGCCACCGGCAGCAAGCCCTGAGCGGTCTGGATATCATCGTGCTGGTGCGGCAACCCTGGCCACGGCCGCAGAAGGTCCAGGTTCGCCAGGTCCTGGAGGAGCTGTGGGACAAGCTGCTTGCCAAGCGTAGCCAAGCCTGAGAAACTGCCGCCGCTTTATTCTCCCCAAGGTGAATACCCCGCTTATGGAAATCCAGCGTGCCCTGGTGCTGACCGCAATCGCAGTTGTCACCTACATGATGATCCTCGCATGGCAGCGAGACTATTCGGACCTGCCGGAAGCCCCATCCTCGGTTGCCAGCCAGCAGCAGCCCGCCGCAGATATTCCTGAGGCCAATGATGAGACTGTAACCGCCCAGGAAGCCGGGGCCGTGCCGTCCGAACAGGATATTCCCGCAGCTGGCGATACCGCATCCCTGCCGGAAGCCGACACCACACCGACCACCACCAGTGCCAACATGGAAGTGCTGGTCAAGACGGATGTAATGACGGCGGTGATTGATCGTCGCGGCGGCGATATTACCCATGTAGAGCTGCCCCAGTATCCCCGCAGTGCGGCCACGCCAGATATTCCCATGACCCTGCTGGAGCAGAGTGCGCTGCGTACCTACATCGCGCAGACCGGGCTGGTCGGCAAGAACGGTACTGACACCCAGGATGGACGCCCCACCTGGAGCAGTGAGCAGTCCACCTACACCCTGTCACCGCCAGCCAGCGAGCTGAACGTTGACCTGACGCTTTATCAGGAAGGCAACGTCAAGATCATCAAGCGTTATACCTTCACCCGTGACAGTTACCTGGTTCGTATCTCCCACATCATTATCAATAATGGTAGCGAGGTATGGCAGGGCGCGCTCTATGGCCAGCTGCGTCGTGACGGCACGGATGATCCTTCCATGAACAATGCCGGGTTTGTGCCCATGCCCACTTACCTGGGCGGCGCTTACTGGACGGAAGAAAAGCCCTTCAACAAGATCGACTTTGAGGATATTCGCGAAGAGCCGATCAAGATGCAGCAGCAAGGTGGATGGATTGCCCTGCTGCAGCACTATTTTGTTTCTGCCTGGATTCCCGATCCGGTGGAAAAGAACACCTACAGCACGGTTTACTTGCCGAACAAGAACGAATACCTGCTGAGATTTGTTTCCCCGGCTGAAAAAGTACAACCGGAGCAGCAATCCGTGCTGTATGCAGAGCTGTATATGGGGCCCAAGGATCAGGACGTGCTGGAGTCCATCAGCCCGGGCCTGAATATGACGGTGGATTACGGTTGGCTCTGGTTTATTGCCCAGCCGATCTTTGCCGTGCTGGTGTTCCTGCAAAGTGG
>JAWVYU010000438.1:0-3635 GCA_033722575.1 Ketobacteraceae bacterium | reverse complement strand
TACCTCCGATCGTGGTGGCAGGCCCCAGATCTATCGGATGGAGCTGTCTTCCGGCCGGGTTCAGCGGGTGACGTTCGAAGGCAAAGAGAACGCCCGGGGTTCGTTAACATCCGACGGGCGCTATTTGGTGATGGCTCACCTGCACCAGGGACGCTATCATATCGCTGTTCAGGACTTGGTGAGGGGAACAGTGAACATCCTGACCGATACCGATCTGGATGAGTCACCCAGCATCTCGCCCAATGGTGTGATGGTTATTTATGCAACACAGAAAGGCAACCGTGGTGTGTTAGCGGCAGTGTCTGTGGATGGAAGAGTCAAAGTTCAATTGCCTTCCAGTCGCGGAGACGTCAGAGAACCGGCCTGGTCGCCATTTCTTTAAGCAAGATCACGTAAAATTTGAAAAAACCCACGTAAACTATTATAAATTCGCCATGCGTTCAAAAGTTAGGAGTTAAATCAATGTCAATATTCACCCGTAAGCACCTTATCGCACTGATGGCAGCAGCAACACTTGCAGGCTGTTCAACCACGCCGGAGGACACCTCCGCTGACAGTGCAGACACTTCCACCGATCAAATGACAACTGACACATCAACCACTGATACGACTTATGGTGCGGGTGATGACTCTGTTGATGGCATGTCCACTCAAGTGGACAGCAAGAAGAACAAGCTCAAAGAAATGGCGATGAAAGCCACCACGGTTTATTTTGACTTTGATAAATCCACCATCCGCCCGGATGCCTACGACGTGCTGAAAGCCCACGCAGCCTATCTGTCCGCCAATCCTTCCGTTACAGCACGTCTCGAGGGGCACGCGGATGAGCGCGGAACCCGCGAGTACAACCTGGCCCTGGGTGAGCGTCGTGCCAACTCAGTTGCCAACTACCTGACTGCGAACGGTGCTTCCAGCTCTCAACTTCAGGTAGTAAGTTACGGCGAAGAGCGCCCGGTGGCAGAAGGTCACAACGAAGCAGCCTGGGCTAAAAACCGTCGCGTTGAAATCAAATACTAATTGATGAAGCAGTTTTTAGTACCGCTTGTACTGGTTGCGGCAACCTCTGCGGTTGCCGCTCCCGAGTACCGTCCCTTACCGATCGAGCAACGGGAAGCGGCGCCATCAGGCGTCGAATACCCTCAGGCTGGTCAATACGTTCCACCTGCCCAGACCCCGCAAAACCCCTCCGCAACCCCTGCGCCCCAGCCAAGTCAGCCAGCGGTGCCCTCTAATGTGCAGTGGGAACTGTACAACCAGCTCCAGCAGCTGCAGCAGGAAATGTCCGAACTGCGGGGCATGGTGGAGCAGCAGGCTTATCAGATTAACCAGCTCAAGGATCAGCAAAGGCAGCGCTATCTGGATCTGGATCATCGCATTAACCAGCTGAAGAGTTCACCTGCCTCTGCGACCACCGAACAACCCGCCGATAGCCAGTCTGCTGTACCAGCGGCATCAGCCAACTTCGATGACAAGAAAGCCTACAATGATGCCATCGCTCTGATGCGAGAGCGTAAATTCAAGGATGCCATTGGCCTGTTGGAACAGGTTGTAGAAAAGGCACCGCAAAGTGAGTACCTGCCCAACGCCCAGTACTGGCTTGGGGAGCTGTACATGGCACTCACGCCTCCCGACTACGAAACGGCGAAAAAGCACCTGATCACGCTGCTGAAAGATTTCAAGGATCATCAGAAAATTCCCGACGCGCTCTATAAGCTGGGTATGCTTTACAATCTTCAGGGTGAAAAAACCAAAGCCAGGGTTACCCTTGAAAAGGTAATTGCCGATTACCCAACGCGCCAGGCGGCCAAACTGGCCAAGCAGCTACTGACGCAGCTGTAATTTGCGGTTGTAGTTCACAGCTGTCGTTTACACCGGTGATTCCGGTCGCATATTGATCAGCTATTGGCCAAGGCACAGGTTATCTAGTAAGATTGCGGCCCTTCAGCTGTTCTCCCATTGTTTTACCGGAGTGGTATCGCTTGGCCAGCGTCAGAATCACCGAAATTTTCTATTCACTGCAGGGCGAGGCCCGTACCGTGGGTTTACCCACGGTTTTCGTGCGACTCACGGGTTGCCCTTTGCGCTGCCAGTACTGCGATACCACCTATTCCTTTTCCGGTGGTTCACTGTATGAGATCGGGCAAATACTGGAGGAAGTGGCTCAGTGGGGCACGCCCCATGTGACCGTAACCGGCGGTGAGCCACTGGCCCAGCCGGTATGCATTGAGCTGCTTCAGGCGCTCTGTGATGCCGGTTATCAGGTATCGCTGGAAACCAGTGGCGCCATGCCGATCGGTGATGTGGATTCCCGCGTCAGTGTGGTGCTAGATCTGAAAACCCCTGATTCGGGCGAATGTCACCGGAACCTGTATGAGAACCTGGCCCTCCTGAAAGCCAAGGATCAGGTAAAATTTGTTATCTGCAGCCGCAGTGATTACGACTGGTCCCGGTTTAAAACCGACGAATACCGGTTGCTGGAGCGGGCCGGAGAGGTGTTGTTTTCGCCCAGTCATGGTCAGCAACCCGCCACCGAACTGGCGGAATGGATTTTGGCCGACCGGCTGAACGTGCGCTTTCAGATACAGCTCCACAAGATGCTGTGGGCTGACGAACCGGGGCGGTAGCCGGCCCCTGAAGGAGACAAAAGGAGCAGCCTGGTCCATGGAATCCGAAAACAGCAAAGCAGTGGTATTGGTATCCGGCGGTCTGGATTCGGCTACCTGTCTGGCTATCGCCCGTGAGCAGGGCCATGAGCTGTATGCCATGAGTTTTGACTATGGGCAGCGCCATTACGCCGAGCTGGCGGCCGCAGCACGGGTGGCCGCCGCTTTTGGTGTCAGAGAGCACAAGGTGGTGAAGCTGGACATGGGTACTATCGGGGGGTCGGCGTTAACTGACGGGGCCATTGATGTGCCGGAAGGCCCCTCCGAAGGGATTCCGGTCACCTACGTGCCCGCCCGCAACACGGTGTTTCTCTCGCTGGCTCTGGGATGGGCTGAGGTGCTGGATGCGGATAATATCTATATTGGTGTGAATGCCGTGGATTATTCCGGTTACCCTGACTGCCGGCCCGAGTTTATTCAGGCGTTCCAGGCCATGGCCAATCTGGCCACCCGGAAAGGAGTAGAGCAGCACAACCTCGAAATCCGGACACCGCTGATTAACCTGTCCAAGGCGGATATTATCCGGCGTGGCAATGAGTTAGGCGTCGATTATTCTCTGACGGTCTCCTGCTATCAGGCTGATGAACAGGGGAGGGCCTGTGGCCGCTGTGACAGCTGCCGTTTGCGTCGCGAAGGTTTTCTGGCGGCGGGGGTGCAGGATCCCACCCGCTACCAGCAAGCGTAACTGGCTGGCCGGGAAAATTAATTTAAAAATCAAGACAATAAAGTTACAAAAAAAGCTTGTGCTCATTTTTTAAATCGGTAATATACGCACCCGTTCGGGGCCGTTAGCTCAGTTGGTAGAGCAGTTGGCTTTTAACCAATTGGTCGCTGGTTCGAGTCCAGCACGGCCCACCAAACACCCGAAAAGCCCACTGGTAACAGTGGGCTTTTTTTATACCCGGGTCCAGCTGGTGAACGGTGAGTCACATTTGGCGGGGTGCTGTTCCCGAAGCCTGATAATCCCCTGGT
>JAWVYU010000437.1:0-3638 GCA_033722575.1 Ketobacteraceae bacterium | reverse complement strand
GTCATCGGTGCTATCTTTAACAAACGCCGCTATTATGTTCCCCAGTGGGTGTATGACCTGCTCTAGCAAAGGAAGAATCTGATGAACCGAGTCTTTTTGGTCCTTCTGTGCTGTATTCTGGCCAGTTGCGGGACATTACCAAGGAAAGAAAATTTCACCGTTCCCTTACAGCATTTTGGTGCTCAGAAAGGCACCGCTGAAGTGGATAACGATTACAAGCTGCAGCCAGATGATGTGCTGGATGTGCTCTATCATTTCGACACCATAACGGAAGGTGTGTATCTGATAGCACCCCACGACAGGCTCAGTGTCAAGTTTCTTAATGCCTCTGAGTATGACGATATTCATCAGGTCAGGCCCGACGGCTTTATTTCGCTCCCCTTTGTTGGCGATGTAAAGGCTGCAGGCAAGTCAGTCAACGAACTGAAGAACACACTCACCAGAATGTACCGGCCTATTCTGAAAGATCCGTCCTTTTTTGTGTCCCTGGTGGAATATCAGGTACACCTCAAGGAAATCCGTTCCTCCCTCGATCATCCCAATATGGGTCAGGCCCGCCTGATCACCGTTCGCGGAGACTCGAAAATCTCCCTGCCCATGGTGGGTGAACTGGATGTAAAAAACAAATCCATCGCCGAAGTCAGGGCTGAAGCCAACGAGCGCTATGCCAAGGTGGCCAGCGGCATGAGCGTTGATGTGCTGTTGCAGAAGAGTCACCCACGCCAGGTTTATATATTCGGCGAAGTACGCAATCCGGGCGGGCACCAGGTAACCGGCGCAGTATCACTGTTCCAGGCGGTGGCCATGGCAGGCGGCCCCAGCAACGAAGCTGAACTCAGCACCGTGGTGGCCATGACCCGGGAAAACGATGAAATCGTTGCCCAGGTTTACGATTTTGAGGATGTCCTCAACGGCAAAAGCAAGGCATTCACTGCCATGCTGTCGCCGGAAGATATGGTTTATATTCCACGCAACCGTTTGAGCAGCACCGCACAGGTTATGCGCAGTGTTTCGGAAATCCTGCTCTTCAGAGGCATTGGCCTGACGTACTCCTACCGACTGGACGACAACAGAACCGAGTTCGTCGATCAGCAGCAACAACAACCGTAAAGGCAGCTTAATGAGCATTACGCGAGAACAGGGCTATTTCCGGGAAATTCTGGGAATTTTCTTTGCCAATCTGCCATTCATAAAGCGGGTGTTTATCCTGTGTGCCGCGCTTTCGTTGCTGATTCCGTTTTTTGTACCCAAGGTTTATACCCTGACCGGCGAAATCGTGGTGCTCTCCAAGAAAATCCAGCAGGGTATCACCGGCGACATGATTGGCGGCACCGGTTCACGCTATATTCCGGTGAGCCTTACCGACATGGAAACCGAGAACAACATCATCCGCTCCTTGCCCCTCATCAGGAAAACCGTCAAGGAGCTGCATGAGGAGGGGCTGATGTATATTGAATACACTCCCCTGGACCGGTGGGTAAAGATTCCCCTGCGTGAATATGTGATAAGCCCCATCAAAAACCTGTTCAGTGAAGACGAGGACAGCAGCTGGGATCCGGAAGTGGAGGAGCTGACCAAGATCGCTCTGGACAGCCTGGAAGTGGCCACACTGCCGGGTTCCAACGTGCTGACAGTGAATTATGAAGCCAAGAACCCGGAGATGGCGCAGCATTTCGTGAACCGGCTCATGGCCAACTACATCAGAAAACGTAACGAACTTATTCTGAACGAAGCACCGGAAGATTTTTTTCTGCAAAAGAAGAACATCTATAAAGACCGCCTGAAAGAGCTGGAACAGCGAAAGGTGGTTCTTTTTAACCAGTACGATGTCAGTAATCCACGGGATGAGCTCGCTCTGACTCTGGAAAGCATCAACCAGGAGGAGAATGAACTCCACGACCTGAAGGATAACCGTCTTGAGGCAAATGCCTGGCTCACCTACCTGAAAGAACAGCTGGAAAAACTCAAGGAAACCGAGATCACCAAGATCTCCTTTCCCTATTCCTTTGGCGGCACCGGGTCCATGAACAGCGACTTCTATGTTGACAGTGAAATGAAGCAGCAGATTCAGAAGATCGCCAACCTGCAATCCGAATATGCTACCGCACGCCTGTCCTTCCGCCAGGACAGCGCCAAGGTTACCAAGCCTTTCAACCAGTTGAAGGAAGAAAAGAAACGGCTGATTGTGCTGGTCAACAACCGCATTCTGGAAAGGTCAGAAGCCCTGCGGGTGCTGGATACTGTTATTGAAAACAAGGAAACCAGGATCCGGGAATTCAGGAACAGGGCAAGAATCCTGAAAGAAGTGGCGGCTCAGGAAGCCGAAATCATCACCGAGCTAAGCGCGGTGAACGATGCCTATTTCCGCTACAGCCAGCAATACGAAGAAAAGCGTTCGGAGCGGATAGCCGATCTGGGCGACCTGTCCAATGTGCGTATTCTCAGTGAGGCGCTGCTGCCCCTGGAGCCCAGCTCACCCAAAAAACTTCTGGTGCTGATTCTGGCATTGATTACCAGTGGTTTTATTGCCCTGACACTGGGCCTGATCCGCGAGGTTTTTGATCACCGCTTCCGTTATCCTGAACAGGTTCCCTCATACCTGGATATACCCACGATCGCCGTGTTCGACGATCTGAATCCCGATGAGGAAAAAGTGCCTTTCGGGATTCGACCGGCGGAGCTGTGGAAATGGCTGATCCAGTAAAGCCGCTGGTGGTACACCTGATCTGCTCGTCGGGTTTCTACGGGGCGGAGCGGGTTGTCGCCAACATTGCACAGACCTTTACAGGTGTGGATATGCAGGTGCTCTGCCTGGCGCCACCGGCGGCAGATCTGAGCACCTTTTCGCAGCAGGTGCGCAAAAACAGCACATGCTCTTTTGTGAGCATTCCCAACAGCCTTCCGCTTGCCCTTAAACAACTGCGCGAACTCTCCCGCTGCCATAACAAACTGATAGTGCATGCCCATGGTTACAAGGAGATCGTGATCGCCGTCCTGTTCAAGTGGCTCTCGGACTGCCAGGTTATTGTGACCCAGCATGGCTTCACGGAAAGAAATCTCAAGTCCAGAGTGTACAACTGGATAGACAAGGCCTGCTGCCGCTGGGCCAGCATCGACAGCGTCATTGCAGTATCTGAGGATATTGCCCGGATCTATCGTGATTTCGGCGTTCATCAGAATCGCATTACTATCGTAAAAAATGCCGTGGCATTACCAGAACGGCAGCCGTCGCTACCCGGTAAGCCATCAGACAAAGAGCGATTCCCTTTGCCGGCCGGAAAACGCCGGATACTTTTTGCCGGCCGGCTCAGCGAGGAAAAAGCCCCGCTGCTCTTTGTGGATGCCATTGCCGAACTGGTAAAGACAGATCCCGACACCATAGGCGTGATAGCAGGCGACGGACCTCAGGCAGAAGAAGTGCAGCAGGCTATCAGCCGCATGCATCTGCAGGACAAGATCATTTGCCTGGGCTTTATCAGTAACATGGACCAGCTACTGCCGGCGGTGGATATGGTGATGCTCACCTCCGTTACCGAAGGCGTCCCCATGACCATGCTGGAGGCCATGGCCAACGGCGTACCTGTGGTGGCGGCAGCCGTGGGCGGTATTCCGGGTGTTATTCAGGATGCGAGTAACGG
>JAWVYU010000436.1:0-3644 GCA_033722575.1 Ketobacteraceae bacterium | reverse complement strand
GAGGCGTTACCCCGCGGCAGCCACCACTCTGCGGGATGCCACCGAGGAAAAACAGGCGGCGGAAGAGCAACTGGCCAAACTGGAAGAGCAGGCCCGGCTGGAGCAGGAAAAGCAGGATGCCGTGCAACAGAAAGTCGCCAAAGCCAAGGCCGAGAAAGATCGTATCGAAGAAAGGGAACGGGAACTGGCGGGCCTCAGCAAAAGCGTGGGCACGGTGGAGCATCGGTTCCCGCACCTTAAAGAGCTGGAGGCCGAGAAGCCGTTAGACATTGAGCGCGTTTCCGCCGCCTCATTTGATGACCTGGAAACTCAGCTGGACGACCTGGAGAAACGCCGCCGCGCCATCCTCGATTGTCTGAACCAGTTTGTGTTCTTGGGCATCCATTCAGATAGTGACGGCGAGCTACAAAAAGATAGTCCGACATCTTTGGTTATTCGGGAAACGTTCAAGAGTCTGTCGGATCTGTTTGCTGGCATGGTTGAGCGCTGGAATGTGCTGGAGCAGCAGGTTGGGATCCATAACGAGACAGTTGCCAGCTACCGACAGGCCCTGAAATCCAACCACGAGCACATTGCCCGATTTGAAGCTCAGCTCAACCGAGAGCTGGATGGCGTGCGCATCAACGATCTGGTGGAAATCCGCGTGGATATCCATACCGATCCGAAATTTCGCAATCTGGTGGAAGAAGCCAACAACATCGATCCTTATGGCAACCAGCTACAGTCGGACGCGTTCTATGACCGTTTGCGGGTGTTTGTGGCGGACTTTTTCGGGGAGCAGGGCGGTAGCAAGCACCTGACTATGGACAAGGTAATCACCGGTATTTCCTACCGCACCCGCAAGGAAAACGCCGCTAACCTGGATAAGAAGGGTCAGTCCACCTCCACCACGGCGCTCATTAATCTGGAACTGGTATACCGGCTGCTAAAACGAGTGTTGTATCCGGGCGTGCATCTGTCGTTCCCCATGGTGCTGGACGAGCTGGCAAGCGTGGACATCAGCCAGATGCCATCGCTGCTGGAACGTCTGCGCAAGCAGGGCTTCAATCTGTTCTCCGCTGCCACCCACAGTGCCAGCGCGGAAGTGATCTATCTGATCGGCCGGCACCTGGAAGTGGGGCAGATGCGCACGTCACGCCCCTACAGCCCGCAGCGCGCCCTGGTGTTCTGGGGTGGCGCCGAAGGTTTTACCAATGGTGAAGCCGTGAGCCATTGGGGCGATCAGACCCAAAATAGTCTGCTGGAGCCGGTGGATGAGTAAACGCTTCAGCACCCTGGACACCACCCGGCTTCTGTTTGAGCACCCAAAGATCCTGTTCAGGATGATCGAACGGATGGACCGGAACGAAGCCCGGTATATTCGCGAGAGTGATCTGGTGGCCGAGGTGATGGACTATACCCGGACCCTTGGCAATGCTGATCGGGACCGGGTGCGGCTTGCCTTGAATACCGACAACCTGTTCCGCAGCGGCCTGGTGATCGACATCATCAAGGCCGAGGGTGAGCGTCGCCTGGTGTTCCAGGATGCCCTGATCAACCTGATGCGGGCCTGTAACGCTTCTTTGTACCAGGAGCTGACCGATGCCCGCCTGCGGGGTCATCTGGTGACCCTGCGGGATGTGCGCAATCGTCTGGAAACCAGCAGCTTCAGTGACGCGGACCCGGATTACACCGAACTGCGGGACGACCTGAACGAGCGTGTCAGCCAACTCATCGGCCTGTTGCGCCAGAATGTCCTGCGGATGCAGACCATCAGTGCCCAGCTCGCGGACCTGTCCGGCGACGCCAGTCGGGCGCCGGAGAAATACCTGGAATTCCGCCAGAATCTGTTTGAGCAGATCGTGACGCTGTACGAGCGCCATATCAAACCGACCCTGGTGTTCCTGAACCCCGACACCCGCCTGCCCGATGGCAGCAACCTGTTCGAGACCCTGGAGGCGATGGTTCGGCTGCTGGAAAGCCATGGTGATCATCACCTGGCGGACCAGTTGTTCCGTTCCTCCATCAGCTTGAATGCTCTTTACAAACCCATTCAGGCGGTAGCCCAGGAAGTGGAGCACTTTCTGCGCAAGACTCGCCAGGGGATGGTCCAGTACAACGCCATGGAGCATTTCTACGGCAAACTGCAGGAACTCAAAGGCGAAACCGAGACCCTCAGCCTTAAACGAAAATGGCTGGAAGGTGGCGACTTTGCTCGCGGTACCGGTTTCCTGGTGGGTTTGAGGGCCCAGCAACGCCCGAAACACTATGCCTTCGGTAATTCGTCCAGCTACTATCAGTTGCTGTTCAGTGAACTGGAGCTGCGGCTGAACGATCTTCGCCGAAGGGCCGAGGTGCCGGTACTGCAGGAAGTGGACGGAAGCGGCCGGGGCACCCGCATTGATGTTCAGCGCATCAATCAGCTCTATCAATGGCTGGAAAGCCTGGAGTTACGACCCACCACGGACCTGGTGCGGGAGCTGCACGGCCGTCTGGATGGCTTTATCCCCGGCTACCGCTTTCCGGATTTGCTGGCGGCTCTGAACCGGCTGGTAAACTCGCCTCCGGAGGGCCTGCAGGTTGTCACCACCAACCGATTCCGGATCCTGGAGCAGTCACCCGCCAACGAGCAGTTTGTCTACCGCAAACGTCGTCTGGAAACAGATGAGCCGGTTCACCAAGAAGAGCATTACCATGCCTGAATTTTCTGACGCTATGGAAGCCACCAATACCGTGGACAATTCACAAGCTTCGAGCACTTTCGACCAGATCTTGCCCGCCCAAAGTGCCGCTATTTACCGGGAATTCCAGGCCGGCCGGGTAATTGTGCGCGATATCTGGGACAGCAACCGGTCCGAACTGCGAGCCAATCCGCTGTATAACCTGCTGTACAATCACCTTTCCCACTTTCGGAACTTTTACGAGCATCTCGGCAGCGAGCTGGTGTTCAACGAAACCGGCGCGTTTTTCTTTCTTAAGGAAAGCAGTGATGACGAGAGCGAGGAGCACGATGAGAACGCCTTCCGGGTGCAGGTAATACTGCTGCTGATCGGGCGTTATTTTGCGCGCAGTGGCCGGGATCTGGATTATCTTGGCCGCCCCGATGCCGGATTGAATGAGCGAGACCTTGCCGCTTTGGCCAGTGATGAGGAGTATCAGGAAATTCTGAGGGCTGCGCGCTTTGAAAAAGGCTTTCCCGAAGCGTTGGATTATCTCGATAAGCGCAATCTTCTGTTTCGTTCAGGTGCAGGTCGCTGCTTCCTGAGTTCCGCCGGTCTTTATTTTCTGCAGGAGCTCGTTAGGGAGTATGAGCAGGGTTAGAAGCGCCCCCAAAATCCTGGCCCCTTAAGCCCATCCATAATCCCCGACAAGGCTTGATAATCACTGATCAATTTCTGGGCGTTCCCCAGTCAATTCTGCCGCACGACAATAACAATCAGGATGCGCACCGTGAGTAAGAATCTTCTTCTTTTGGCTCTTCTATTATCGCTTTCAGGCTGTGGAGGTTCGGATTCTTCAAGCGGCGGTGAACCAGTGAACTCGGAGGGCCCAGAAGGTAACGAAGGTTCTGTAAAAGGGGACCAGATCACAGAGCCAACACTCGTACCTACGCGGTCCGATTCGATCAGCCTTCAATGCGACAATGCCGATTTTCCGGGCCCAGT
>JAWVYU010000435.1:0-3665 GCA_033722575.1 Ketobacteraceae bacterium | reverse complement strand
TCCCCGCAGCCGCGCCAGGTCACGACGGTTCAGGGGAATTTTTCCGGTGGCTGCCAGGGTTTTGGAAAGGTAGCGGTTTTCCTGAATCACCTGGCGCGCCTTGTCCTCAAAAAATTCCAGTTTGATGGACTGGGCGAAACCGTGGCTCAGGGCCAGGCGTACCAGGGGCTCTTCGTCGGTCAGGGTCAGTACATCATGATGTATTCTGAATGTCTGCTCCGGTTTCACCTGATAATGATACTGCTCATAAAACTGCTGACCACTGGCATCATTCAGCACCGCCTTCAATTGATGGCAAAGCTGTAGCCGGTCATCTTCCGGCAGATCCCAGCTCACCATAACCCCGTATTCAAAAAACCAGACTTCTCCCCGGGGACGCCGGAACAGGAAGGCATCCCGGTAGCGCACTGCACCCAGTTGATGGATCAGTACCGGCTCCACTTTGGATTTATCCAGATCCCGTCCTAACAGGTCCACACTGATCCTGTGCAAACCGATTGTTTCGTTTGTATCGCTCACTGTTTTTTAACCGCCTCTTCTAACGGCTTTCGAATCGCAACTGCGGTACGCAACCGGCCGGAGCCGAATGCAGACATTTTGTCAAAATCCTCACGGGCAATGGGCAGGTGCTGACAGTCTATGGAACGCTGGGCGTAAGTATCCACGCCAGCGGTATCCAGATCAGGGTCATGCACGTAAAAACACTGATCATCTACTCCGGTTACCGTAACCCAGTGAGGCGCTTTTTTTCCATCCAGGCGAAAGGTACTGATAAGAATCAGCACAGCATAGCCCTGGTGCAACCAGGCAGCCACCTGCGCCTGGGAAATATCCTCGTAAACAATCTCAACATCCTGTTCCTGCGCTTTTTCCAGAAAACCCTGATGTACAACGCCCAGGATCTGTTTCTTGTTTTCCGAGCGGACACCGTCCACAAACAGCGTGTTGCGGGTATTGAGATAAACACGGGCATCAAACCCGTGGGACCGGGCCGCCAGTGCCAGCCCCACCGGGTGGCATCCACCGTGTCCTGAGGTCATGAAGATGGTGGTGGCATCGCGCCAGATATCCAGCTCCAGTGGCTGACAGAGTGGCACATCCGGATCAAGGCTGGCCATGGCCATCATCAGCGCCGCCGGCCCGCAGGTAAACTCTGTGGTTTGCTGATACCAGGGCGTAGCCCGCTGGTGGATCTGCTGTTCCGGAACCTGGCGAATGGTTTTCTGCATCCGCAGCGCATCGGTGTGATCATCGTAATAATCGGAATACTCACCAAAGGTGCGATAACCCAGGGATTCATACAGCCGGATCGCGGATGTATTGTTTTTTGCCACCTCAAGACGCATAAACAGATGCCCCTGTTTTGCCGAGCGCTTTTCCAGTTCAAGCAATACCTTTTTCGCCAGACCATGACCGCGCATCTGCGGCAGCACCGCCAGGGAATACAAGCGCGCGAGACGGGTACCCCGGTGACACCACACCAGACCGTAACCCGCCAGGCCGGTATCCGCCTCGATCACCAGAAAAATACTGTGGGGTGACTGAATCCAGCGGCGCAGGCTGCGCTTGCTCAACCGGTCCTGAACAAAACAGGTCTGCTCGACCGCAACCAGTGCTTTCAGATCATCGAGCCTGGCGGGACGAAAACGAAATTCACTGGCATCGTGCTGGTTCATGAGTAAAACTCGACAACCCGATGCATTACCTGCCAGGCTTTAAAGGCCGCGGCCTGTTGCCAGAGCATGTCCCGGGGGCAGAAATGTTTCAGCATGCGCTCCCGGACAGCCGGATAACCGTCATCCTGAAGGCTCCGCGGCGCCTGATCGCGCCAGAAAATATGTTCCTCACAGAGTACATCCAACAGGTTATCGGTAGAATAGGTGCCAAACTCCAGCGTCAGATAGCAACCGGACTGTGCCATCAGTTCGTGCCAGCGATAATCCAGCAAACCGTGCTTGGGTTGGGAAAAGGAATCGCCGCTGAAGGTGTTGGCCACGGCCTGCCCGAACAGGCGCCGGGCAAAACGATTGGCGTTACTGTCAACGGGGTGATCGGAAATCAGCTCACCGTAAGCCCAGGGCCCCAGCCCGGTATGCAGATCAATGACCACCAGCTCCCGCTGTGCCAGCTGCCAGTGGGCCATCACTTCATCAATCACACCGGAGGAAAATGATGGCCCTCTGCCCCCGTAAAAAGGCGCCCAGGGTGTGTCGTACTGACCTTCCGTCAGCACCCGCTCAAAGGTTTCCTGACCCCAGCCACGGGCCAGCTGCTGCAATGCGTCACGGCGGGCTTCACGACTGCCGGCCTGTAATGCCGCCAACACCTGCTGTTGCCGGGGATCCGGCGTGGGCAGCTGATCAAAGTCGGGAAAATTACGGTTCAGGTCAATGCCCTCATGATCACAACGACGGGCCCAGTACATGCCCCAGGGATTGAGGCCGTGAATCATCAATAAGCCAAGTTTGTTGGGGAACGGATGGGTCTGGTTGTTGATTTCATGCAACAGAAAACTCTGTATGGCACTGCCGCAATAGCCTTCCACCCCATGGGTACCGCTGATCATAACCAGCACGCAGTCCGCCCGGGGATCACCAAAGTAAGCTGCGTCCACCGCCAGCTCCGCCGGCCCTTCAACCGGCAGATTCCAGCTGCGGGATTCCTGAGGCAGATAACGCACCTTCTGGCAGGCCGCCAGAAACTGCTGACGACTTTTCTGGTAATCGCTTTTGAAAAATCGTGTTGCATCCAGAAAGGTTTCCACCACCATTAATTCATATCCCACCCCCGGTTGTCAGGTAGTTTTTTCAACGGCCGCGAGCTTCCAGCCGGCGCTGGAACTCGGACATGATCTGCATATAAAGTTCGTCCCCCAGGTAGGCGTCTTCAACCTTGTGATCAATGTTGGGGTTATCGTTCACTTCCAGCACGTACGCTTTGTTGTCCTGCTCTTTCACATCCACCCCGTACAGGCCCTCGCCCACAATGCGCGCTGCTTTGAGCGCGGCATCCAGCACCGACTTGGGCACTTCGAAGGTCGGCAGGGTTTCAAAGCCACCGGAAAAAAACCGTTTCGCATCATGGTTATAAATCTGCCAGTGGTTGCGCGCCATTTCATAACGGCAGGCATAGATCGCCCGACCGTTAAGCACGCCGATCCGCCAGTCAAAATCCGTATACAGAAATTCCTGCGCCAGTACCAGCGCGCTGTGGCGGAATAACTCTTCAAGTTTTTCCGTCAGATCCCGGCGATTCTTGACCTTGAATACGCCCTTGGAGAATGACCCCTCCGGCATTTTCAGCACTAACGGATAACCAAACAGGTTCTCAAGATCATCTATGGCCTGTTCAGAGCAACCGTTCACCACCTTGGTCCGCAGGCTGGGTACTTTCTGGTAACTGAACGCGTCGTGCAGAAACACCTTGTTGCAACAGCGCAATATGGACACCGGATCGTCTATTACCACCAGACCATGGTTTTCCGCCTTGCAGGCCAGCCGGTAAGTGTGGTGATCAATGGCTGTGGTTTCACGAATAAAGAGTGCATCGTAATGGGCAATATTCTGAATGCCTTCCGGAGATATCACTTCAGCATGAATGCCGTTCTTCGCCGCTGCCTTGAGGAAACGGGCAATGGCCTCCTTGTTACTGGGGGGCACTTTTTC
>JAWVYU010000434.1:0-3678 GCA_033722575.1 Ketobacteraceae bacterium | reverse complement strand
GATGACTTTACTTCCGGTGTTGAGTTTGTTGCCGACAAGTTTGTGACATTAATGGATAAGATTGCCAATTTATCCATTAACGATATTCGCACGCTTCTGGATCAGCTGCTGGGAATACTCGAAAACAAATTCGGCTTCTCCCTGGATACCATGGTGTTACGGTGCTGGGCATTGTTTGATACCGTTATTGCCGGCGTCAGGCAGATACCGGCGGATGCCGACCGCGAGGACAGGGAGCTGCGTCTGGCAACGGCCTCACTGCTGGGCCGCAGCAAACGGGAACTTCAGCAGGTAGTGTCGGTTCCGGCCTACACCAACAATGATCTGGCCAACACCATTATGTCTGTGTTACGGGAGAATGGCCTGGAAGGCTGGATACAGGATGCCAACCAGATTGCCGACGCTATCAAAAACGTCTTGCTGGCTGCGGATTCCATTGGTGATCTGCTGCAACTGGCTGGCGACAGCGTGGGTGCCGCCAAGGCTTCCGAGAGCGGTGACAGTTACTGCTGGTACGCCAGCTGGGTGCTGCAGAGCCGGCGTCGCAACTTCGGCGAAATGTTGCTGAATTACCTCATACTGAATCCGTCAGACGAGGTCTGGGTGACCGCGGACAAAACCCAGGTAGTGTGGCGCACAGTCTACGGTGATGACGTCGTGCTTCACGAGGGTGCTGATGTCAGCTGGACAGATGCGCAGATGTTCAGTACGGAAACCGGCGCCGAGTACGTTCTGTTTGAGCATATTCCGGCGGACACCCTGGAGTTTCTTGCGCAGCTGACCTATGTGCTGGCGGAGTTCGGAAAATGTATCTGGAATGTGGTGGATGCCACCGAAACCGGTGATCATGCCACGGCCACTACCCATGCCATCTGGAATGTTTTCAACACAGGGTTTGCCGGTCTGGGTCAGAAGCCTTTTATTTCTTATCTGGTTCAGGCCGCGGGCTGGGGGCAGGGCCACCAGGGCTGGATGAACATGATCTTCCCGCTGGTGGGTACCTTGCTGCCGTCACTGGAAGGCAGGCAAACCGAAGCTGACGAAGCCAAGTTCGCTTTCTGGGCCATACTGGCTGCCGATGACGTGCTGGAACGCTTTGGCCATCATGCACTGCTGTTTATGGCACGGGATGTCTTATTGGCGACCTTCACCCTGATCAACAATATTGACGGTGCCCAGGGCAATGACAGCAGTCACCCTGTCAACAAGGAATACACCGCTGCCTGGGCCGGGGTGGGTGGTTACGTCAGCCAGATTATTTTTCTGAAATATTTCTATAACCGTGAAGACTACAAATACCCGGTGAACGGATTTTTATGGAGTTTTGCCGGTGCGCTGGCAGGATTGTGCGGTGGGCTGGTAGGTACCTGTTTAAGCAGTGCGCTGGCCACAGCGTTCAGTACCAAGGACTTTTTTATTGACCTGGGGGTGGAAACCCTGAAAGGTTTTGCCCTGTTTTATATCAACGCCTACAGCTGGGTAGAGAATGACACGGATGGGGGCAAGTACACCCGCGGATCCAACCGCTTTAACGGGTACCCCGATAAATCCGACTCACCCTATAAATTACCCTACGCCGCCGGTGAAACCAAAATGTGTGTGCAGGGTAATATGGGCATGTGGAGCCATTTCCCCTCTGATAACCAGATCTACGCGGTGGACTTCGGTTTTGATCAGGCAGAGCTGGTGCGCGCTGTGCGTCCGGGCACTGTGGTGGGCTACCATGAAAGTGTTGACAATGACACTCATAACAGCGGCTGGAATTATATTATCGTTCGTCACGATCAGCCCGAGGACACCTCGGTTAGAGAGCATCACGACACCTATCATGACAACAACACTTACATCACTTATGCCATCTATGGACACGGCAGGAAAAATGGCGTAACCGAAGCCTTTCATGAACGCGGTGAAACAGGCGACCCACTGCACAAGGTGGTGCAGCAGGGTGATGTGATTATGAAAGCGGGCAATACCGGTGTGAGCTTTCATAATCACCTGCACCTTCAGATCCAAACCCGTTTTGAAGCCCATGCCGGAGCACCAGCGGGCAGTTCGGTTCATATCACCAGCGGAGATTTTCCCGGCAGCGATACCATGCCGTTTGTGTTTGCAGATGTACCGGGTGACGGCGTAGTGAAATCACTGGCCTTTTATACCTCACAAAACGGAGCGGGCTGATGGAGTTGCCTTTCAGTAACAATAATGCAGCGCCCAGCACCCGCACACCCGGGTTTGCGGTGGTCTTTGGTGGTGGCAGCACCGGTGGGGGATTGATGGACTCTGCTGCCAGTGTGGCCAGCAGTGTTGGCATTGATATTGGCGGTGACAGTACCGACCCCTGGCAGCGCAGTTTGATGGAGGTGGTCAGTGAGTCCCGGCTGGCACCCGCTGTGGATCAGCTGAAACTGCAGATCGCCCAGGACAGCCAGTCACCGGCCTACGGGATTGAAGATGAAGGCGATGTCCAGCTGGGCTATGCCGATGATCAGCTGTACCCGGTATTCACCGGGATGATAACCCGCATTCAGCGGTCACTGATGAATATGGCCACTATCACGGTGTGCAATGGCAGTTACCTGTTATCGCAAATGCGAATTAATGAAAGCTTTGAACAGCAGAGCGCCGGTGACATTGTGACATCTCTCGCGCAATCCGCGGGCGTGGAAACCGATACGGTGGAGCCGGGCATTGATTTTCCGTTCTACGTGGTGGACGACGGCAGAAACCTTTACCAGCACATCGCAGAGCTGGCCAGAAAGTCCGGCCTGTACGCTTTTATCGGAAGCGATGGAAAACTCAATTTTTCAGCACCGCCCAGTGGTGAGCCGGTAAAAACTTTCAGTTACGGAGTGGATGTGCTGGCCATGCAAACCTCGCGCCGCAAACATCCGGTGGATGAAGTGTCCGCCATCGGTCAGGGAGCTGCCGGCAGCCAGGGTGCGGAAGCCTGGGACTGGCTGCTGAAGGATCCACAGTCTGTTACTGCCAGTGCCGGTAATGGCAATAACAGCCAGCTAATATCCGACCACAGCCTGCGTAGCAGCGAAGCGGCACAACAGGCCGCTGCCAGTAAAAGTTTCCTGATAAAGCAGCAGTCCAACAAATTACGTTTGACAGTGGTTGGGGCGCCGGAGGTTTTTGCTGGCAGCCGGGTGGCAATCGCCGGCGTGCCGGATGATATTTTTAACGGCGCCGGTATTGTGGAGTCTGCTCGTCATTCCTATAGCAAGCGCGAAGGTTTTGTCAGCGATCTGGTGGTACTCATGGACAGTGAAGATAACAGCCTGGATCTGCTGGGTCCTCTGGGAGGCTTGCTGTGAGCAACAGCCTGTTTGAAACAATTCGCAGTATCGTGCAACAGGAAATCAGACAATTACGTCTGGGTGAGCTGGCCGTAGTGCAGGAGCAACATGCCCATGAATCGGATTCGGATCAGAATAATTACAGTTGTACCGTAGCGCTAAGGGATTCACAAATCGTATTGAAGAAGGTGCCAGTGGCTACCGGCAGACTGGGTGTGGCTGCCATCCCCGATGTGGGGGATCTGGTACTGGTGCAGTTTTTAAATGGCAGCATTAATGCGCCGGTGATTGTCGGCAGTTTTTATAACGACGAAGACCGGCCGCCGGTCAGCTCCTCCGGCCAGGCGGTGTTGCAGTTGCCCAAGGGCGGCAG
>JAWVYU010000433.1:0-3732 GCA_033722575.1 Ketobacteraceae bacterium | reverse complement strand
CCGCTGCTGATCACCCTGTTTCAGTACGGGGAGTTCAGCCCTGAAGATGTTGCAAAGGCCACGCTGAGCCTGCAGGCATACTCCCTGGGGTTGCTGGGTTTTATGCTGGTCAAGGTGCTGGCGCCGGGCTTTTTTGCCCGTCAGGACACGCGAACTCCGGTGAAAATCGGCATTATCGCCATGGTGTCCAATATGGTGTTCAATCTGATCCTGATCTTTCCTCTGGCTCATGCCGGTCTGGCTCTGGCCACCTCTCTGTCAGCCTTTGTCAATGCGGGTCTGCTGCTCATCGGGCTGCGCAGGGAGGGGGTATACCACAAAAGCCCCGGCTGGCCGGCGTTTACAGCGCGCCTGTTACTGGCTAATGCCGCTCTGGCAGGGGTGATGTACTGGCTGTCGCCGGCCACCGAGACATGGCTGGCGTGGGGGTGGCTTGACCGGGCCTATCGCATGGCGATGCTGGTGGGTGCCGGGGTAACCTTGTATTTCCTGGTGCTTTTCCTGGCGGGGCTGCGTAAACGTCACCTGGTCGAGGGGAGAACTGGTTAAACAGGGCACCGGTTTCCTATATAATCTCCGCCTTTGGCTGAATTGAGATCCCTGATTTTATGGAGTTTATCCGCGGTTTACACAATATCCGGCCCCGGCACAGGGGCTGTGTGGCCACCATCGGCAATTTCGATGGGGTTCACCGTGGCCATCAGGCGATAATTAACCAGTTGCAGCGTAAAGCCGCCGAGCTTGGCTTGCCTTCGCTGGTGATGCTGTTTGAGCCGCAGCCCCGGGAATTTTTTGCGCCGGACGCCGCGCCCCCCAGGCTGACTACCGCACGGGAAAAATGCGAGTTGCTGGCCACTCTGGGTGTGGATCGGGTTCTGCTGATCAATTTCAACCGGGCGTTCTGCAGTCAGAGTGCACACCAGTTCTGCGAGGATGTCCTGCTTAACGGGCTGGGTGTCAAGCATCTGGTGGTGGGAGACGACTTTCGGTTTGGCAGTGACCGGGCCGGGGACTTCGCGTTTCTGGAAGCATTTGGCAAGCGTCAGAATTTTACCGTGGAGGACACGGAAACCCTGACAATTGATGGTGCCAGAGTCAGCAGCACCCGGGTGCGCGACGCCCTGGGCAACGGCGATTTCGCTGAGGCGGAACGCCTGCTGGGCAGGCCCTACGGCATTTCCGGGCGGGTGGTTCATGGCGATAAAATCGGGCGTACCATCGGGGTGCCCACCGCGAACGTTTTGCTGAACCGCATCCGCTCCCCGTTGCAGGGGGTTTATGCGGTCTCCGTGGAGGGCGTGGCTGATCACCTGCTCCCGGCGGTGGCCAATGTGGGCAATCGCCCCACGGTAAACGGCAAGGAGCTGCGCCTTGAAACCCATATTTTTGATTTCAATGGAGACATTTACGGGCGCCGTGTCCATGTGCTGTTCCACTGCAAGATCCGTGAAGAGCAAAAGTTTTCCGACGTGGAAGTGCTGAAGGAGAAGATCCACCAGGATATGGCAGCAGCCCGTGAATACTTCAAAAACCAGTCAGTGTAGGTAGTGGATACTGCTGCTTTGCCAGGGCGCAGATTTTTTCAGATCCAGAAGATCAGGCATATTCAGAAAGAGCAACCCGAGAAACCTAAAGTAGAGATAACATGGCCGATTACAAACATACGTTAAACCTGCCGGAAACTGCGTTTCCCATGCGCGGCAACCTCGCCCAGCGCGAACCGGAGATGCTGAAAAAGTGGCAGAAAAGCAGGCTCTACGAAAAAATTCTGGAAGCGGGCAAGGGGCGTGATCCCTTTATTCTTCATGATGGCCCTCCCTATGCCAACGGCGATATTCACATCGGCCACGCCGTTAACAAGATTCTCAAGGACGTTATTCTCAAGTCCCGGCGCCTCAGTGGCTTCAATGCGCCGTACGTGCCCGGGTGGGATTGTCATGGCCTGCCCATTGAGCACAACGTGGAAAAGAAAATCGGCAAGGCCGGCGTAAAAGTGCCTTACAGAGAATTCCGCAATAAATGCCGGGAATACGCACGCAAGCAGGTTAATGGCCAGCGTGAGGATTTTATCCGGCTGGGCGTATTCGGCGAGTGGGACAACCCTTACCTCACCATGGATTTCAAGTTTGAGGCAGACATTATCCGTGCTCTTGGCCGTATTGTTGCCAACGGCCATCTGGTGAAAGGCTTCAAACCGGTTTACTGGAGTGTGGTAGGTGGTTCTGCCCTGGCAGAAGCGGAAGTTGAATATCAGAACAAAACCTCCACCCAGGTTGATGTCCGGTTTGCGGTGCTGGAGCGAGATCCTTTTCTGCAGCTGTTCGATGTGGAGGAGAAGCTCCCCATTTCCGTGGTGATCTGGACAACCACTCCCTGGACGCTGCCGGCCAACCAGGCGGTTGCCCTGCATGAATCCCTTTCCTACAGCCTGGTGAAACTGGACTGCGGGCAGGGCGATGAACTGATACTGCTGGCGTCGGACATGATCGATGCTGTGATGCAGCGTTACGGTGTGGATCATTACGAAGTGCTGGGCCATGTGGAAGGGGCGCGTCTGGAAAAAACATTGCTGCAGCATCCGTTCTATGATCGTCAGGTACCCATTGTGTTGGGTGATCACGTTACCACAGAGGCCGGTACCGGTGCCGTGCATATTGCCCCGGATCACGGTGTGGATGACTTTAACGTGGGCCGCAAATACCAGATTGGCACACTGAATTATGTGCAGGCCGATGGCTCCTACAGTGCAGACACGCCTCTGTTTGCCGGTGAGCATGTCTATAAAGTGGAAGAGAAAATCCTGGCGGTGCTGGAAGAAAACGACCGCCTTATCCGGCAGGCCAAATTGCATCACAGCTACCCTCATTGCTGGCGCACCAAAACCCCGCTGATCTTCCGTGCCACGCCCCAGTGGTTTGTGAGCATGAATAAAAAGGGCCTGCTGGATAAATGTAAAGCGGAAGTGGAAAAAGTGCAGTGGCTGCCGGAGTGGGGCAAGAACCGTATCGATGGCATGCTGGCGCAAAGCCCGGACTGGTGTATTTCGCGACAACGTACCTGGGGTGTGCCTATTACGCTTTTTATTCACAAGGAAACCCAGGCCCTGCACCCGGACACCACTGAACTGATGGAAACCGTGGCGCAAAAGGTGGAACAGGAAGGAATGGATGCCTGGTTTGATCTTGATCCCTCAGAACTTCTGGGAGACGAGGCGGACCAGTACGAGAAAGTCACTGATACCCTGGACGTGTGGTTTGATTCCGGCGTTACCCATTACGCGGTGCTGGAACAGCGGGAAGGCTTGCAGGTGCCCGCGGATCTTTACCTGGAAGGTTCCGATCAGCACCGGGGCTGGTTTCAGTCCTCTCTGAAAACCAGTGTGGCGATTCGCGATGGGGCGCCCTACAAAACCGTACTGACACACGGTTTTACCGTGGACCAGCACGGCAAAAAAATGTCCAAGTCGCTGGGTAACGTGATTTCACCCCAAAAGGTAATGAAAAGCCTGGGAGCCGACATTATCCGGCTCTGGGTTGCGGCAACGGATTACCGTGGGGAAATGACCGTTTCCGATGAAATCCTGAAGCGCACGGCGGATTCTTACCGGCGCATCCGCAACACCGCGCGGTTTCTGCTGGCCAACCTGGCGGGATTTGATCCGGCCGAGCATCTGGTGCCTCTGGACAACATGGTGGCGCTGGACCGCTGGGCAGTACACAAGGCGGCGACAGT
>JAWVYU010000432.1:0-3744 GCA_033722575.1 Ketobacteraceae bacterium | reverse complement strand
GCAGGCTGATTATGTCGGTGGGCTGTATATTTACGACGATGGCAAACTGATTCAGAGCCGCGCCAAAGAAGACGGAGAAATCGTTGCCAATAAGCTGCTGGAGGATCGCTCCGATATCAGAGAGAGAACCTTGATTTATGAAGACGGGAGCAGGACCGGTGAAGTTGGCGTCATTTTCCTGAAGGTGGACGACAGCTCGATTCAGGCCCTGTTGCAGAAGAACCTGTACCGTTCTATCACGCAGATTGTGGTGATGGACCTGATGCTTCTGGCGTTATTAACGGTTTTAATCAAGACGGTGGTGGTAAAGCCTATCAACGAGGTAGTTGATGCGCTCAAGGATATTGCCCGGGGCGAGGGTGATCTTACTCAGCGTTTAACACCACGCGGCGGTGAGATAGGTGAATTAGCTTATTGGTTCAATTCATTTGTGGAACAAATTCAGACGCTGATCAAGCAGGTTATAGGTACAACCAGGGAAATGTCAGGTTCAGTCGGAAGTATGGCCAACGTTGCCAGGCGAACCAGCGAAGGGGTGGATCACCAGCGGCAAGAAACCGATCAGGTAGCGACTGCCATGAATCAGATGAGTAGCACCTCACAAGAGGTTGCGCGGAACGCCCTTGAAGCAGCAGACAATGCCCGGGAGGCTGAAGCGAATATATTCGCCGCAAAGGATGTGCTGGTAAAAACAGTCAATTCCATCCGCAGCCTGGCTAATGAGATTGACCAGGCCGCTATTGTTATGAACACATTGCAGGGTGAGGTAGGAAATATCGGTTCGGTGCTCGGTGTTATACGGGGTATTGCCGAACAAACCAATTTACTGGCACTGAATGCCGCTATTGAAGCAGCACGTGCCGGAGAGCAAGGGCGTGGATTTGCCGTGGTTGCCGATGAGGTGCGGACCCTGGCCAGCCGTACCCAGGATAGTACCCAGGAAATTCAGAAAATGATCGAGCGACTTCAGGCCGGTTCGAGTGAAGCAGTCAAGGTTATTGAAACTGGCAAAGCCAACGGCGATAAAACGGTTGAACAGTCTGATGAGGCTGAGGAAGCGCTGAACCTGGTAACCTCATCGATCACGAGTATCAATGACATGTACACCCAGATTGCCAGTGCTGTGGAAGAACAAACTGCGGTGAGCGAGGATATCAACCGCAGTCTGACCCGTATTGTGGACATTGCGGAAAGCACCGCTCATGATACTCAGGAAAATCGCCAGGCCAGTGAGACCATCGCCCGGCTATGCGAAGAGTTGCATAGTACGGTTAAGCAATTTAAAGTTTAATGTTGTTGCGATGAAGCGAACACAACCAGCGCCATCTTTTTTCGCATATAAGCCAGCTGCTGCGCCAGCGGCAAATCCTTAGGGCAAAAATCCTCACACCCCAGCAGTGTCATGCAACCAAAAACCCCATTGTCGTCCCCCAGCACCTCATAAAACTGTTCATCAGTACGTCCATCCCGGGGATCAATACGAAACCGTGCCAACTGGTTAATACCCACAGCTCCCACAAAATCCGGCCGCATCTGTGCGGTACCGCAGGCGGAAATACAGCAACCACATTCAATGCAACGTTCCAGCTCGTAAATCTTTTCCGCTTCCTCCGGTTCCATTCGGGCTTCCAGGCGCCGCAGGTCCGGCTCTGCCTTATTGCTGTGTATCCAGGTTTGCAGCCTTTCTGTCATGCCCCGCATCCATTTGCCGGTGTTCACTGACAAATCACCGATCAATTCAAAGCCCGGAAGGGGGGCCAGGGTAATTTCCCGGGGCAGGTCGCGGGTCAGGGTGCGGCAGGCCAGTCCGGGCCGGCCGTTGATCAGCATGGCGCAGCTGCCGCAGATGCCGGCGCGACACACAAAATCAAACTGAAGTGACGGGTCCTGGGTTTCGCGGAGTTCATTGAGCGCGATAAACAGGGTCATGGTATCAGCTTCTTCCAGGGTAAAGGTTTGCAGGTAGGGTTCGTTGTCAGGGTCCAGCGGGTTATAGCGGAAGATATGAAACTGAAGCTGGCGGGCAGCGTCCACGTTCCGGGCAGCAATCCGGTTACGCTTGCTCATGAGCCGGCCCCCTCAGCAGCGGTTCTATCATCCAGCGGTTCTGCCAGACGTTCGTTGCGACCGCGCAGGTTTTCCGGCAACAGTTCACTGTAGGGCATCAGGGTTTCCTGTAGTTCAAAACGATCCTTGCAGCTGGCTTTGGCCTGTTCCACCTGTGCCTGCCGTGCTGGGGTATCGGGGTGGTCTATGCGTTCCTTGCTGCCGTATCCGCGCCAGCCCGGTGGCAGTTCCATGGACATTACATCCAGTGCTTCGTAACTCAGTTGAGGCAGGGGTTCGCCGTCCTTCCAGGTGGCCAGAGTGCGGTTGAGCCAGTCACGATCATTGCGCAGATGGAAATCCTCACGAAAATGCGCGCCGCGACTTTCCTGCCGCTGCAGTGCGCCATAGGCCACACACAGGGCTAACTTCAACATTTTCTCAGCGTGGTAGGCCGCCACGAGTTCCGGGTTAACGCCGGGGGCGGACGATCTTACCCGTATATTGCGCGCCCGTTCCCGCAACTGCCGCAGTTCAGTCACTGCCTGCTCCAGCCGTTCACCGTTGCGGAAAATACTCACCTTGTCGGTCATGCAGTTTTGCATGTCACGCAGGATATGGAACGGGTTTTCATTACCGTTGCTGTCGGCAAAACGCTGTAACTGTTGCGCCTCTCGCTTCACAAAATCCTGAACCAGCGCGGTGGACACACTGATGTGATGATCCGCCAGATACTGGCCCATGTATTCTCCCACAATCATGCCCGCCACCACGGTTTCCGCCACCGAATTCCCCCCCAGCCGGTTAAAGCCGTGCAGATCCCAGCAGGCCGCTTCGCCGGCGGCGAACAGACCTTTAAGGGCAGGGGACTCTCCACGGTAGTCAGTGCGAATCCCGCCCATGGAATAATGTTGGGCCGGACGCACGGGGATCAGTTCCTTCACCGGATCGATGCCAAGAAAATAATGGCAGATCTCTTTCACTTCCCGCAGGCGGCTGTCGATATGTTTTTTCCCCAGCAGTCGAATATCCAGCCACAGGTGTTCCCCAAAGCGGGATTGGGCACCGTGGCCTTTCTGAATATGGGTTTCCATCCAGCGGGACACCACATCCCGCGACGCCAGTTCCTTTTTCTCCGGCTCGTAGTCGGGCATAAAGCGGTGTTCCTTGCCGTCCAGCAGCAGGCCGCCATCGCCGCGGCAACCTTCGGTGACCAGAATTCCCGCGGGGAAAATTGCCGTAGGATGAAACTGTACCGCCTCCATATTGCCCAGAGTGGCCACGCCGGTTTCCAGCGCAATGGCGGTACCGATCCCCTGATTAATTACCGCATTGGTGGTAGTGCGGTAAATGCGTCCAAAGCCGCCGCTGGCAACGCAGGTAGCACGGGCCACATAGGCCAGCAGTTCACCGGTCATCAGATTTCTTACCACGGCGCCATAGCAGCGCTCCCCATTATGAATCAGGGCAATGGCTTCCATACGCTCGTGCACGCTAATCTGTTCCGCAATGGTCTGATTGCTGACGTTATACAGCATGGAGTGACCGGTACCGTCAGATACATAACAGGTGCGCCATTTCTGCGTACCGCCAAAGTTGCGCGCCGTGATCAGGCCATGGGCCGCGTCCTGTTCTTTAACGGGAACCTGTTTGCCATTGATCACACTGGTGTGTTCACCCCGTTGCACCCGGTTCCAG
>JAWVYU010000431.1:0-3763 GCA_033722575.1 Ketobacteraceae bacterium | reverse complement strand
GTTTTTCCCTCCTGCCCGGACGGGCATGTTCTGATCCTTTCTTATAATGACTGATCGCGGCTTTCGCAGTCAGCCACCGCTTTTCTGTGAGCGGTAATCAAAGCCACAAAGTTGCAGGGTTTGTTGGTGGCATCCAGCTGCTGCCGGATTACGCCTTTCCAGGCGGTGCGGCAGGCATTGGTGGAGCCCGGCACACAGAAGATCACGGTGTTGTTCGCCAGCCCCGCAATAGCTCTGGACTGAATGGTGGAGGTGCCGATTTCCTCATAGGAAATCTGCCGGAACAGTTCGCCAAAGCCATCCACGGATTTATCAAACAAAGGCTCCATGGCTTCCGGGGTACTGTCCCGACCGGAAAAACCGGTACCACCGGTGATCACCACCGCTTCAACGTTCGGGTCGGCAATCCAGCGGGAGGTAACAGCGCGAATGGCATAGATATCATCTTTAACGATGGCACGGTCCGCCAGGCGGTGGCCGTCTTCCTGCAGCAGTTCCACCAGGGTATCACCAGAGGTATCGGTTTCCGGGGTACGGGTGTCTGACACTGTCAGTACCGCCAGTTCAAGGGGAACAAATTCTTTGGCAGCCGACATGGCAAGGTCTCCAGTTGTTTATATCCGCACGGCCTTTGCTGATAGCCGCCGGTTATCAGGGTTTCGTTCCGATCGCCGTTAACCACCCGTCATATTCATAAAGCGGACAATCTGCGGCTCTTCTTCCAGGTTAAATTCGTGTTTCTCGGGCTTCAGATCCATGGCCTGTACAATGGCCTGCTGCAACGCATCGTCGTCCACCGAGGGATCGCGAACCAGAGCACGCAGGTCTACAGAATGTTCGTTGCCCAGGCACAATAGCAGCCGGCCCTCAGCGGTTAAACGCACCCGGTTGCACTGGCTGCAAAAGTTGTGACTGTGGGGAGAGATAAAACCGATTCGTGTCGCGGTTTCCTCCAGCTGAAAGTATCGGCTTGGGCCACCGGTGGATACCTGCAGTGGTGTGAGCGCGTGGTGCTCCCGGATCTGTTCGCGGATTTCGGCGGAGGTCATCAGGGCCAGGGCACGGTCATGCTCTTTGATCTGCCCCAAAGGCATTTCTTCAATAAAAGACAGATCGATTTCCCGGTGCCGGGCAAAGGCCACCAGGTCAAGAATCTCATCGTCATTACGCCCTTTCAGGATCACCGCATTCAGTTTGAGGCGCTCAAAGCCCTGCTCACAGGCGGCATCGATACCACCGATAACCCGGGACAGGTCACCGGTCCGGGTCAGGCTTTTGAATTTCAGTGGGTGGAGGCTGTCCAGGCTGATATTGATACGTTTCACGCCCGCCTGTTTCAGGGCGGGAGCCAGTGTCGCCAGCTGTGAACCATTGGTGGTGATCACCAGCTCATCCAGCCCCGGCAGGGCAGCAATCCGTTCCAGCAGCCAGATCACATTCTTTCTGATCAGCGGCTCGCCACCGGTAATGCGTATTTTTTTTACGCCGAGAGCAACGAAGGCGCTGGCGATACGCAGGGTTTCTTCCAGTGACAGTACCTGGGAGCGCGGCAGAAAGGTCATGTCTTCAGCCATGCAATAGACACAGCGAAAGTCACAGCGGTCTGTCACTGATATACGCAGGTAATCTACTGTACGCTGAAATCGATCAACCAGCATTTACTTTACCGACTGCCAGCCGGCCTCCATAGTATCCAGGTCCGCCTCGCTGATGTTCTGTCCCCGTTCCTTCAGCCAGGCTTCCATCAGTTTGTAACGTTTCTCGAATTTGTCATTGGCCCGCTTCATGACCATTTCGGGATCCTGCCGGAAGTGACGCAACAGATTCACACAGCAAAACATCAGATCTCCCACTTCCTCGGCAATATGCTCCACGGAATCGCCGTCGCTGACGGCTTCGCGGATTTCCTCCATCTCCTCCGCCATTTTATCCAGCACCGAATGATGAGAAGGCCAGTCAAACCCCACCTTGGCGGCGTTCTTCTGGAGCTTTTCCGCACGCTTCAGCGGTGCCATGCCACGGGGAATATCCCCCAGAGTCGACGCTACCGGGGCTTCCCCCCGGGCCAGCTTTTCTTCCCGCTTGATCGCATCCCAGCGCTGCTTGATCAGGGCTTCATCAGGGCGGTTATCCCGGTCAATCCTACTGCCCAGGGTTCCCTCCGGGAATACATGAGGATGACGCCGCACCATTTTTTCCACAAGGCCTTTTGCGACATCCTGAAAGCTGAAGGCGCCGATTTCTCTGGCCATCTGACTGTGAAAAACCACCTGCAGGAGCAAATCCCCCAACTCATCCCGCAGCTGATCCATGGCATTGTGTTCGATGGCATCCACCACTTCGTAGGCTTCTTCAATGGTATAGGACGCGATACTGGCAAAGTCCTGCCTCAAATCCCAGGAACATCCGGTGTCCGGCTGACGCAGCCTTGCCATCAGGTATTCGACTTTCTCAAAAGGCGATGCGGTATTCAGATCAATATCCAGAATATCGGGTTTCATGGTACCCCTTTTTTCAGATTCAGTGCTCAGTCCTTTCGGGTGCCCGGCTGATGCCGGCGCACCTCAATCACATTGGGGAGCTGGTTGATTCGGCCCAGCAACTGCCCCAGCGCGCCAAGGCCACCAATTTCCACGGTAATGGTCATGGTGGCAGTGTTGTCACTACGGTCTGAGTGGGTGTTTACCGCAATCACGTTCACGTGTTCATTGGCCAGCACATTGGAAACGTCCCGTAACAGGCCCTGGCGGTCGTAAGCGCGAATAAACACCTCCACCGGATAGAACTTGTCTTCAATAGCACTCCAGCTGACTTCCACCAGGCGATCGGGATCCGTTTCCCGCAGGCGATTCAATTCGGCACAGTCATCCCGGTGCACGGTGATACCCCGCCCGACGGATATATACCCCATTATGTCATCGCCCGGTACCGGTTTGCAGCAACCGGCGATGTTAGTCATCAGGTTATTGACACCTTCCACCACAAAATCGCTGGTACGTGAGCTGATGGGGGGGCGGCGGGGGTCCACGGGGAGCAGCTCCCGCTGCAGTGACTCGGTACCCTCATCCTGCACCTGATTCAGCACCTGAGTCAGGCGCAGATCACCCGCCCCGATGGCGGCGTACACGTCATCGGCGGCTTTCAGGTTCAGGCTGCGGGCAACCGCATCCAGGTCCACCTTGCCGATATCCAGGCGCTGGAATTCCTTGTCGAGAATGGCCTTGCCGTCAATGATATTGCGGTCGCGGTCCTGACGCTTGAACCAGTGCAGCACTTTCGCCCGTGCCCGCGGTGTCTGGATATAGCCCAGGGAGGGATTAATCCAGTCGCGGCTGGGAGCGGCTTCACCGCCCTTGAGAATTTCCACCTGCTCCCCGGTTTTAAGCTGATAAGTCAGGGGCACTATTCGGCCATTTACCTTGGCACCACGACACCGATGCCCCACCTCGGTATGAATATGATAAGCAAAGTCCAGCGGCGTCGCCCCCTGGGCCAGATCCACCACGTGGCCATCGGGCGTGAACACATAAACCCGTTCGTCCACCACATCCTGGCTGAACTGGGCAATCACACTGCTGATGCCCGAGTCTCCCAGTTCTTCCTGCCATTCCAGCACCTGGCGCAGCCAGGCAATCTTGTCGTCATAACTGTCCCCCTTGCTGCGGGAACCTTCCTTGTAACGCCAGTGGGCACACACGCCCAGTTCAGCTTCCTCATGCATATCGCGGGTACGAATCTGAACTTCCAGCACCTTGCCTTCCGG
>JAWVYU010000430.1:0-3769 GCA_033722575.1 Ketobacteraceae bacterium | reverse complement strand
GGCGGTACCCATTTGCCGGACATCACCCTGATAGCCCCGGTTTTCAATGGCATCACCTTGATGGGGTTTGTGGCCAACCGTGCCCATCATGCCAATGTGGGTGGCAGCACCCCGGGTTCGATGCCTATCTCCCGCCACCTGGAAGACGAGGGCATTCTGATTTCCCCGACGCACATCATGCGTGGTGGCCGGGTGGTGGACCAGGTCATGGACCGACTCGCCCGTGGCAGCACCCAGGCAATGGGTGACTTTTCTGCCCAGATCAGTGCAAACCGGGCCGGTGCACGCCGCCTGGAGGCTTTGATTGAGCAATTTGGTGTATCACAGTACCGGGATTACCTTGACGGACTCAATGACTATGGCCGCAAGCTGGCAGAAAGTGCGTTGGCGGATATCCCCGCAGGTCGCTACGAGTATACGGATTTTCTCGATGACGACAGTCAGGAAACCAGTGACATTCGTATCCAGGTAGCTATAGAAGTGTCTTCCACGGCAAACACTGATGTGAAATCTGTGCAGGTGGATTTTACCGGCACCGACCCCCAGGTGCCGGGGAATATCAATTGCCCGTTGTCGGTGGCCGCCGCCGCGGTGTTCTATGTGTTTCGCTGCCTGATGCCGCCACAGACCCCGGCCTGTGCAGGTACCTTTTCGGTGCTGTCCCTGGAGGCCCCCAAAGGCTGCCTGTTGAACGCGGAATACCCGGCGGCGGTGGCCGCAGGCAACGTGGAAACCAGCACCCGTGCGGTGGACGCCGTGCTGGGTGCGCTGGCACAGGCGTTGCCTGAGCGTATTCCCGCAGCCAGCCACGGCAGTATGAACAATGTGGCCATGGGCGCCGTCGCCACCCCTGAGCATCCCCGCTGGGATTACTATGAAACCATCGGCGGAGGAATGGGGGCCAGTCGCCACCGCCACGGCGTGTCTGCGGTGCAGACCCACATGACCAATACTCTGAATACGCCTGTCGAAAGTGTGGAGCTGCATTATCCCCTGCGGGTAACCGCTTACGGGATACGGCGCGGCTCAGGAGGCCAGGGCAAATATCATGGTGGGGACGGGATTATCCGCGAGCTGGAGTTCCTGGCGCCTGCCCAGGTGACGCTGCTCACTGAGCGCCGGGTCCATGCGCCCTGGGGGCTGGGGGAAGCGGCGTCCGGTGCCGTGGGTGTTAACCTTCTGAATGGCCGGGTGTTGCCCGGTAAAACCATGTTCCATGCCAGTGCGGGCGATTGCCTGCGGATTGAAACACCGGGGGGTGGTGGCTGCAACGCCTGAACCGGAAAATTACAACAAGAATCACATCACAGGAAACGGGAATGACACAATCGACACATTACCGGGTATGCCACCTTTGCGAGGCAGCCTGCGGACTGGAAATGGTGGTGGAGAATAATGAAGTTGTCACGGTGAAAGGCGATCCGAAAGATCCCCTGAGCCAGGGGCATATCTGTCCCAAGGCGGTTGCCATCAAGGATATACATGAGGACCCCGACCGCATACGTCAACCCATCCGGCGGGTGGGTAATGAGTGGCATCCCATCAGTTGGAACGAGGCCTTTGATCTGGTGGCGGAGAAGCTGGTGGCGACCCGCCAGCACTATGGAAACAACAGTGTGGCGGGGTTCTTTGGCAATCCCAGTGTGCATAACTGGGGCATGCTGACCCATGCCCCCAACCTGTTCAAACCGCTGAAAACCAAAAGCCGCTATTCCGCCACCTCCGTGGATCAGCTGCCCCATCAGCTGATCTGCTACTGGATGTATGGCCATCAGGTGCTGGTGCCCGTACCTGATATTGATCGCACGGATTTCATGATCATTCTCGGTGGTAATCCGCTGGCGTCTAATGGCAGTTTGTGGACAGTGCCTGGCGTGCGGGACCGGATCAAGGCGCTGAAGAAGCGGGGCGGGGAGCTTGTGGTGGTGGATCCCCGTCGCAGTGAAACCGCTGAAATGGCCAGCGACCATGTGTTTATCAGGCCCGGAACCGATGCCTGGCTGCTGTTCGCCATGATCAATGTGCTGGTGGACGAAGGTCTGGTGAATACCGGACGTTTGACGGATCACCTGCAGGGACTGGACCAGGCTTTACAGGCGATACGGCCGATCACGGCGGAGGTGGCCGCGCAGCACACGGGTATTTCTGCCGCACAGATACGGGACCTGGCAGTGCGCCTGGGCCGTGCTGAAAGGGCGGTGGTATACGGTCGCATGGGCATATCGGTTCAGGCCTATGGTGCACTCTGCCAGTGGGCGGTTCAGCTGCTCAATATTCTTACGGGTAACCTGGATGAACCCGGGGGCTCCATGTTCAGCCTGCCTGCTGTGGATCTGGTGATGGGGCCCAACAGCAAGCCCGGACATTTTGGCGCCTGGAAAACCCGGGTCCGCGGCTTGCCGGAATTTGGCGGCGAGTTGCCCTGTTCGGCTCTGGCTGAGGAAATTCTCACTCCTGGCGAGGGCCAGATCAGAGCACTGATTACGGCTGCGGGCAACCCGGTGCTGTCCACGCCCAATGGTCGCAGGCTTGATGAGGCTCTGGAATCCCTGGACTTTATGGTGTCCATAGACTTTTACCTGAACGAAACCACCCGCCATGCCAATGTGATACTGCCTCCCACCAGCCCGCTGGAACATGATCATTACGATCTGGCTCTGATGGCGTTTTCGGTGAGAAACGTCGCCAAATACAGCCCGGCAGTGTTTGAAAAACCGGCCGGAGCCTACCATGACTGGGAGATCTTTGTGGCATTGGGGGAACGGGTGGCAGCCCTGCTGGACCAGGCGCCGTTACCGGCCTTCGAACCCACGCAGATTCTGGATATGGGGCTGCAGGCCGGCCCCTACGGCGCAATGCAGGGCAGTGAGACCAGCCTGAATTTCGAGAAGGTGAAAGCCAACCCCCACGGTGTGGATCTTGGTTCCCATGAGCCCCGGTTCCCGGAGCGCCTGTTTCATGAGGATAAAAAGATACACTGCGCTCCTGACCTGTTGCTGAAGGATCTGGAGCGCTTGCAGCGGGGCACCGAAACGGCTGATAACGGGCTGCTGCTGATTGGCAGGCGTCATGTGCGGTCAAACAACTCCTGGATGCACAATTATCAGCGACTGGTGAAGGGTAAGCCGCGCCATCAACTGTTTATGCATCCACAGGACGCCGCCCCCTTGAGACTGAAGGACGGAGGCCGGGCCCGGATCAGTTCGCGCACAGGTGCTGTGGAGACCGAGGTGTTGCTTACCGATGAGGTGATGCCGGGGGTGGTCAGCCTTCCCCATGGTTGGGGACATCGGCGCGGTGGGGTTAAAATGGCCATCGCTGAATCCCTCCCGGGGGTCAGTGTTAACGATCTGACCGATGAAGCCCTGCTGGACTCATTGAGTGGTAATGCTGCCCTCAACGGGGTTCCGGTCAAAGTTGAGGCTCTGGATGTCTAAACCCTTAATACTTTGGTAAAATACTCGGGTATTTCTCTGGAGCGTTAAGTGCCGGCGGTCATGTGAAAACCCCGCAAAATGCGCTAACCCTCTGAATTCACAAGCTATTTGGGTGTGTTAACTCTATGGATACAGTTGAAACCATTAAAGATCAAATCGCCAATAATGCCGTTATTGTGTACATGAAAGGCACTCCTCAATTCCCCCAGTGCGGGTTTTCCGCGCGTGCTGTGGAGGCATTGATGAGCGTCGGCAAGCCATTCGCGTACGTGAATATCCTTGAGCACCCGGATATCCGGTCCGAGTTACCCAAATACGCGAATTGGCCGACT
>JAWVYU010000429.1:0-3783 GCA_033722575.1 Ketobacteraceae bacterium | reverse complement strand
GGCTATGGAATTATTTACCCTTCACCAGAGGAAGAATCCCTTAGTCTTCAGGTCACGTGGGCACGGCCCTCCTATCGGGAAGATGGCAGCCCACTGGACCCAGAAGAAATCTCATCGTATGTGATCAGTTACAGCCATGAGGATTTTACAGCAGATATTTACGTCCATGGCGCAGAGAATACCAGCTATTTAATCCAGGGGCTGGTACCCGGACGCTACTCTGTTACCGTGTCAGTAGTGGACGTCCATGGTATATTCAGCGCACCCTCGGGTGCTTTTACAATTGATATCTGAAGGCATACCCGTTTTCTGCCGTGACGCCGGCACCATCAATAACGGCTACAAACCAGCTGTAGCGGGTGTGGGCACTCCGAATAAGGCTATTGAATAACCACCCGATAATTGACAACCCCGTTCATAAATCCGTCGACTGTACCGGATCCCAGCAGGTCACCTGATGCTTCGTACGCTTTTATTTCTGCCGAGCAGGATGATTTTTTGGTGAAAAAATCAATAAAATACCTGACATCTGCAATCGGCGTTATGTGAAACCTCACAGCGCAGGAACTGTGACCACCAAAGTGGTGCTCCAGAGAGTGTATCTGGTATTCGTATTTCTGGTTGCTGTTTATCGGAAAGCTTACCTCCATATTCTCGGTGTCCAGCTCATACATTGATATGGGATCATGATAAGGAGATATCTCTTCCTCGTAGATATTGATCCAGGCTGTATCATTACGAAACAGCACGTGCTTATCCAGACCGTCTACGGCAATATTTATCTCCGACACTTCCTTACCGGAAGCTGAAGGGAGGTAGGTAGGCGTCATCACGCAGCCATATAACGCCAGCGGTGCAACCATCGTACTGATCATACGTCTCATGATTATTCTCTTTATCTTTTCCGTTTTTGTTCGGGCCAGCAAGAGTATACGGTTTTACCATATCCACTGATGACGATTTTTATATGGCTTTATCCATCACCGGTGCAGGGCGGTTAAGATCTCCCATGGTCGGTATCAGTTTCCTTTCCCGGAGGTCTGCCAGAAACTCCTGGACCATTTCGCCGGCAACTGCTTTTCTGTTGTCATCAGACAGGTGCCAAAGAGACAATATGGCTTTGGTTTCGTGGGTATACTGCAAACTTTCGATCAAGGTGTCGTTATACAGAACACGCACATTCATGGTGTGCGTCTCATTCATATAACCGGGGATGATTAATACGCTTCCAGCCGAAACAAGCAGGCTTATCAGGCTGACAGGGCCGGTTCTTGTAGCCCATCCGTGCTCTATCTCCAGACTATAGGGATACCTGAGATAGGAAACCTCAACATCCCTGAACTGGTTCGAATTAATGATAGTTCGGCCAAGAAAGTGAACAACAGACGCATGACCCACGGTAAGAATCTGCCCTCCATTAATGTTCATATTGACCGGTAAAAACTGGTCTTGCCTGGCTGTATCGTAGCGCTTCACCACGGCCTTGTTGCTCGCACAGCCGAAACATAATAAGGCAATACAGATCAGCCAGATGTTATTATTCCATCTTCTTCCGGATTCTTTATTCAAAGCGGCACCTCAGATTGGAAATTGATTATTATATTTTTGATTCCGTTGCATCAGTTATAGCGCCCCGATATCTTGCGGAGCTGCCACCATGCAAGGTGGTAGAGAAAGGACTCGAACAGATGAAAGGAAAAACCGGGTCACAAATTGCAGGAGTGGATGGTGGCGAGGCCACCTTCGCCAATGGCTTTTCAGTCAGGCTGGTGAATATCCGTTTCATAATTTGCTTCCGTGCTATTGTGCTTCGCTGGCCTGATATGCCCTGTATACAGGCAATGGTCAGCCGCGTGACTGTGACTGGTCACTTTATAACACCACCCTGATGAAAATCCAACCCGCTACAGCGACTCATAAATCCCGGCAATTCGCAGCAGCCAGGCCCGATCTTCGGAATGTATACCGTCAGCCCTGGCAACATACTCCATGGTTTTACCCACGGTTTTATAGCGGGGGTTCTGCGGCAGGGTCTCCATTTTCAGGTATTTATCGAAAGTGCGGGTTTTCAGGGTGCCATTATCATTGGTTACCCGCCACAGACCGGAGGCCTGCGCGAAGCTGATCTTGTCGTCGCCGGTCGCAGTTTCCCAGCAGGTCAGCGCGTGGTGCAGCGCATGCACGGTGAGTTCCCGCAGGGCGTGGTCATCGCCCTGCTGGTTAAACTGCGCATAGTGACTGGCCAGCGGATGCGGATCGTCTTCCGGCACATCCTGACGCTGGGTAAATGCCACCGCTTCCAGCAGGCTGCCCTGCTTGATCATTTCTCCGCGGAAAAAATACGAGGCCACCACGAATCCCAGTGCCCCCAGGTGCATCAGGTTGGTACTGTCGATAAAGTTCAGGGCATAAAGAATATCATTCACCGCACACAACATGCTGAACAGGCCGCCGGCGAACAGAATTTTGGCGGACCGGCTTTCCCGGACATGTTCCAGTAACGCTCCCAGCCATAAAAAAAGATACAGGCCGCCCACGATCTGGAACAGCACGATGGTATGAGCGAACACACTGGGGGGGGTCAGCAGCACCAGAGCGATAAGGACACTGTTCACCGATACCACCAGCCAGTGCAGTGGTGCCGGAAAATAGCTGGGAAACCGGTAGCCGGAGTAAAGAGCAAAGAACATAAAGGCACCATATAGGGAGATATGCTCCAGGGCCTGCTGCAGCTCCCAGCTCCTGATGGTCAGCAGCTCGAAGAATAGCCGCTCGTTCACCGTACCGCAGCGTACCGACATGAAGGCCGCGAACAGGGCAAGAAAGAAATAACTCCAGCGCTGCTCCCGGTAGGCCCGACCGAGGATCAGCAAGGCAGAACAGGACAGCACAAAGGCACTGACCGCATCAAACACCTTTGGCCATTTGACCAGATCGTCGCGATAGGGGTGCCGGGTAAAAGTTAAAGGCTCCCAGATTCCTCCGGCACGGTGGCGGTCATTCAACAGGTGAAACACCACCTGAATGACGCCCTGCTGCGGCTGGACCTGAAATATCCGACTGTGGGTGGCTTCGGTGTGTTTGGCCCAGGGTTGCTCCAGATCGTCATATACTTTCTGGTCCTGATTGACCCAGAGCCGATACCGATTGGTCAGTATCGGCACCTTGAGCAGGTAGGTGTGGCCTTCGGGCACCAGTATTTCAAGCGCCAGAGTGGCATGGCCGGTATGAGGCAGGGGTTTATTGCGGTAATCCATGCCATTCCATACCCCCGGCAGGCTCAGGTAACCGGGGGCCTGTTTCAGGGCCTGATCGGAGATATCTTCCGGCGGCAGGTAGCGGTTCCAGTAAAACGCCCACTCCCCCGCCAGCAGGGCTGGGTTTTCCTCAAATGCCCAGGTGCGTAAATCCAGCACGCCGGTTTCCGCCCGCACGGGCTGCTGCTGGAACAGCGCATTGATCAGCATCACCACCGCCACCAGCAAACCGACGATAGCCACGGGGAACACTACCCGCAGAAAAAGTTGGTTAGTGTTTACTTTTAGTTGCAACTGCATGGCAGATTACTGGATCCGATGGGAATTTTTTATTATGGGCGGAGGTGTTTTCAGGGTGCCTAGTTAAGCACAGACCCCTGGTTAAATGCCATACATTGGTGCTGATTTTCATCGGCGTCAAGAATTTTGCGTTACCCAATTAGTCTATACAACCTATTGTTATTAAACGTTTTTACCTGTTTTTTCCCACTTTTTCCTAGCACAAAATGCGGTCACTCCGTAACGT
>JAWVYU010000428.1:0-3789 GCA_033722575.1 Ketobacteraceae bacterium | reverse complement strand
GTCATGGTCAGACCAATGCCAACGGCGGCGCCGTTAATGGCCACAATAATGGGTTTGGTACAGTCAAACATGGCAAGGGTTACCATGCCGCCGGTATCGCGGATCCGTTCCAGGTCGTCGCCGGTTTTGGACTCGTCGTAATTAAAGGTGTCTTCACCCGCTCCCAGGTCGGCACCCGCACAAAAGGCTTTGCCGGCACCGGTCAGAATAATCGCCCGCACGTCGTCATCCTGGCTGGCCCGCCCGTAGGCATCGATCAGTTCATGGGCCATGGTGGTGGTAAAGGCGTTCATGCGCTCGGGGCGGTTCAGGGTAATCATGAGTACCCGGTCGCGGACCTCATAATTGATATGCTGGTAGTCCATTATTGTCCCTCTTAAAAAATGCATTTATTCGTATGATTATTTACAACCCGCCGCGGTAGGGCAGGGTGTTGGTTTCAAGCACTGCAAGATACCGGCTCAGTGATACCGGATCTTTTGCCATTTCCTCTCTCGCCACGTCCTTCTGGCAGGGTATCCATTCAATCCGGTTGTTTCTGAGCATCTCGCACCAGGACCTGTAACTCATTGAGGGGTACCCCCGCTCCCGCAGCCAGTGAATCAGTTTGAGGGTGCGAAACCCGTCAAACCACTGCCACAGATAATGAGCTGCCTGTGCTCCGCCGCTTGCCTGCCGCTGGCAGTGCGTTATGGCCCTGGCCAGCCCCAGTGCTTGCAGACCCTCAGCGAGAGGGACGGGCAGCGAATCCGTCAGGGTTGCCAGATTGTTCTCGCCGCCATCCAGCAACGTAATGCAGTGGTGCCAGTGTTTCAGCAGCGCGAAAATGTCCGGGTGGTAGAACAGCACCTCTTGCTCTGCGTCTGGTTGTTCACTGATCCGCTTTACCGCGGGTCCGGTGCCAAAGGGCACCCGCTCGCTGATTCTGTCGCTCAGTGCCAGTACCGGCGTGGCAGGGCAGTGTATGGTGGCGGTTTTCGCCAGCTTGTTCAGGAGATAGAAATCTTCACCCGCTTCTCTTACTGGAAATCCGCGCACATCGCAGTAGCTTTCACAATGTATGCCCAGAGTGCTCCCCACTGTGTGATAAGCCCAGGGCGAACCCGCCCACCGCAAGGCCAGTACGTAGTACCGGAGCGACATGTCATACAGGGCTGCCGCCGCGGACAGGCTCTTATCAGTGCAGCTGCGCTGATGGCGGAAATTCAGGACTACGGCGCCGGGTTCCGTTGCCGGTGCTGATACGCAGGCCAGGTAATCCGCCGGCCAGCAAACGTCCGCATCCGTGCTGAGCACCCAGGGGTTTGCAAGGTGCCCCTGCTGCCAGAGTGACACTGCTGTATCCATTCCCACCTTGCGGGCAAAGCCCACACCACTCTGCAATGGCTTCAGCCACCGGGGCCGTTCTGCGGTGATGTCCAATGATAAAAGATCCAGACCGGAATTGAGCTGACCAAAAGTGACGCCTTCACTGACATTTTCTATCCCGGCGTGCTGATTGATATGCTGAATCAGTTGTTGGGTGTTCCGGATGGCCGAGGACGTTGCGTATCGGGGTGCGTTGATGACCACAATCACCAGGCTCCGCTGCGACACGCTCAGTTGCGCCAGCCGTTCCAGAAAACCGGGGCTCTCATCAAAAGCGGGAATCACCACCGCCTGCTGATAGGTCTGGCGCCGGCCGTTGGCCTGGATCCGGTGAGGGAGCGACAGGTGCTGCGGGGATTTCAGCGTGCTGTAATGACGCAGGTATTTGATAACGGCTTTGCGCTGGCTGGTCAAAACCCTGTATTCCGGAACTCAGTGCAGGGCGGGCCGGAATGGCAGCCCGGCAACAATAGCGGCTTCAATATCCAGCAACTGGTGTAGCCGGGTATCCACCTCGTCCCGGGGAAAATAAATGGCGGCCAGGTTTTCAAACAGGTCAAGGTGGCGGCCTTCCGAAGTGGTAATTGCCTTGTAGAACTGTTTCAGCGGGCCTGGTTCCAGTGCTTCTGCTACCAGGCCGAAACGCTCGTGGCCCCGGGCTTCCACGACACTGGCAATCAGCAGCCGGTCGAGAAAATATTTATCGGACCCTTTACGCTGGGCCTTCAGTAAACGGGTTACGTAGGGATCTTTCTCGTCGGCTCCCAGAGTAAGATTCCGGGCCATGATATGTTTTACCACTTCCTTGAAATGCACCAGTTCCTCCACCGCCAGTTCGGTCATGGCCTGAACCAGCTCAGGGCGATCCGGATAATGGGATATCAGGGTCATGGCCATGGCGGAGGCTTTTTTTTCGCAGGAGGCATGATCCAGCAGAAACCGGTCAAAATCAGCCATGACAGTATCCACCCAGCCTGCGGGGGTGGCAAACTTCAGTGAATACATCAATGGGGCTCGTTCAGGGCTGCCAGGGCAATATCCGGTGCCTTGTCGAAGTCTTCCTCACCCAGTTCCGCGATGGTGTTCAGGGCGTTGCGGGCCCGGTCATAGGCCTTCATCATGGGGCCGAACTGTTCCTGCATGGCGGAATCGATTGCCTCATAAACCTTTTCGTAGGCTTCCTGGGGGGAGGCGCCGGCATTCTGGTTGATCGCCGCCAGGCAGGCTTTGGCGATGTCGATGTAGAGTTGGTCCTTGTCTTTCATAAATGCAGCAGCCCTTCAGGGTGAATGGGCTGCTGATGATAGGCAAGTTGAAGAGAATTGACAAACCCCGGCCGGGCCGTGGGGGGGCCGGCGCGGCGCGTATCAGGCCTTGTTGAGGTAATGATCCCCGAATTCCTCCCGCAGTTTTACTTTGAGCAGCTTTCCGGTGGCAGTGTGGGGCAGTTCCTCAACCACCAGAGTATCATTGGGCAGCCACCATTTGGCCACCTTGTCCTCCAGAAACGCCGTCATTTCCTCATGGGTAACGCTGGCACCCTTTTCGGGAATCACCAGCAGCAGCGGCCTTTCGTCCCATTTCGGGTGGGGCACCCCGATCACGCAGGCCTCCTTCACCGCCGGGTGGCCCACCGCATAATTTTCCAGTTCGATGGAGCTGATCCATTCACCACCGGACTTGATCACGTCCTTGTTGCGGTCCACGATCTGCATATAGCCCTGCTCATCAATGGTGGCCACGTCCCCTGTATCAAACCAGCCGTTTTCCAGAGCGCTGCTTTCCGCCTTGTAATAACGCTCAATAATCCAGGGGCCCCTGACCATGAGCCGGCCAAAGGCCTTGCCGTCCTGGGGCAGCTCCTTGCCCTGGTCATCCACAATTTTCAGCTGCACACCGAACACCGGGCGGCCCTGCTTGAGCTGGTATTTGTAACGGCTGTCCCGGTCCAGTGCTGCCAGTTCCCGGGTCAGGGTGCCGATAGTGCCAATGGGGCTCATCTCTGTCATGCCCCAGGCATGTACCACAAAGGCATCGTGGACTTCGTCAAACTCCCTGATCATGGCCAGAGGCGCGGCAGAGCCGCCAATCACCACCTGTCTGACAGTTTCCATAACCTGGTTGGTTTCCCGCAGGTGCGCGAGCAGGCCCAGCCACACCGTGGGCACACCCAGCAGCAGGTCGGCCTTTTCATTCTGGATCATTTCCGTCAGCGAGGCGCCGTCCAGCCCGGGGCCGGGGAATATCAGTTTGGCGCCTGTGAGTGTGCAGGCATAGGGAGTGCCCCAGGCGCTGACATGGAACATGGGCACCACCGGCAGCAGATTGGTGGATGAGGAGACGTTGAGTGTGTCCGGCATGGTGGAGGCCCAGGCATGCAGCAGGGTGGAGCGGTGAGAATACATCACGCCTTTGGGGTTG
>JAWVYU010000427.1:0-3790 GCA_033722575.1 Ketobacteraceae bacterium | reverse complement strand
GCTACGCCGAGCACCATCATGGCAATCCCCATATGAGCCACCACCATGCCCCGATAGCTCAGGGACAGACGCCGGAAACCCTGCCAGACTCCCGCTTTGGCACTGCGCACCTTCATGTACAGATCACGCAACGTAAATGACACCACCCACACTACCGAAACCAGCGCAAAATAAACCATCCAGCGAAATTCCCAGTCGCTCAACAGCAAAAAGGCGGCAGCCAGGGCTGTACTGAGGGCGCCGATAACAGCGCTGGGTTTGCGCAGCCGCGACATATCAAAATGCTTCCAGTTAAGCAGCGGACCCACTCCCATCAGAAACAGCAGCAGAATGGTGGCCGGCACAAAATACAGATTGAAGTACGGTGCCCCGATGGAAACTTTGCCCAGCTCGAATACGTCAAACACAATCGGGAACAGGGTGCCTGTGAGCACCACCCCGGTGGCAAAGATCAGAAACAGGTTATTACCCAGCAGGGACATTTCCCGCGATACCAGCTGAAACTGGCTTTCGCGTTTGAGTGCCTGGGCCCGGATAGCGAAAATAAACAGGGACCCGCCCACCACGACGCCCAGCAGTGCGAGGATAAAGTAGCCCCTTGAAGGGTCGCTGGCGAAGGCATGCACGGACGTGAGCACACCGGAACGCACCAGAAAGGTGCCCAGAAGGCTCAGGGAAAAGGACAGAATCGCCAGCAGCACCGTCCAGGCTTTGAAGACTCCCCGCTTTTCCGTTACTGCCAGTGAGTGCATCAGGGCTGTTCCCGACAGCCAGGGCATGAGCGAGGCGTTTTCCACCGGATCCCAGAACCACCAGCCACCCCAGCCCAGTTCGTAATAGGCCCACCAGCTGCCGAGAGCGATACCCAGGGTAAGGAAACACCAGGCAATGGTGGTCCAGGGGCGGGACCAGCGTGCCCATGCTGAATCCAGCTGCCCCGAAAGCAGCCCGGCGACAGCAAAGGCGAAGGCCACAGAAAACCCCACATAACCCATGTAGAGCATGGGCGGATGCACAATCAGACCAAAATCCTGCAGCAGCGGGTTGAGATCGTTACCATCCACTGGAAAATGGGGCAGATACCGGTCAAAGGGGTTGGATGTCAGAATCAGAAACGCGTAAAAGCCCGTGGCAATCAACCCCATAATCCCCAACACCCGCGCCACCATGGCCGCCGGAAGGGCCTGGCTGAATCGGGCCACTGCAGCAGTCCAGGCGCTCAGCACCCAGGCCCACAGCAGCAGGGACCCTTCATGGCCACCCCACACCGCTGACAGTTTGTAATACAGGGGCAGGTAAGAGTTGGAATGATTGGCCACGTACTTGACGGTAAAATCATTGGTGGCAAAACAATAGGACAACGCGATAAACGACAGGGTTAAAAACAGAAACTGTGTATAGGCTGCCGGCCGGGCCAGCGACATGAGACGGAACTTGCCCTGATGAGCACCATAGAGAGGCACAACAGCCTGAACCATGGCAATAATCCAGGCGATAATGACAGCAAAATGCCCTATTTCGGGTATCAAAATACAACTCCAGGTTCAGCCACGCTAAAACAACAGGTTAAACAAGCATAAACAGTGCCGGAAAGTCCCCCGGCAACCCGCTCAGGGGCTCTACTTTACCATACCTCTGCCCGCAAGCAGAAAACTGTTAAGCCACTGACTTGATTTTGACTGTCCGGTTCCCTATCCCGTTGCTTTTTGTTGCAAATTCCGCCCCTCGGGAGTCGATTCCGGCTCCATAAACAGATACCATTAACCCACATAAAACCTGACCAACAATAAGAAAAACCGTCAGAACGCCCGGGGCGCCACGGCATATTTCACAGAGAATCCAGGCGGCTGACTAATAAACTTATTTTTGAAGCTGGCAGTTACGGCCGGTGATTAGGTGATCAAAGGGTGTAAAGCGTGCAACGACAGGCAGGACGCCCGAGCCATTAGCAAAGATCTTTGATATAGAGCAGTTAAATTCCCATGATTGATAAAAACGCGTTTACCCGAGAAGAACTCCTGGAATGTGGTCACGGGAGGCTGTTCGGCCCAGGCAATGCCCGTCTCCCCCTCCCCAACATGCTGATGATGGACCGCATCGCGAAGATAACCAATGAAGGTGGCGCCTACGGCAAGGGTGAAATTGTTGCTGAGCTGGATATCACACCGGATTTGTGGTTTTTCGAGTGCCACTTTGAAGAGGACCCGGTGATGCCCGGTTGCCTGGGGCTGGATGCCATGTGGCAGCTGGTGGGCTTTTACCTGGGGTGGCGGGGTAATGAGGGTCGCGGCCGCGCACTGGGCTCGGGCGAAGTCAAGTTCACCGGCCAGATCCTGCCCAGCGCAAAACTGGTCACTTACAATATCCAGATAAAGCGCGTCATCGAACGCAAGCTCGTTATGGGTATCGCGGACGGATCGGTTTCGGTGGACGGCCGTGAAATTTACACGGCCAAGGATCTGCGCGTGGGATTGTTTACGTCTACCGACAATTTTTAACGACAACAGAGAGTAAAGGGTATTACCATGAGAAGAGTCGTGGTGACTGGTCTGGGCATTGTATCCTGCCTGGGCAACGATAAGGAATCAGTCCTAACCTCACTGAAAGAAGGCCGCTCCGGTATTCGCTTTCAGGAAACCTACCAGGAACTGGGGTTTCGCAGTCAGATTGCCGGCAGCATCAATATCGACAAATCAGAATTTATTGACCGCAAGCCCGCCCGCTTTATGGGCGATGCAGCAGCATTCAGCTATATCTCCCTGAAACAGGCGATTGAAGACGCCGGGCTGGAAGAAAGCGATGTGTCCAATATCCGCACCGGTATCGTCGCCGGCTCCGGTGGGGGCAGCTCCGCCAACCAGGTAGAAGCAGCCGATATTCTCCGCGCCCGCGGCGTGAAAAAAGTGGGGCCCTACATGGTGCCGCGAACCATGACCAGCACCGTATCCGCCTGCCTGGCCACCCCTTTCAAAATCAAGGGCATCAACTACTCACTCTGCTCTGCCTGCGCCACCAGTGCCCATTGTATTGGCCACGGTGCCGAACTGATTCAGATGGGCAAGCAGGACATTGTGTTTGCCGGCGGCGGCGAAGAGGAACACTGGGCCCTGTCCATGCTGTTCGACGCCATGGGCGCCCTGTCCAGCAAATACAATGACACCCCGGAAACCGCATCCCGCGCATTTGATGCCACCCGCGACGGCTTTGTCATTGCCGGCGGCGGCGGCATGGTGGTGCTGGAGGAGCTGGAACATGCCCTGGCTCGCGGCGCAAAAATCTACGGCGAACTGGTGGGCTACGGTGCCACCTCCGACGGCCACGACATGGTGGCACCCTCCGGCGAAGGCGCAAAGCGTTGCATGGAAATGGCCTTGTCCACAGTGAACGGGACCATTGACTACATCAATGCCCACGGCACCAGCACACCGGTAGGTGATGTGGCGGAAATCAACGCAGTGCGGGAAGTATTTGGTAAAACCATGCCCGTTATCAGCTCTACCAAATCACTGACCGGGCACTCACTTGGCGCGGCCGGTGTTCAGGAAGCCATTTACAGCCTGCTGATGCTGGAAAATGACTTTATTGCCGCCTCTGCCAATGTAAACCAGCTGGATGAGAAAATCGAAGGTGCCAATATCGCACTGGAAAGGCAAGACAACGCGGGATTGAAGCGGATCATGTCCAACAGCTTCGGCTTTGGTGGTACCAACGGTACCCTGGTGTTTGAGAAATACGGGCGGTAGGTACATACACCACCGTATTACAGCAATCAGTTTGCTGATATCCGCAG
>JAWVYU010000426.1:0-3836 GCA_033722575.1 Ketobacteraceae bacterium | reverse complement strand
CTTTTTGGGCTGGGCTTTTCGGCATCAGTCAGGGATGGCTTAGTCACCCATGTGGCTGATAATTGCTTCGCCGAATTCGGAGCAGCGCAGGAGCGTAGCGTCCGGCATAAGGCGCTCAAAATCGTAGGTCACAGTTTTCGCCTCGATGGCGCCTTGCATGCCCTTGACCACCAGATCGGCAGCCTCGGTCCAGCCCATGTGGCGCAGCATCATTTCGGCGGACAGTACCAGAGAGCCCGGGTTTACCTTGTCCTGGCCCGCATATTTTGGCGCTGTACCGTGAGTTGCTTCGAATAATGCTACGGCACCGCCCATATTGGCGCCGGGCGCAATACCGATACCACCCACTTCGGCTGCCAGGGCATCAGAAATGTAATCGCCATTGAGGTTGAGGGTTGCAATGACGCTGTACTCATCCGGGCGCATCAGTATCTGCTGCAGGAACGCATCCGCAATCACGTCTTTCACAATGATGTCGTTTCCGGTCTTGGGGTTCTGGAACTTCATCCACGGACCACCATCCAGCAGCTCTGCGCCAAAGCGCTCTCCCGCCAGCTCGTAACCCCAGTCCTTGAAGGCGCCTTCGGTGTACTTCATGATGTTACCCTTGTGCACCAGGGTAACGGAGTCTTTGTCGTTGTCGATGGCGTACTGGATCGCCTTGCGAACCAGCCGCTGGGTACCCTCTTTGGATACGGGCTTGATACCGATACCACAACCTTCCGGGAAGCGGATTTTCTTCACACCCATTTCTTCCTGGAGGAATTTGATGACTTTCTTGGCATCGTCGCTGTCTGCCTTCCATTCAATACCGGCGTAAATGTCCTCGGAGTTTTCACGAAAGATCACCATGTCGGTTTTCTCGGGGCAGGTAACCGGGCTTGGCACACCCCGGAACCAGCGGACAGGTCGCTGACAGACATACAGATCCAGCTCCTGACGAAGCGCCACGTTCAGGGAACGAATTCCACCACCAACCGGAGTGGTGAGCGGGCCTTTTATGCCAACGATAAATTCGCGCAACGCTTCAAGTGTTTCTTCCGGCAACCACTCATCGGGGCCGTAGACTTTTGTAGACTTCTCGCCGCAGTATATTTCCATCCAGGAAATGGCCCGCTTGTTACCGTAGGCTTTCTCCACTGCCGCGTCAGTTACTTTCAACATAACGGGTGAAATGTCGACACCAATCCCGTCACCCTCGATATAAGGAATGATTGGGTGGTTAGGGACATTGAGGGAAAGGTCCGCATTCACGGTGATTTTGTCACCATCTGCCGGGACCCGAATCTTTTGGTACCCCATGTCGTTTTGTACTCCCTATTCAAATAAAATGGTATTCAGGACCGCGGATTATACCCGAAAGCAGGCTATTCCGCCTCAATTTATTTGGTATAACTGCACAATTATCAAGCACATACACCCATTCGGATCAGGTGATGACGCAGGTTATATTGTTCAACAAACCCTTCCATGTTTTGTGTCAATTTTCGCCTCACGAGCAGAAAACCACCCTCAAGGATTTCATCGATATTCAGGGCTTTTACCCCTGCGGGCGGCTGGACTACGACTCTGAAGGGCTGTTGATTCTCAGTAATAAGGGTAGCCTGCAATCGCTGATTTCCCAGCCACGGCACAAAATGACCAAGACCTATCTGGTTCAGGTGGAGGGTGACATTGGCAGCAGTGCATTAACGGCCCTGGCAGAGGGGGTACAACTGAAAGACGGCCTGACCAGGCCAGCTGAAGCGCAACGGGTGGCTGAGCCGGACTGGCTGTGGCCAAGGCACCCGCCCATCAGGGAACGCCGCCATATACCCACCAGCTGGGTGGAACTGAGCATCAGGGAAGGTAAGAACCGTCAGGTTCGCCGCATGACCGCGGCGGTGGGCTACCCCACTCTGCGCCTTATACGCATCCGGATAGGCCCCTGGAGCCTGACCGGCCTGAATCCGGGCTCATGGAACTTCAGTGATGTGCCAGAGAAAATCGAAACCAAACTGAACCGGCTGGAAGCACCCGGCCCCGCCAGGAAAAACGGCCGGGGCAATAACGCACAACGCCCTACTTCCAGCGCTCCCGGGCGTCCGCGTCGGAAATCTTAGCCTCCACCCAGTGGCCGCCGGACCGGGTAAGTTCCTTTTTCCAGAAGGGCGCGTCGGTTTTCAGGTAATCCATGATGAACTGACAGGCCTCAAACGCCTGTCCCCGGTGACGGGACGCCACACTGACATGAACAATGACTTCGCCATTCCAGATCTTTCCCACCCGGTGAGCGACACTGGCCGCAATCAGTGGCCAACGATCAGCTGCCTGGGCAACTATCTTTTCCAGCGATGACTCGGTCATACCGGGATAGTGCTCCAGCTCGAGGCCCAGGATATCACCGTCATCATTGAAATCCCTCACCAGCCCGCTGAAGCTCACCACCGCCCCCACCTTGTTGGAGGCGCCTGCCACCCGGCGCTCAAGCGCACTGGTATCGATTTCCGCGTCCTGAACTGATACCCAGGTCTCCATGCTATCCTCCGGTTACGGGTGGAAACAGGGCCACTTCGTCCCCGTCAATCACCCTGGCTGACATGGTGGTCATTTCCTGGTTCAGGGCAACCAGTACCTTGTCCGTCTTCAGGGCTTCTTCCCAGTGCGGATGGACCGTGCAAAGGTGATCCACCAGATCAGCAACGGACACTATACCCTCGCCCTCAACACTGGTGCCCGCCGTCCCGATGGATTCCCGGATACTGGCAAAAAACTGTACCCTGATCATGATTCCGCGCTCCAGTTACCACTCTTTCCACCCTGTTTTTCCAGCAATCTGACAGACTGGATTTCCATACCCTTGTCCACCGCCTTGCACATATCGTACAGGGTAAGGGCTGCCACCGACGCCGCCGTCAACGCTTCCATTTCCACGCCCGTCTTGCCTGTCAGTTTGCACCGGGTGCTGATACGCACCCGGGACTCTTCAGGTTCTGCTACCAGTTCGACCTTGACGGATGTCAGCATCAGCGGATGACACAGAGGTATCAGGTCTGAGGTCTTCTTGGCGGCCTGGATACCGGCGATCCTGGCCACCGCAAACACATCACCCTTGTGGTGCTCGCCCTTGATTATCATGTCCAGGGTCGCGGGTTTCATGGCTACAAAGGCCTCCGCCCGGGCTACCCTGACTGTTTCGCCCTTGTCGGACACATCCACCATATTGGCATCGCCCGACTCGTTAACATGGGTGAATTCAGACATCAAAAACTCCTGGTTTGCGGTTGCACCATTTAACTGGTAGATTGCTTTTCGCTGTTTATATTATCAGGCACCGACAGCGAAACGAACTCTATCATATTAATAACAATTGTTTTTACGGGGTACCTATCCTTGAGTACGTGGCCCGACAGGGCTTTACCCGATTTTGCCAAAGCGCTCACTGCACACAACCAATAACACTAACACGCAAGCCGCACTGAACATGGGAGAGAGGCCATGACCGATCAAACGCAATTTTTCGGTTTTCGCATACCCGAAGCGCTTTATTTGCAAGCCGGAGAGCACATCGACAGGGTGATCGCGGGGGATATCGACCGCACCCTGGTGGAAAACATCGCCGCCAGCCTTATGGCGATCACTGACACGGGCCTGGTGGCCTATTATAACAACCCGAGGGATCTTATCCGGATTTCCCCCGTAGTGAAAAAGGCTGCGGATGCCGGTATCCAGGCCGTTATGATGGGAATTCACCTGGTCATTCGCATGGTCATCAACCGGGCGCCAGACAGCGAGCTGCAGATGATGGCCTTGTATATGAAAACCCTGCTCACCAGCGATGGTCAGGGCCATTACTT
>JAWVYU010000425.1:0-3848 GCA_033722575.1 Ketobacteraceae bacterium | reverse complement strand
GGGCTGATGTGGTGATCTGTCGTTCTGGCGCGCTGACTGTTGCCGAGCTGGCAGCGGCAGGCGTTGGTTCGCTACTGGTGCCCTATCCCCACGCTGTGGATGATCATCAGACAAGGAACGGTGAGTACCTCTCTTCTCAGGGCGCTGCGATTCTTATACAGCAAAACGAGCTGCAACCGGACAAACTGAAAAAAGTCATGTTGGAAAAACTGTCTAATCGGGAAGATTTGTTACGTATGGCACAAAAGGCCAGAAAGCTGGCATTAACAGAGGCCACCGATAAAGTGATCCAGGGATGCGAGGAGGTGGCCTATGTCTGACGTAAAAACCTACAACAGGGTGATAGAAATTCCGGAGATGCGCCGGATCCGCAATATCCATTTTATTGGAATTGGCGGTGCCGGCATGTGCGGGATTGCTGAAGTGCTGCTGAATCACGGCTATCACATTACCGGCAGCGATCTGAAGAAAAGTGCCAATACCGAGCGGTTGAGTTCCCTGGGAGCGGATATTTATATCGGCCATAAAGAGGATAATGTAGTGACCGCTAATGTGGTGGTTGTGTCTTCGGCGATTGATGAATCCAACCCGGAAATTATCGAAGCGCGGGCCAGACGTATCCCCATTGTGCCGCGGGCAGAAATGCTGGGAGAGCTGATGCGCTACCGTCATGGTATCGCTGTGGCGGGCACCCATGGTAAAACCACCACTACCAGTCTGCTGGCTTCCATCCTGGCAGAGGGAGACCTGGACCCCACTTTCGTGATCGGCGGTTTGCTGAATAGTGCAGGCACCAACGCCAAGCTGGGTGGCAGTCGTTATTTTGTTGCAGAAGCGGATGAGAGCGACGCGTCATTTCTCCACTTGCAGCCAATGATTTCCATTGTCACCAATATTGATGCTGACCATATGGCAACCTATGGCGGCGATTTCAAAAAGCTGAAGGCCACGTTTATTCAGTTTTTGCATAATCTGCCGTTCTACGGGCTTGCGGTGCTCTGTGTTGATGATGAAAACATCCGGGAGATAATTCCTGATATTACCCGGCCGGTGATTACCTACGGATTTTCCGGTGGCGCGGATGTCCGGGCCGTTGATGTAAGCCTTAAAGGTATGCAATCAGAGTTTACCGTCATCCGCAACGATCGCGACCAGTCACTGCGAGTAAAACTGAACGTGCCGGGCCGCCACAATATTCTGAACTCCCTGGCGGCGATTGCGGTAGCCACTGATGAAGGTATTCCGGATGAAGCCATTCTGCGGGCATTGAACCAGTTCCAGGGCGTTGGTCGCCGCTTTCAGGTTTACGGTGATTTTCAGGTGGCCAATGGCACGGTTACGCTGGTGGATGACTATGGTCATCATCCTACAGAAGTGGCGGCTACCATCAGTTCTGCACGACAGAGCTGGCCCGATCGCCGTCTGGTGATGATGTATCAGCCCCACCGATACACTCGAACGAGGGATCTTTATGAAGACTTTGTTGGTGTATTGTCAGACGTGGACGCGCTTTTGCTGATGGAAGTGTATTCCGCAGGAGAAAGCCCGGTACCGGGTGCAGATGGCCGGAGTTTGTGTCGCAGTATCCGCAGCCGTGGCAAGATCGATCCGGTTTTTGTAGAGGACGTAAACTCCATTCCCGAGCTACTGGAAAATATTTTGCAGGATGGTGACGTGCTGCTGACCCAGGGTGCAGGGAATGTAGGCTCGATTGCATCGACACTGGCCAAGACAAAACTGAAACAGGTTGTTCAGGAGAGCAGCCAATGAAGTGCCTCCAGGCAGGACGCCCCTGGCAAATAAAGCCGGGAAAAATGACAAACCAAGGCAGCAACGGATAACAGCATGACAACGCAGGAATTTGGAAAAGTAGGCGTTTTATTCGGTGGAAACTCTGCAGAGCGGACAATTTCTCTGCGCAGTGGTAACGCCGTGCTCCAGGGACTGAAAAGCCGTGGCGTGGATGCTGTTGGTATTGATATTAATTTCGATATTCACATGGCTGAGCAGCTGCGGGGCATAGACCGTGCCTTTATTGCCCTGCATGGCCGGGGTGGAGAAGACGGCACTATCCAGGCACTGCTTAACGTGCTCGAGATTCCCTATACGGGTAGTGGTGTGCTCGCTTCCGCGCTGGCCATGGACAAGTTGCGCTGTAAACAGTTGTGGATTGGCGCAGGGCTGCCAACGCCGGAATTTGTTGCTGTTAACGATGAGGCACAGTTGGAAGGTGTTCTTGATTCTCTGGGTGGCTCCGTGATGGTGAAACCTCCCCACGAAGGGTCCAGCATTGGCATGTCCCACGTCAGTAATGAGGCCGATCTTCACAAGGCCTTTGCCCGTGCCAGGGAGCACGATACGGAAATACTGCTGGAGCGCTGGATAGAAGGCGAGGAATACACCTGCACGATTCTGAATGGTGAAGCTTTGCCAGCCATACGGTTGCAGACGCCCAATGATTTTTACGATTTTCAGGCAAAATATGAGTCCAATGAAACGCAATACCTGTGTCCCTGCGGGCTGGACCAAAGCACCGAAAAAGAATTGCAGGAGTTGAGCCTGAAAGCGTTCAAGGCAGCAGGCTGCAAAGGCTGGGGCAGGGTAGACCTTATGCGGGATAAAGCAGGTAAATTCTGGCTGCTGGAGGTTAATACCGTTCCCGGAATGACCGACCACAGCCTGGTTCCTATGGCGGCAAAAGCTGCGGGACTGGAGTTTGCGGATCTGGTGGTAAAAATTCTGGAAGTGACAGAAACCGAATGACAAAGGCAGACAAATGACACGGTCAAAAGCCCGGAAAAATGAAGCAGCAGAGAAGAGCAGTCATAAAAAGCATATCGCTTTTTTGCTGGCTGTCAGTCTGTGTCTTCTGGTGGCGTTTGCCGGTCCGGTGGTGATGAAAAATGTGTTTTCAAAGTTTCCGATAACAGCAGTAAAAGTATCGGGTTCTTTTCAGTATCTGAATGAAAAAAAACTGCAGAAAACATTAGTAAAACACCTGACTGCCAACTATTTTAATGTAAACCTCCTTGAAGTACGTGAGGCAGCGGAGGCTTTACCGTGGATAGAAAAAGCGTGGGTAAAAAAGGAATGGCCGGGAACGGTTCTGATTAAAGTGGAAGAGCGTGTTGCAATCGCCAACTGGGGAAAGGGCCAGTTTATCAGCCAGCACCAGGAAATATTCTCCAGTGACGAAATAGCTCACATTGAACAACTACCCACCTTTTATGGCATTGATGAGTATGCACCTTTAATGGTGAATCGGTATAACGAGGTCAGATCGGAACTGGAGCCATTGGGCTTGAGTGTGAAAACCATGAAGTTGGAAGACCGGTTTTCATGGCGCGTGACGCTGCAGGATGGATTGCGTCTCGTGATTGATGAAGTTGACTTTATGAAAAAGTTAGAACGATTTGTGGAGCTGTATCGGAAAATGCCAAGCATTGATCGGTCCTATATGGAACAGGCCGATTTACGATACGAAAACGGTTTAGCGATAAAGTGGAAGAAAAAAGATGGTAACTCAGACGCTGCGTAACATGGTTGGAAGTGGGGCTGGTACTGAAAACCGCGAGAGCGATCGTACCAGAAATTTACACCGGGCCCGGGGCGACAACATGATTGTCGGCCTGGATATTGGCACCTCCAAAGTGGTGGCGATTGTCGGCCAGCTCAAACCCGACGGCTCACTGGAAGTGGTGGGTATAGGATCCTGCCCCTCCCGTGGTCTGAAAAAGGGAGTGGTGGTTGATATTGAGTCCACGGTCCACAGCATCCAGCGTGCGGTGGAAGAGGCTGAGCTGATGGCCGGTTGTCAGATCCATTCCGTGTATGTCGGTATTGCCGGC
>JAWVYU010000424.1:0-3852 GCA_033722575.1 Ketobacteraceae bacterium | reverse complement strand
GTATTCACACAGCGGGGCATCGTGCCGGAAGCCGCTTCCAGCTGGTTTTTGCCCCGCATTGTCGGTATCAGCCAGGCCCTTGAGTGGACCCTGAACGGTAAACTGTTTGCTGCTGAAGAAGCCCGGGCGGGCGGTCTGGTAAAATCAGTGTATGAATCCCCGGAGGCATTACTGGATGCGGACTACAGCATTGCCCATGAAATTGCGGACAACACCTCTGCGGTATCTGTTGCCCTTACCCGCCAGATGATGTGGCGCATGCTGGGCGCAGATCACCCCATGGAAGCTCACAAAGTGGATTCACGGGGTGTTTATTACACGGGAAAATCCGCGGATGCAAAAGAAGGCGTGATGTCCTTTCTGGAAAAGCGCAAAGCGGAATACACGGACAAAGTGAGCACTGATATGCCGGAGTTTTATCCCTGGTGGCAGGAAAGGCCGTTCGAATAAACCCTCAGCGGGATACCCGGTCCCGGTATTCGGCAGGTGTTAAACCGGTCCAGCGCTTGAAGGCCCGGTAAAACGCGCTGGGTTCCGAAAACCGCAGCCGCTCGGCAATAGACTCCACCGGTACGCGAGTGTCTTTCAACAGGTTCTTGGCGTATTTGCACTGCACTTTGCCCAGCAGCTCGGAAAACGAGGTTTCCTGACTCTCCAGCTTGCGGCGCAGAGTACGTTCATTGATACCAAAGTGGTCCGCCACCCGGTTAATGGTGGGTTTGTGATCCTCCATGGAATGCAGCAGGAACTGCTCCACCTCATCGGCAATGGTTTTGCGGCCCCGGAGTTGCTCCAGCTGCTTGTCGGCCTCCTCCATAAGCAGGGCATGCATGGTGGCGTCGGAATGGAGCAGGCTGCGACGCAGAATCGACACAGGAAATACAATCTGTGTTCTGGGCTGATTAAACAGGATGGGAGCATTGAATACCCGCTGGTATTCATCCAGATAAGCCGTGGGTTCGTGTTCAAATCGCACCTCCACGGCGTTCAGCTCGGTGCCCAGCATGCTGCGGCCCAGCATGCCCACCTGCACCAGACCAAACTCCGCCCGGATACGATTGCATACCGGCGTTGACCGGGGAAAGTCATAGGTCAGGGTTGCATACTCCCCTTCAACACTCAGCTCTGACGGTTCGGCATCACTCACCAGCCGGTGGTATTTAAAAAACAGCCTGAAGGAGTCCAGAATGGTGGGCGCACTGATCAGCAGGTGTCCCAGCAGGCCCAGGGCAGAGGGAGACGTCCTTTCACCCATGTGTAACCCGAGCGCAGGATCATCGAGCACCTCCATGGCCTTTTCCTGTACCCGGTCATAAACCGCAATATTGATGCGCTCGTTACTGCGCTCCACTTTGGAGCGATCCATGCGGATATCTTTCAGAAACGCATCCACATCCACGCCGGCATTGGTCAGCAGTGCCAGAATTGTGCGGATCATGGGCATGGAAATTTCGTGACGCTCAAGCATGTTCAGGCTCTGTTAGTGAATCGATTCAGAACGCCATCAGCCGTTCCAGTTCTCTTCCCGCGTGAAAACCCACTCATCCCCTTCCGACATGGCTGCATTGAAGCGGTAACCATCGCGGTCAAATCCCTTGAGATCTTCCACGTCAGTCAGTTGATTGTCCGCCGCGTAAGCCACCATCATGCCGCGGGCTTTCTTGGCAAAAAAACTGATAACCTTGTACTTGCCGTTTTTTTCATCCTTGAAAACCGGCGTCACAATACGCGCTTCAATATTTTTTGCTTTTACCGACTTGAAGTACTCATTGGATGCCAGGTTCACAAGCACCCTGTCGCCCTTTGACTTTTTAAGGTCAGCATTCACCGCGTCGGTAATCTTGTCGCCCCAGAAAGCATACAGGTCTTTCCCCTGCGGGTTCTTCAAGGCAGTTCCCATTTCGAGGCGATAGGGCTGAATCAGATCCAGCGGCCGCAGCAGGCCATAAAGGCCGGAAAGAATTCGCAGGTTTTTCTGCACATAACTAAACTCGGCCCGCGCGAAGGATTCCGCATCAATGCCAGTGTAAACATCACCCTTGAAGGCCAGCAGCGCCTGCTTGGCATTGTCCAGATCAAAGGGCGGTTGCCACTCCTTGTAGCGGGCAGTGTTCAGCCCTGCCAGCTTGTCGCTCAGCTTCATCAGTTTGGCCAGCCGCTGAGGCGAATACTCTTTCAGAACATCCACCAGCTCCTGGGCCTCGTCCAGAAACCGGGGCTCGGTGCAGGTCCTGGTTTTGCTGGGGGTTTCAAAATCGAGGGTTTTTGCCGGCGAAATCACCATTAACATGAAAGCGGGTACTCCTGAGCTGTTTCAATCGCGGGTATCAATCGTGGTGCGTATTCTGGCACAGCCACCCGGGAGGGTACAGGCTGTCAAACCCGGGCTTCTGTTTATTTAATAGCCTAAAGTTGCTTGCAGTTCAATTATTTAGCGAAGATGGATTGCACCCCCGGGGATCCGGGTTAAGATAATAAATCGTCAGCGTGAAGATTCACCGAGGAGTTGTATGGCGCTTACTACTGCACTTGTCACAGGGGCTTCCAGCGGTATCGGCTATGAAATCAGCCGGGTACTGGCCAGTAACGGGCACGACCTGGTGCTGGTAGCGCGGCGCGAAAAAAACCTGCGCCAACTGGCCCGCTACCTGGAACGGGAATACGGCGTCCAGGTTCATTACATTGCTGCAGACCTCAGCGATCCCGCGGCTGCCAAACGGGTCTACGATAATGTCAAATCAGAGAACATTCCGGTGGACATTCTGGTGAACAATGCAGGGGCAGGCAATCTCGGCGCTTTCACCGCGCTGGATTATGATCGTGATATCCAGGCCCTGCAGACCAACGTGGTAGCCCTGACACAGCTGACCAAACTCTTCAGCCGGGACATGGTCAGGCGGGGCCTGGGCAAGATCCTCAATATCGGTTCCGTTGCCAGCTTTGTGCCGGGGCCCTACATGGCGGTTTATAACGCCTCCAAAGCCTATGTGCTTTCTTTCAGTCTGGCGTTGCGTGCCGAATTGAAAGGCACCGGTGTCAGTGTCACGGCCTTCTGCCCGGGGCCAACCTCCAGTGAGTTCCACCAGATTGCAGGCACCATGGATTTACCGGTGCTGCGCCGCATCAACATGATGGGGTCTGCCCAGGTGGCGCGGCTTGCGGTCAAGGCCATGCACAAACGCAAGGCGGTTGAGGTTCCCGGGCTGCTGAACAAGCTGTCTGCTTTCGGACCGCGGTTTCTGCCCCGGTTGCTGGTGGTGTGGATTGCCAAACAGTTCTTGCGGCCACGCACTCCCTGAGCATGCCGCAGGTAAAGGCCGTTACTGACTGACCCGGTTACGGCCGGATTCCTTGGCCCGGTACAGGGCTTCATCGGCCTGGCCAATCAGGGCCTCCAATGATATACCCGGCTGCCACTGTGCCACCCCCAGGGAAATGGTCACACCGGGGATGGCTTTATCCTCTGCATTAATGGGCGTGCGCTCCACTTTGCGACGCAAACGCTCCGCCACCTGCAGGCTATGTTTCAGGCGTGTCTTGGGAAGCAGTATCACAAACTCCTCGCCACCATAGCGGGCCACCATATCATTGGGACGCAGGGAAGACTGCATGGCCTGGGCCACCATCTTCAGCACTTCGTCGCCGGTCTGGTGACCATAGTCATCATTGAAACGTTTGAAGTGGTCCACATCCAGCATGATAACCGACAGAGGTGCCAGGTCTTCCAGAGGCCGCCCGCGAGTACGCAGCAACAGCTCCTCCAGCCAGCGCCGGTTATTGACACCGGTGAGAGCGTCGCTGTTGGCTTCCTGGCGGGCTTTCTTTTGCAGGGCCTGATTCAGATGCACCGCT
>JAWVYU010000423.1:0-3872 GCA_033722575.1 Ketobacteraceae bacterium | reverse complement strand
TGAAACCGATTCAGAACCCTCAATGAAAGACTACCAGGTGGAAACCGGTGGCAAGGATCTGATGGTGCTGGAAGTGCTGAGTCTGTTGAAAGAGCAGGATCCGACTATCACGTATCGTCGTTCATGCCGCGAGGGCGTTTGTGGCTCGGATGGTATGAACATGAATGGCAAGAACGGGCTGGCCTGTATCACACCGGTATCGGAAGCCACCCAGGGCAAGGACACGCTGATCCTGCGCCCGTTGCCGGGTTTGCCGGTCATCCGTGACCTGGTGGTGGATATGTCACTGTTCTACCAGCAGTACGAGAAGATCAAACCGTACCTGATCAATAATACGCCAGTTCCCGCCCAGGAACGGCTTCAAAGCCCGGAAGACCGGGCCAAGCTCGATGGCCTGTACGAGTGTATACTCTGTGCATGCTGTTCTACGTCCTGTCCGTCATTCTGGTGGAACCCCGATAAGTTTATCGGTCCCGCCGGTCTGCTGCAGGCGTACCGGTTTCTCGCAGACAGCCGGGATACGGCCACCGCTGAGCGTTTATCCGATCTGGATGACCCCTTCAGCCTGTTCCGTTGCCGTGGCATCATGAACTGCGTGAGTGTTTGCCCCAAGGGGCTTAATCCGACGAAAGCGATCGGTCACATACGGACCATGTTGGTTCAACAAGGTACTTAATCCATTCAGTCTTGAAATATTGCTTTAAATTATTTCAAAATTGTTTAGAATACAGCACCTTAAAGCCGCCTCAGGAAATCTCTCAGGCGGCTTTAAAATTAGACGCTAAACTTGTATTGGGAATGGCAAAAGCTCTATGCAGGAACCCGATTCTGAGCTTTTGTAATTCGAAAAAGCGGCTCAAAAAGCGGCTTAAATATTGGTAACAACCGGGAACTTCGGTAAAACCGAGCTATCTGGAAGCGCGTTGGCTTATCAAGCAAGCCCCTGATTCACCATCTCCTAATTGGCCATTAGTTGGTGCTAAGTGTCTACAGCTAACATGCGTCTGCAGGTAGTGTGTCCCAGTCCACACGGTGATCTGCAATGGAAGATGGTTTGATGTATCGACAGTGGAGCACGTCCCACTTATCGGGTGGGAATGCGACCTATGTCGAGGAGCTCTACGAAGAATATCTCAAAGACCCCAACTCTGTGCCCGAAGAGTGGCGCGCCCATTTCGAAAAACTCCCCCTTGTTAACGGCTCCGAGCAGGACATTCCCCATTCGACGGTTCGTGAGCATTTCCTGTATGTGGGCAAGAACAAGAACCGGGTCCAGCCGCTGGCGATCGCGTCTGTCGCTACTGAGCATGAGCGCAAACAGGTCAAGGTACTTCAGCTGATCACAGCATACCGGGTCAGGGGCCACCAGAAAGCCAGACTTGACCCGCTGGCACTGATGGAACGGGAATCCATCCCGGATCTGGAGCTTTCCCATCATGGCCTTTCGGCAGCCGATCTCGACACTCCCTTCCAGACCGGTAACCTCTTCATCGGTCGTGACGAAGCCCCCCTTAAAGATATCGTTCAGGCACTGGAAAAAACCTACTGCACCAGCATCGGGGTGGAGTACATGCATATCGTGGACACAGCGGAGAAACGCTGGATCCAGCAACGCATGGAGAGCGTCAGATCCCACCCCAAATACAGCAAAGAGGTAAAGACTCACCTGCTGGAGCGCCTGATTGCGGCGGAGGGGCTTGAGAAATACCTTGCCACCCGTTACCCCGGTACCAAACGCTTTGGTCTGGAAGGTGGCGAGAGCATGATCCCCTGCGTGGACGAGCTTATTCAACGTTCCGGCAGCTACGGGGTCAAGGAAGTCGTCATCGGCATGGCCCACCGCGGGCGCCTGAACGTGCTGGTCAACACCCTGGGCAAGAACCCCGGCGAGCTGTTCAGCGAATTCGAAGGGCAGCATCAATTCAACTCATTTGGTTCGGGCGACGTCAAATACCACCAGGGCTTTTCCTCCAATGTCATGACACCGGGCGGAGAAATTCACCTGGCGCTGGCATTTAACCCCTCCCATCTGGAAATCGTATCTCCGGTGGTGGAAGGCTCTGTACGAGCGCGTCAGGATCGCCGTGATGACAAAACCGGTGATCTTGTGGTCCCCATTCTGATACACGGGGACGCGGCCTTTGCCGGCCAGGGCGTGGTGATGGAAACCTTCCAGATGTCCCAGACCAGAGCCTATAAGACGGGCGGGACCATTCACGTTATTGTGAACAACCAGGTGGGCTTTACCACCAGCTCCCGGGAAGACGCCCGTTCAACAGAATACTGCACCGATATAGCAAAAATGGTTCAGGCACCGATTTTCCACGTGAACGGTGATGATCCCCAGGCGGTCCTGTTTGCCACACAGATGGCAGCTGATTTCCGCTTCCAGTTCAAGAAAGACGTTGTTATCGACCTGGTTTGTTACCGCAGCCGCGGTCATAACGAGGCCGACGAGCCATCCATCACCCAGCCCCACATGTACAAGGTGATTCGCAAGAAAAAGAATCCCCGGGAACTTTATGCGGAGCAGCTGGCAAAGGAGGGATCTCTCGGGGAAAAAGAAATCGAGTCCATGGTGGACGAGTACCGCAACTCCCTGGAAAACGGCGAGCACGTAGCCAAGAGTCTGGTACGGGAGCCCAACGCAGGGCTTTTCGTGGACTGGACGCCTTATCTGAATCACCCCTACGAGGCCTATTTCGACACCAGTGTGGATGCCAAGCTGATTCACGATCTGGCGGCGGATCTGCACCGGCTCCCGGAAGGGTTCCAGGTGGCCCGGCAGGTTAAGAAAATCCTGGAGGACCGCTCCAAAATGGCAGCGGGCGCCCTCAGCATCGACTGGGGTTTCGCGGAAACCATGGCCTATGCCACACTTCTGGACAGCGGCTATCCGGTTCGTATTACCGGTCAGGACGTTGGGCGCGGTACCTTTTCCCACCGCCATGCGGTGCTGCACAACCAGAAGCAGCTGGGAATTCACGTGCCCCTGACTCATGTCTGCAAGAAGGGCGCGACTTTCGAGATTTATGACTCCCTGCTGTCAGAGGAAGCTGTCCTGGGATTCGAATACGGCTATGCCACCACCTCCCCAACGGGGCTGGTGATATGGGAAGCCCAGTTCGGAGATTTTGCCAACGGCGCCCAGGTGGTCATTGACCAGTTCATCTCCTCCGGTGAGCACAAGTGGAACCGGTTATGTGGCCTGACCATGTTGCTGCCTCACGGCTATGAAGGGCAGGGGCCTGAGCACTCATCGGCCCGTCTGGAACGTTTCCTCCAGCTCTGTGCGGAGCAGAATATCCAGGTGTGCATTCCGTCCACCCCTGCCCAGGTATTCCACATGTTGCGCCGTCAGGCGGCAAGGCCACTTCGCAAACCGCTGGTGGTAATGTCTCCCAAGAGCCTGCTGCGGCACAAACAGTGCAAATCGACGCTGGATGAGCTGGCAAAAGGCTATTTCCACGTGGTATTGCCTGACTCAACAGTCAAGGAGCCGAAGGACATAACCCGCGTCATTATGAGCAGCGGCAAAGTCTACTATGATTTACTGGATTACCGGGAGCAGAATGAAGCCACGGAAACAGCGCTGGTGCGTATTGAGCAGCTGTATCCGTTTCCGGAGCAGGAGCTGCACGAAGTCCTGGAGAAGTTCCCCAATGTGAAAAACGTGGTGTGGTGTCAGGAAGAACCCATGAATCAGGGTGCCTGGTACTGCAGTCAGCACCACATGCGCCATGTGTTGCAGCGTATCGATCCGTCTCTGTATCTGCATTACGCGGGTCGGGAAGGTTCTGCCGCACCTGCTGCAGGGTACATGTCGCGGCATATTGAGGAACAGAAAAAGCTGGTTGAAGACGCGTTTACCG
>JAWVYU010000422.1:0-3873 GCA_033722575.1 Ketobacteraceae bacterium | reverse complement strand
TTGGTTTTGCGGCCAAGGACTTGCTGGCTAATTTTTTCGGTGGTCTGATGATATACATGGATCGCCCCTTTTCGGTGGGGGACTGGGTACGTTCACCGGACCGGCAGATCGAAGGAACAGTGGAACATATTGGCTGGCGTCTTACCTGTATCCGTACCTTTGATAAACGCCCGCTGTATGTGCCGAATTCCATGTTCACCAGTATCGCGCTGGAAAACCCGAGCCGGATGTCCCACCGCCGCATTTATGAAACCATGGGTATACGCTATGCTGATGTGAAAGCGGTGCGGGGTATTTTGGATGACGTAAAAGCGATGCTGATGGCCCATGACGAGATTGACAGCACCCAGACCCTGATTGTCAACTTCAATCAGTACGGTGCCCACTCACTCGACTTTTTTATTTATACCTTTACTAAAACCACCAACTGGATCAGGTTTCACGAAGTCAAAGAAGATGTGTTGCTGAAAATTGCCGATATTGTAGCGGCCCATGGGGCAGAGTTTGCATTTCCCACCCGCACATTGCATCTTTTTAATGAAAGCATGGATGAGAATTCAGAAATCGAAGCGGCCATACCGGTAACGGACAATAACCAACGCTGATAAACAGAAGGAATAAAGATGACAGTATCACTCGAAGAGGTAGAACGCGTCTGGAATGAAGCCGACTGCTTGTGGTCCGAGCAGCAGGTGGAGCGCGCCATAGACGGTGTTGCCCAGAAAATCGAGCAGGATATGCAGAACGAAAATCCGCTGGTGCTGACCGTCATGAATGGCGGGCTGGTATTCACTTCAAAAGTGATTATGCGGCTGACGATACCACTGGAACTGGATTATATCCATGTCAGCCGCTACGGATTCGGCCTGACAGGTAATGAGCTGCAGTGGAAAGTAACGCCCCAGACCAACCTTGAAAATCGCACGGTGTTGATTCTGGACGATATCCTGGATGAAGGCCAGACGCTCCAGGCTATCATCCAGGCCTGCAAGTCACAGGGTGCCAGGTCGGTGCGCTCTGCGGTGCTGATCGAAAAGCTCCATGACCGCAAGAGCGACCCGGATTTCAAGGCAGACTATACTGCACTGGAAGTGGAGGACCGTTTTATTTTTGGTTATGGCATGGATTACAAGGGTTACCTGCGTAACGCCAGTGGTATTTACGCGGTAAAAGATGCCTGACCCGAAAACCATCAGATAAGGAAGAATATGCTCGCGATTATTGGCGGTACCGGTTTAACGGATCTGGAAGGACTGGACCTGACTGATGAAAAAATTGTTAACACGCCCTACGGCAGCTGTTCCGCGCCGCTTCAGTTCGGCAAGTACAATCAGGTGGACGTGGCTTTTCTGGCGCGTCATGGTAAAGGTCATACCATTGCGCCACATGCCATTAACTACCGGGCCAATATCTGGGCGCTGCGGGAATCCGGTGTGCGCTCGATTATTGCGGTAAACGCCGTGGGCGGTATCCGGAAGAACTATGGGGCGGAGTCTGTGGTTATTCCCCATCAGATTATTGATTACACCTGGGGCCGCGAAAGTTCTTATTCAGAAAAAGGCAAAGTCATCCACATTGATTTTACCGATCCCTATACCGAAGAGCTGAGAGAGCTGCTGATCGATGCCGGTGAGCTGGAGGGGCTGACGGTCCATTCCCAGGGGGTTTATGGCGTCACCCAGGGGCCGCGGCTGGAAACAGTTGCCGAGGTGGACCGCCTGGAGCGGGACGGCTGCGATATTGTGGGTATGACAGGCATGCCGGAAGCCGCGCTGGCCCGTGAGCTGGACCTTGAATATGCCTGCGTATCCCTGGTGGTCAATCCGGCTGCTGGCCGCAGTGACGGGGTGATTACCATGGCGCAGATAGAGCAGGCTATTGCCCGGGGAATGGGCAAGATACGCCGTTTGATTGCCAGAGCACTGATTCTGCAGGGCGAATTGCAGGACGGCTGACAGGGCCTCCCAAGCCCGCATCGATGCAAACGCCTCGACATAAAAAAAGCCACGGTGATCAAACCGTGGCTTTTTTGTTTTCAGCAAGTGATTCGACAGTGGCAAGCTTAATCGTCGAAAGCCACCGTGTAGAATTTGAAGGTGCTGTCTTCGTAAATAACCCCACCCACAATCATCAGGTTGTCCATCAGGGCCAGCGAGTTAGTGGTGTTGGTGCTGCGCATGTCACCGGTTATTACCAGGTCGCCATTGGCATCGTATTTCTGGGGTGTGGAGCTGCCCGCGACATAGAGTGTATCGGCACTGTCCAGGAAGGTGTCATCGGCCCGGCCCTGACCGGAATGAACCTTCTCCCAGATCACGCTGCCGGATTCAGGGTCAATCCGGGTGATCTGACGGCCTTTGCTGCCGGCGGTGATGTTCAGTACGTCACCGTTACTGGTCAGGTGCAGGTGGACATTACCTCCCTTGAAGTAATTGGAGGAGCGGCGACGGTCGGGAATAAAGCGGTTCCAGGCAGTGCTGCCATCACTGTTCACCCGGACGACTCGTGCCGCCGCGGTATTGCCGGAGCTGTCACCGGCATTACTGAGGTAAGACACGTACACGTTCTCGGCGCCATCCAGCTGGATTTTTGCCACCGCGGTGACATCGTCGGGTGCCGGGGCCGACCACACCAGGTTGCCCAGGCTGTCGTGCCTTGTGATAGCGTTCCAGGTGGCCTGAATAATATCGCCGTTGGCTGCTACCTTTACTTCCCAGGGGTATATGTCGCCGTTATCGATGGTCAGCTGAAGATTGCCGTTCAGATCATAAATCCGGGTAATTTTGCCGGGAACATATACCCGGTCACGGGTAACAGTCACTGAAAGTACCAGTCCTTCGAAACTGTCCTGCCAGAGTACCTGACCATAGCGATCGGTTTTCAGTACAAAGCCGTCACCCACGGCATACAGGTTGCCCTGAATGTCTGACGTCACTTCATAGGGCGATCCGCCTTCACCAGGGTAATCAATCAGGGTTTGCCAGATCAGGTTGCCGTCTGTGTCCTGCTTCATCAGGTAAAGTTTGCGCAGTACGTCAATGGCCGGGGTGCTGGGGTCTGAATCCACGGATGCGGTACCCAGGGTAACAATGTCGCCAAAGACATCGGCGGTCATGTCCTCATGAGTGGCGGAGAAATGCTCGGTCGCAGTATTAGGCTCTACAATCTGTTCCCAAACCGGAGGTTGTGTTTCTCCTCCCCCTCCACAGGCGGCGAGGACTGAAGTTGAAGCGAAAACGAAAGCGGCTTTTCGTAGCTTTTGCATAGTTCGTGCAGTTCCCATAAATGACATGTAAAACGCTCCTTTCCGGGTTACCCAATTGCGGGGCAGAGTGTAACGATCAGGTCTTTTACAAACCAGAAGGGTTATGTATTGGAATTGTAAAGCAAATCGTTATCGCAAAAGATTATATAGGAACCGGCTAACTCTTTGCTTGAGTCCCGTCAAACAATGTGCGCGGGCTGCTGTGTCAGAATTTGTGTAATAATGTTACATATATTTTCCCGCGCACGGGAAATCAACAGCAAACGGGAATCCTTCGGCTTATGGCGCAGTTCGGTAAACATATCGGAAAAACCGGTAAACCAGCACGAACCCAGAAACAGAGACGGGAAACCACCAGCGCCGCGGTGTTGCAAAGTGCAATCAAACTGTTCGGCAGACAGGGTTATCAGAATACATCCCTGGAAGATATTGCGGCGGACTGCGGGACCACGATACGTCCCATTTACCACTATTACAAAAACAAGAAATCCCTGTTTCTGGCAGTGGCGGAAGCGCTGGAAAGTCATTTGCTGGAGGTGCTGGAAGCGTTGGAAAATCAGCATGCTGATCCGCTGCCAGTATCAGCCTACTGGCAGGCATTCACAGAG
>JAWVYU010000421.1:0-3880 GCA_033722575.1 Ketobacteraceae bacterium | reverse complement strand
TGTTTCAACTCTTCGGGGGTGGACTCCTGTTGCAGTATTTCTTCAATAGGCTGGCGCCGACTGAGCAGGTCCAGTTGCCCCTCAATGGCCTGGTAGTAAAAGCCGACAGATTCGCAGCCGGTTAACAGCAGGCTGATTGCCAGCAGTCCGCATCTAGTGAATCGGATCATGGTGGCTGTGATGGATGAACTTGAAGGTTCTCAGCATGGCAGTAGGTTCATCGGTGATCAGGCTGTCGATACCCCATTCGTAGAGCCTGAGTGCAATATCCAGTCGGTTGACCGTCCATACCGATACCTCCAGACCGTGGGCATGGGCCCGGTCAATGAGTGCCTTGGTGCACTTGCGCCAGTTGATCACCAGGATTTTGCAATCCAGATTCATGCATACGCTGATGGGGTCCCGCATAAACCGTTCCGCCACATAGCCCCGCTTCAGGTGACGAAACCGCCTGGCAATAATGCGCAGGAAGGCGGTGTCTGAGGAGGTGATGCACACCCGCCGTGCGATCTGGTGGGCATCCACCACGAAATTGATACGCTCAGCGATCATTTCCAGGGAGTTCAGATCGGTGCTTTTGACCTCAAGCTGAATAGACTGCAGCTCCGGCCATTCCTTTATCACCTGATCCAGCGTGGGCACCCCGCTGAAGGGATGGGTATTGCGGGCAATATTGGGCGACTTGCTGCGAAAACGCTGTCCGGCGTTCAAAGAAGCCAGCTGTTCCGCAGTGTAGTCTATCAGTTTGCCTTTCTGATCGGTGGTGCGATCCAGGGTGGTATCGTGCAGTACCACCAGCTGTTTGTCCTTGGAAAGGCGCACATCCAGCTCCACCCGGTGAATTCCCATGGCGCGCAAGTGCTGGAAACCCTGCATGGTGTTTTCCGGCGCTTCATTCTTGGCGCCGCGATGACCAATGATATACATGTATCCGGGCCTTCCCCTCAGTTGTCCGTATTGGCGCGCTTCAGGATAGGGCCGTAGGCATCAATTCTGCGGTCACGAAAATAGGGCCAGAGCCGGCGCAGGTATTCGGTGCGTTTCAGATCCACCTCCGCTACCAGGGCAAGGCTTTCGGTGTCATCCGCCAGCGCCAGTAGTTCTCCCTGCTGCCCGGTAATAAAACTGTTGCCCCAGAAGCGGGTGCCTTCCGTCTGTTTGCCGGGGTCTTCTTCATGGCCGATCCGGTTGGCCACCAGCACCGGCAGGTGATTGGCCACCGCATGGGATTGCTGAATGGTACGCCAGGCATGCAGCTGACGTTGCTGTTCATCGACACTGTCGCTCTGTTCCCAGCCAATGGCAGTGGGGTAGAGCAGCATCTCGGCGCCTGCCAGGGCCATCAGCCGGGCAGCTTCCGGGTACCACTGATCCCAGCAAACCAGCACGCCCAGCTTTCCGACACTGGTCTGCACCGGCCGGAAGGCGTTGCGGTCTTTGTGTTCCGCATCACCGGGGGTGAAATAAAATTTTTCGTAAAAGCCGGGGTCATCCGGGATATGCATTTTGCGGTAGTAACCCGCCAGTTCCCCATCCTTTTCCAGCACCACTGCCGTGTTGTGGAAAACACCGGGCATGCGCTTCTCGAAAATCGAACCAACGATCACGCACTTGTGCTGTTTCGCCAGCTTGCCCAGACGCTGGGTAGTGGGTCCATCCAGCGGCTCTGCAAGGTCAAAATATTCCAGGCTTTCAATCTGGCAGAAGTACTGGGTGGCATGGAGTTCCTGCAGCAGGATCAGTTCCGCACCTTCCTCAGCTGCCGAGGCCACCAGCCGCTCGGTCTCTTCAAGGCTGCGGTCTTTGTCCGGCCAGCTGGCCTGCTGAATAACGGCTACCTTTAACATGATCTCTCTCCGAGAAATGTCGGGTTCATTGTGTTTTGCGGTAACTGCATGGTGGCGCAATGGGGGCCGCCATACTGTTTGATCAGCTGGCGCCCGTCCACAGGTATCAGGCGGTGTTCCGGAAACGCCTGCGCGAGTTGCTGCATCGCCGTGCTGTCGTACGGGCTGCCAAACACCGGAACGATTACCGTATCATTGAGAATAAGAAAATTCACGTAGCTGGCGGGTAAACGGGTGCCGTTCTCATCATGCAGGGCTTCCGGAATCATCAGCGGCAGGCACTGGTAGGGCTCGCCATTGGCCTGCAGTAATGATTTTACCTCCGCTTCCATAGCTTTCAGCGGGCCGAAATGCGGGTCCTCGGGCCGGTCACAGCAGGCATAGACCAGCGTTTGCGGGTTCGCGAAACGCACCAGGTTATCCACATGGCTGTCGGTGTCATCGCCAATCAGATAGCCCTCCTGCAGCCAGATAACCCGGTTGACGCCCAGGAAACGGATCAGGGCGGCTTCCACGTCCATCCGGTCCATGGACTGATTGCGGTTGCCCGCCAGCAGGCAGGCTTCGGTGGTTAACAGGGTGCCCTGACCATCGGTATCAATGGCGCCGCCCTCCAGTTCCAGCGCTACCTGACTGAGAGGTACCCGCCAGGCGCTCATGGTTTCCAGCTCGGCGTTTACCAGGTTGTCATTGGCGGACTCATATTTATCGCCCCAGCCGGTGAACTGGAAGCTCACCAGCGAGTCAACAGCATCCTGCCCGCCAAGGGCCAGGGGGCCATAATCCCGGCACCAGGTGTCGTTGTAGGCGCATTGGACCAGGCGTACCTTCTGAACCAGTTGCGGACCCAGCTGGGTGATGATGGCCTGTTGATGGGCGGCGTCCTGGCACAGGATAACCGGTGTTGCCGTTTCACTGACGGCGCGGGCCAGCTCCACATAGGTTTTCTGGATTGGCTCAAGCCATGGCTGCCAGTCTGACTGGGGAAACGGCCATGCCAAAAGCACCGCTTCCTGGGGATGCCATTCTGCCAGGAAGCGTTGTGTTGGTAGTGATGTCATAATGTCGCTCAGCTAATAAATTTACCCGAAAGGGGCGGGAGCGATTATAGGAGAAAATATTACTGGTTGGGATGGCGAACAGCGTGGATGACGTAATCCTTTTCAAAATAAACAGTGTAGCCATTGTAAACCCAGCGGCTGATGGGAGGATCACCCACGGGCGCCTTGCGGCTGGCAGGCTCGCCGTAACGCTGGGCTACCTGGGATTTGTTCAGGCCGCGGTTGGGGGTATCAACTTGCTTTTCGCCCTGCTGGCCAACCGGTACCGCCACAGAGTCAGCGGCAGCTGGCATGCTCACCGCGAGAGCGCCGGTTGCGCCCATAATCAGCATTAACGCCAGGCTCTTTTTCATAAACTCAAGCTCCTGTTTTTAAAGGGGTTACGGATATTCTGCCGTGTTTCACGCAACACCCTGTTTTATTCTGGCTTATTTAAGTTATAGCAGAGATCAGACGGCCTTATCTATTAATTTTGCTGATTTTTCTGGCTCCGTTCACGTAACTCGAGGGATTGTTTGCGGCGGATATGTTTGCTGAGGCGTTTTCGGTCCTGTTCGAGCAATACGATGAACTCGGTGCCAATACGGTATTGTCTGAGATTGTCGTCCATCTCGTCACAGGATCTGACCTGCCCGATACTGGCCACCGTGGTATAGGAGGGGAACAGCATCATGGTGAGGTGGATATAGCTGTCCGTGTCATAGGGGGTGTCACTGACAAATGCCAGGCCACCCTCGCTCAGATCCACCCTTTCCTTGTACAGGGTTTTATCGTCGTAATCCGAGATCATGTGCCGGGCTATGCAGTCAATTTTCTCATCAAGGGCTCTCAGGTAGCCGCCGATGGCGCGATTGGAGTCACTGATCTGGGTAAGCAGCGTCTGGGATTCATTGTCAATGGCCTGCAGCTGGCTCAGCAGAATAGCCTGGCGGGGCAGGTTGTACTGGGTACCATAGGGGTCCTCGCTCAGCA
>JAWVYU010000420.1:0-3891 GCA_033722575.1 Ketobacteraceae bacterium | reverse complement strand
GGATGTGGATTACTTCAAGCGCTTCAATGATTTTTACGGTCACACCGAGGGAGACCACGCCCTGATTCAGGTGGCCAACAGTCTGGCCAAGTGCTGCCGGCGATCACTGGACTTTGCGGGGCGCTACGGTGGAGAGGAATTCATACTGGTGTGGTTTGATACCAAACCGGAAGAATCCGAAAGCCTGTCGGACATGGTACAGGAGCAGATTGCCGATTTGCGGATTGAGCACCAGCAATCCAGCGTCAGCCAGTACCTGACCGTGTCCGGGGGACTGGTAACGCTGATACCCAGCGACAGTACCACTGTCCAGTCCCTGATAAATAAAGCCGATGAGCTGCTCTACCAGTCCAAGGACCAGGGGCGCAACCACATCGCCATCCATCACTACCGGCCCCCCGGGGACTTGGGCCGGGCAGCCGGCGCCTGACTTATAACCCGGCTGCCGCAAACCGGACTGCTTTATCGCTATTCCATATTAGGGAATAACCTGACCAACATTTGCTCAGCTAGACTTAAGGGATCACCGTTACCTTGCGAGGGCCACGCCTTGCGCCGCAATGCTTGCGCGTTTTGTTGCTGGATACTGACGTTACTGGCCATAAGCAATTATAGCCAGGGAGCGGATATTACCCTGTCGAAAGCGCAAAGCCAGGTGAATGTCACTCCTTACGTGACGTTTTTTGAGGATAAAAATAAAGAGTTTACGCTGCAGGAAATCCGATCGGACAGTTTTGATGAATGGGAAAAACCAGGCCGGAACATGAGCAATCTGAATTTCGGTTATACCGATTCCCGATTCTGGCTGCGGTTCTCTCTCCATAACGTCAGTGAAGACAGTCTGGTGCGTTTTATCGAGATTGCCTACCCGGTACTGGACTACGTTGATATCTATATGTTCCGTAACGGAGAACTGGCAAAATCCTGGCAGCTGGGGGACAAATACCCCTTTGATCAGCGGCCCATCAAACACCATCATTTTATCGTGCCCTTCAGTGTGGCCGGCAAGCAGGACCTGGAGTTCTATTTGCGGGTGGAATCCACCAGCTCGGTACAGATACCCATTTACATCTGGGACGAGGCACGCCTGGTGGAGGAAACCAGCGCCAATGTGCTGAGCCTGGGCCTTTATTACGGCACCATGATCGTGATGGTACTCTACAACCTGTTTGTGTTTCTCTCGGTAAGGGAAGTTACCTATCTCTACTATGTGATTTTCGTTGCCAGCATGGCCCTGTTTCTGGCCAGTATTAACGGTATTTCCTATCAGTATCTCTGGCCCAATGAACTCTGGTGGAACGATCAGGCCATTATTGTCTGTCTGACCTCGGCGGTAGTGTTCGGTGGACTCTTTACCACCAATTTTCTCAAGCTGGAGACCCACAAACCGGGGCTCGACAGGGCAATCAGCATTGGTATCAGCCTTGCGGTAGTGATTCTGGTGGCGGCGTTTTTTGTACCCTACAGCATCATGATCCGCGTGGTGATCTGCCTGGCCGTGGGGGCAATCTTTGTCGCGATCCCTGCGGGCATTATCCGCTGGTCCGAGGGCGACAGCGCCGCCAAGTACTACACGATTGCCTGGTCCACACTGCTGTTGGGGGGTATGGTGCTGGCTCTCAACAAGTTCAACCTGCTGCCCCGCAACGCGCTGACGGAAAACGCCACCCAGCTGGGCTCGGCATTGGAAGTGGTGCTGTTATCCCTGGCGCTGGCTGATCGCCTTAACTCCGAAAAGCGTGCCCGGTACAAAGCACAGCAGCTGGCGCTGGAAAGTGAACAGTTGCTACGCCTTTCCCAGGCGGAGACCCTGTCTCAGGAGCACGAGGCCCGGCTGGCCAACGAAAAGGCTCTGCAACTTGAAAAAGAAGCCCGCGAAGCCCAGGCCAAGGCGCTGGAGATTCAGCGGCGTGCCAATGAAACCCTGGAATCCCGCGTGCGGGAACGAACCAACGAACTGGAAAAAGCCAACCGCAAACTGGAGCAGCTCACTTTCACTGATGGCCTCACCGGCATCCGCAACCGACGCTACTTTGACCGGGCGGTGGAGTCGGAATTTCACCGTGCCTGCCGCGAACACCAGCCCCTTTCCCTGCTGGTGATGGATATTGACCACTTCAAGAAATTCAACGACAAGTTCGGTCATCTGATTGGCGATGACTGCCTGCGGGCAGTAGCCCATACCATTCGCGGCCAGATCCATCGTGACGCTGACGTGGTGGCCCGTTATGGGGGCGAAGAGTTCGTGATTCTGATGCCAAACACCGACGAAGCCGGTGCCAGCCATATTGCAGAAAAAATCCGTCAGCAGGTGGAGTCCCTGGATTTCCGGGTGGATGGCGAGCGCACTCCCGTCACCATCAGTATTGGCGGCATTACCCACACCCCCCGGGACGTGGCCGGGCAGGAGCTCTTCGTGGCTGCCGCCGATGAAGCCCTGTATCAATCAAAAGAAAACGGCAGAAACCGCGTCACCCTGTACGCCGTGGATGGCCAGCTGGAAAAGCCGGACAAAAAATCAGGGCGCAGTTGATCGCCGCCTGCCACTCTAATCGTAGATGTCTAATCGTAGATGGCTTCAATAATGGTGGCGTTGGCAGTCCCCAGCCCTTCACAGATGGCCAGCAGACCAAACTGCCCTTCCCGCCGGCGCAGCTCATGCACCAGTGTGCCGATAAGCTTGGCGCCGGTGGCACCCAACGGATGACCCAGCGCCTGGGCGCCACCGTTCACATTAAGCAGCTCCAGATCCGCACCAATGGCTTTCTGCCAGGCCAGGGGCACGGAGCCAAACGCCTCGTTGACTTCGTACAGGGTCATATCCCGGATATCGAGGCCGGATCGCTCCAGGATTTTCCGGGTACAGGGAATCGGACCTTCCAGCACCATGGTGGGATCAGACCCGCACACAGCCATGTCCCTGATTTTCGCCAGGGGCTTGAGTCCATATTCCCTGAGGGCTTTTTCGCTGACAATCAGCACCGCGGCCGCTCCATCACAGATCTGGCTGGAGGTGGCGGCAGTGATCAACCCACCCTCCACCAGCGGCTCCAGGCTTTGCATTTTTTCCAGCGAAGGATTAAAGCGCAGCCCCTCATCCACCTTGTGGCTGACGCTCTGGCCTTCAATCTCAACCGTCAGGGGAATGATTTCGGCATCAAACCGGCCACCTTCGAACGCCGCCGCGCCTTTGATATGACTCTGATAGGCAAAGTTATCCAGCTCCTCGCGGCTGACCTCGTATTTGCGCGCCACTTTTTCAGCCCCTTCAAACTGGCTGAAGGTCACACCGGGATAGCGCCTGCTGATCTCCCGGCTGTCAAAAGGCCCCTTCATGCCGGCTTTTTTCGGCACGCTGTAGGTGGAGCCAATGGGAGTCATGGTCATGTTTTCTGCACCACCGGCAATAATAATGTCCTGGTTGCCGGACATTACCGCCTGTGCTGCAAAGTGCACCGCCTGCTGGCCGGATCCGCACTGCCGGTCCACGGTCACTCCCGGTACCGAGTCCGGCAGCCGGGAAGCCAGAATGGACGTTCTTGCCAGATTGAATGTCTGGGGGCCGATCTGACTGACGCACCCGAAAATGACATCATCAACGCGCTCCGGATTTACCCCGGTGCGATCCAGTATGGCATCAATCACCGTCGCCCCCAGATCGGCAGGATGCACCTGACTCAGGCGGCCATCACGGCGCCCTCCGGCGGTTCGCACAGCATCTACAATATAGGCATCGGCCATCACTCTTCTCCCCTGTTTATTGTCGCGATCGTTTTCCGCTAGTTATTTTTCTGGACCAGACGGTCAAGTATAGAAAGGATCCACAGGGGACAACATGACAAAAACAATCAATGGCCTGACAAACCGGGCAACCTGCGCGGTTCAGTCATC
>JAWVYU010000419.1:0-3901 GCA_033722575.1 Ketobacteraceae bacterium | reverse complement strand
TTCATATTCAGTACTTTTTGAATAAAGTATGCGCGCGCACAGGAAGTTAGGCCAATAGTTGGTGATTGCCAGGTTATTGGATCAGGTTGAGATCAACTGTCTGCCCCCCTGCAAAAAGGCATAAATGGCACGGCCGAAAGGCCAGGTCAGGGGTAGTGAAAAAGGCGAAAGTCGGTACTGGAATTGTTGTCAGTTGTGGCGCTCAGGGCTATTTAGGCGTAAAACAGACAATGTGCACCAGGTAATGTGTTTTCCCCGACATTAACGGCCAGTGTCTGATATTCAGGCGGTGCAATAAGAGCACATCAAAAAAGCAGATTATGCAGTTAGTGAAGCAGTTAGTGAAAAAGTGCAGTTAGTGATAAAGCAGGTAAAGCAAGTAAAGCAGGTAAGGATACCCGGCCACTCCTATGGAACTGGCGCTCCCCGGGTTAAATGCAGGATATTGGCATATACTTGTATGCTTATCGTTTTATAAATTGGTGCCCTCGGGCTGAAAATAATAAAAAGAGTCGCTAGGACGTTGTTTTATGTCATCTGACCTATTGCTCAATGCGGTTGATCCCACCTCCAAAGAAACACTTGTTCAGCTTTTGCGGGCCAGGGCAGAAGCCCATCCGGACAAGATTGCCTACATATTTCTTCCCGAAGGCGAAGGTGAGGGGATTGAAATCAGCTACCGGGATCTGGATAGCAAGGCGCGGGCCATAGCCAATCAGCTGCTGGCTCTGGGAGCCAGTGGTGATCGTGCGCTGATGCTGTTTCCGTCCAGCCTGGAATTCGTGTTTGCGTTTTTCGGCTGTCTGTATGCCGGCATCAGTGGCGTGCCGGCCTATCCGCCGCGGCGCAACCAGAATCTGGGGCGGCTAACGGCCATTATCGATGATTGTGATCCCACCATTATACTTACCACTTCAAAAGTGATGGGGGTGGCGGAGCCGCTGTTTGCGGAAAACAACAAACTGACGGATCTGAAATGGCTGGCCGTGGACGAAGTGGATGGCTCGGCCGCTGATGGCTGGAGTTATCCGGCGATTAACAGCGACACACTGGCGTTTCTGCAATATACCTCCGGCTCCACCGGTAACCCCAAGGGGGTTATGGTCAGCCATGGCAATCTGCTTTATAACGAGGAAATGATCCGGCAGGGGTTTAACTTTCCGGAGGATGCCAGGTTTGTGAGCTGGCTGCCCCTGTTCCATGATATGGGCCTGATCGGCATGACTTTGCAGCCGTTCTACCTGGGAGTGACTGCTGTTTTCATGTCCCCGGCCACGTTTTTGCAGAAGCCGTTGCGCTGGCTGCAGGCAGTTACCGAATACCAGGGCAGCGTTATTTGCGCGCCCAACTTTGCGTATGAATTATGTGTCCGGCAGATTACCGACGAGCAGCGGGAAAAACTGGATCTGTCCACGGTTACCCATGCGCTGTCCGGCGCTGAGGCGGTTCGCCCGGAAACCATCGAAAGTTTTATTAACACCTATGAGCCCCGTGGCTTCAAACGGGATGCATTCATTCCCACTTACGGCCTTGCAGAAGCCACCCTGTTTGTAACGGCGGCCACCGAAGGCAGGCGCCCTCTGTATAAAGAGGTACTGGCGGCTGAGCTGGAACAGCACAAAGCCGTTGAGGCGGACAGCAACACTGACCAGAAAACCCTGCGGCTGGTGTCCAATGGTGTTACCAGCCTGGATGCCCGGGTGGCCATTGTTGATGTCAAGTCCGGCCAGGAGCTGCCGGAAGGGCAGGTAGGCGAAATCTGGACCGCCGGTAAACACTGTGCTCAGGGTTACTGGCAGAACCCAACCGCCACAGAGGAAACCTTTCAGGCCTATCTGGCCAACGGCGATGGCCCCTTCATGCGTACCGGTGACCTTGGCTGCAAGATCGATGGGGATCTTTACATCACCGGCCGGGAAAAGGATGTGATCATTATCCGCGGCCGGAATCATTACCCTCAGGATATCGAGCACACGGTTCAGCAGTCCAATGTGGCGTTGAAGGCTGATGCCGGTGCCGCCTTTGCGGTGGAAGTGGACGGGGAAGAGCGCCTGATTGTAATTCAGGAGGTGGAGCGTCGTTTCCGTCTGCGCCTCAATGCCGAAGTGGTGTCCGCCGCCATTCGCCAGGCAGTGGCGGAAAACCATGAGCTGCAGGTGCATACCATCGTGTACCTGAAACCGGGCCGGATTCTGAAAACCTCTTCAGGCAAGATCCAGCGTCGTGGCAACAAAAAGGCATTTCTGGAAGGCCAGCTGCAGGAAGAGGCCATTGCGGTCAGCACGCTGGAAGAGCAAAGCGTTGACAGCAAGAAAGATATTGAAGCCATCCTGAAGCTGGAGAAAGACGCGTGGCTGGCGCTGCCGGATGCAGAAAAAGAACCGCGCATGGTGAAATATCTGCAGGCAATGGTAGCAAAGGAAATCGGGCAGAGCCTGGACCGGGTCAAGCCGGATCAGGGGCTGCTGTCACTGGGTATTGATTCCCTGCAGGTAACTCAGCTGTTCACCCGCTTGCGGGACAAGTTCGATATTGATCTGGAACTGACAGCCCTGTTTGACGCCGAAGATTTCCGTGCGCTGGCGGCCACCATCTCTGACTCTATTGTGAGTACCAGAAAATCCCAGTTGCCTCCGCTGACGCCGGTGGAGCGAAGCGACAAGATGCCGCTCTCGTTTTCCCAGAAACGGATGTGGTTTTTCGACAAACTCCATGAGCAGAACGTGGCGTACAATCTGCCGTTTGCGCTGAAAATGCAGGGCGCGCTGGATATACGTGCCCTGGAAAAATCCTTTGAGAGCATGATACGCCGCCATGAAATTTTCCGTACGGTGTACATTGAGGACGAAGGTCATGCCCTGCAGGTGGTGAAGGATGTGCCCACCATTAACTTTGAACCCGAGGACCTCAGCTACCTGAAAGAGCCGGCGTTAAGCCGTGCAGTGGAAGATCGTGTTCGCCGTGAAGCGCGCAAGCCCTTTGATCTTGAGCATGGACCCGTCATCCGGGCTGTGCTGCACCGTCTTCCGGATATGGCGGTGGAAGAAGGCGTGGAAAAAACCAGGGCCGCCGAACAGTACCTGCTGCTGATAACCATTCACCATATTGCTGCCGACGGCTGGTCCCTGAGTGTCATCACCAATGAAATCGCCCGGGCCTATGAAGCGGAAGTCAACGAAACCGAGCCGCAGCTGGAGCCGGTGCCGGTGCAGTACGTGGACTTTGCCCAGTGGCAGAAACAGCTGTTCGACAGCAAGGTGCTGGAGCACCAGCTGGACTACTGGAAGGAATCCCTGAAAGGGGTGCCTGTGCTGGATCTGCCCACCGATCATCCGCGCCCGCCGGAGCAGAGTTTCAACGGTGCCAATTACTATTTCTCCATTCCCAAAGAGAAACTCCAGGCCATCAAGCAGTTGTCCCGTTCCCAGGGCGTCACGCTTTATATGTGTCTGCTGGCATCCTACAAGGTGCTGCTGCACCACTACACCCAGGGCGACGATATCTGTGTAGGTACGCCCATTGCCAATCGCTCCACACCGGAGCTGGAAAAGCTGATCGGCTTTTTCGTGAATACCCTGGCGCTGCGCACTGACCTGAGCGGTAACCCCGGTTTCAACGAGTTTCTGACCCGTATCCGCAAAACCACGCAAAACGCGTTCGCCAACCAGGATATGCCCTTTGAGCGGGTGGTAGAGCATCTGGGAATTCCCCGGGACATGAGCTATTCACCGGTATTTCAGGTGATGTTTGTGCTGCAGAATTCCACCATCGACGAGGCCTTTAACCTGGCCGGTGTGAACGTGGAAAGTCTGCATACCTCACCGGGTACGTCCAAATTCGACATGACGCTCCAGTTCAGCGAGGAATCCGGAGTTCTGTATGGCGACCTGGAATATGCAAC
>JAWVYU010000418.1:0-3919 GCA_033722575.1 Ketobacteraceae bacterium | reverse complement strand
GAATCGGAACTGCCCACAGCGAAACGTATCTTCACCCTGGTGGACAGCCGGGTGGGTGGCCTGTCGTCGGAGTTGTTGTCCGGTGGAGTCCTCAATACGGACCTGCTGGAAAGAACCACACTGGAAACAACCTCACTGGCGGCGGCATTGCCCGAAGCAGTGTGAACCTGAGCGCTGGCCTGCCCTCAGAAGCGGGCCAGCGGTTTCAATTGCCGGGAGCGTCTGCCGGATATCACCCGGGGCACAGAAAGCCAGTCCTTTTTTCATAGGCTCCCCCGCAGCAGGCGAACGACATTGGGGCCAATGCCACTGCACCCCGTTTCTTTCTATAGTCCTACTATAGTCCCAGGGGCAACAAGAATAATAACCGGACAATAAAAACCAGAAGGGGAAGCCGCATGGATGTTCGATGGGGAGCAGTGCTACTGATGCTTTTTGCTGCCGGTGCTTCTGCACAGGCATTCTATGAGCTGGAAACGCCCTGTAATCCCGTATCTGTTGCCACCTGCGCGCTACCTTATCCCAGTGATGTGTATGCCTACGAGGCCCCTGACAGCCCCACTGGAATGCGGCTGAAGTTTCCCGATGGTGCGATTCGTCCGGAGTTGCTGGATGAAGTGCCGCCCACGCTGACCCCTCAGGGAGTCTTCGACGGATCCAGTGGTTATTCCGCCGCCAGCAGCGTGCTGTTTGAGCTTGACCTTGAACCGGATACTGCGACCCTTCCGCCGGATGGTGGCGACGCAGTGATTGCCATTGATCTGGCTACCGGCGAGCTGGTGCCGGTGCGGGTGCAGATAAACGAATATGCCCGCTCCCGTCGGGTATCATCACCTTCCCAGGTTATCGAGATTTATCCCCGCTCACGGTGGCGGTTCGGGGGCAGGTACGCGGTTTTTCTTACCAATAACCTGAAACCCTGGGAAGGGGGTGACTATGAGCCCGGTCCCGGCTTTATGGAAGCCATCAGCGACAACGATTCACCCCTTTCCCGCTTTTACGAGCCGGTTATTCGTGTTTTTGAAGGCCTGGGCTATGATCGCAACCAGTTGATATCGGCCACTTTTTTCACGGTGCGAGATGAGCTGGAAGCCACCCAGCCGCTGATGGATCTGGCAGAGTCCGTTTATGAAAAGGAACACCCGGTCCGAAACCTGAAAATACACTACAAGCTGTTTGGCCATATCGGCGCCTTTGTCTCGGGAGAGCTGCTGGTACACAATTTCCGTGATGAATATGGCGGCATGATTTACGACACGGCTGCAGCCCGGGAGAACTGGGTATCCTTTCGCCTGACCCTTCCCAGAGTGGCCAAACAGGGGCCGGTGCCGGTGGCAATCTATGGCCATGGCCTCAGTGTGTTCAAGGAAACCGATTTCCTGGTGTCGGTGAACAATGCACGTATGGGCATAGCGACAGTATCCATCGATCATCCCAATCATGGCAGCCGCATTCGGCCGGACGGCGGTTATGCGCTGGCCCGGCTGGATACCCCTTACGTTCCCCTGCAGGTGGGAATGATGGTGCAGTCGTCGGTGGATTTCATGTCCCTGCTCAAGGCGGTGAAAACCAGTATCGGTGAGCTGGATATATTGCCCAAGCGTTTCTGGGCGCCGCTCTGGACCCGCAGGCTGAATAACGGTGACGGCATTCCTGACCTGGACACGTCACGTATTTTCTACCAGGGTACTTCCCTGGGTGGCGTGCTGGGTTCTGCGTTTGTATCCATTGCTCCGGATCTGAAAGGCGCGTTTTTTCAGGTCACCGGCGTGGGGGTTACCAATATCCTGGCGGGTTCTGCTTTATGGGACGGGTTTTTCAGTAACCTGGAACCGGATATCGCCACCGGCGCTGAGGCCATGTTGCTGAAGGCGGCTATGCAACATGAACTGGATTATGGTGATGCCATCAACTTTGTGCACTATCTCCGGAATCCCCGGGGTATGGCCATTGCCAAGCCGGTAGTGATTTCCGCGGGGGACGGGGATCAGATCGTTCCCAATTTTTCCACCATTGCTTTTGCAGAGATTGCCGGCCTGCCCCAGGTGAATGAGCCTTTGTTTGCCATGCCGGGCATTGTTGATGCTGATGATTTTGATAATGGCTATGGCGTTCTGCATTATCCTTCAGTGACCCAGACCACCAGTGATCTTGTGGATGGACTGGCGGCCCATGTGAGTTTTATGTGGCCGGAGCTGACTCAGGATATGAATGCCTGGATCCGGCAGTTTGTGCTGAAGTGACAGCGCAGGCGCAGGCTGGCTTCCACGCCTGGTATAAAACCATTTGTTTTCATGTCTTGCTGTTATATCGGTGTTTGGGGGCGGGCTGCCTCAGGCAACCTGACGAGCGAAAACAGCATAATCTTTTGCTATTAAGTCCCCGGTTTTAATACCCGTTTCTTTCTTCATTCATAAAAACCGAAAACATTTCATCGGCTTCCGGCACCTTCCTAAGGCTCGTCTACACTGAAAAGAGACCTATCGGAATTTGGTTTGTCGGCAGTGAGAATATTGTCAGTATTTAATCGTTGGTTTTCTGTTAAGCGAGCCTCCAAACGACCCGCCCTGGGAGTAGAAATTTCTCCGGGAGGTTTGGGCATTGTGCTGGTAAGCAATCCGGACGGACAGCAATGCTCGGTGGATCAGTTTGTTTTTCGTGGCTGCGGCCGCGGTGAGTGGGGAGCAGCGCTTCGGGAATACGTGAAAGCCAATAACCTGAAGCAACTGGAAACCCATATTGTTTTTCACCCGGACTTTTATGAGCTCATGCTGATTGATGCGCCGGAGGTGCCGGACGAAGAACTGAATGAGGCGGTAAAGTGGCGGGTGAAGGATTTTATCAGTTCATCCATAGAAAACTACGTGGTGGAAGCATTTCGCTTGCCCTCCGATGCCTATCGCGGCCGTATGAACATGATATATGTGGCATTTATGAAAAAGGACGCCGTGCGCGATATTGTCGCGTTGTGCGAGGAGCTGGATCTGGAGCTGGTTGATATAGGCATCAGCGAGCTGGCCCGTGCGGCCTTGACCCAGAGTGACGAGCTGAATGATCTGGGCGTGGCGTTTCTGCATCTGGGAGAGAAACAGGGGCAGATTGACCTGTACGAAAACGGTCATCTGTATCTGTCCCGGGGTATTGATACCGGTTACAGCATGTTAAACAGGGGTGCACCCACGGAAGGTGGGTTGAGTCTGGATAACAGTGATCAGCTGGATGGGCTGGCGCTGGATGTACAGCGATCACTGGATTACTACGAAAGTCAGCTGGGAAAAAGCGGCGTCAGCCGGTTGTTCCTGCTGACGCCGGAAATCATTGCGGAAGATACCTGTGAAAGTCTTTCGCAAATATTGCCGGTAAAAGTGACACCTTATGATCTGCGTGAGCGATACAGCTGCGATGCGGATTGCTCCTCCCACATGGACAGCTGCAGTATTGCGCTTGGCGCGGTTCTGGGAGGCACGGATGGCAGAGCTTGAGCAGCGGGTCAATTTTTACCGGGATGAATTCAAAAAGCCTGATATCAAGCTGCCTGCCCGGCAAATGTTTCAGATGGTGGTGCTGGTAATGGTGGGTTTTCTTGTTGTGGGCGCCTACCAGGTATGGGAGCTGCAGTCCCTGCAGGAAAAAATCGCCCGGCAGGAAAAAGGTCGCGACAAACTGAATGAGCAGTACGATGCGCTGCTGGCAAACTTTGTTGAGCCTGCAGAGGATCCTGCGCTGGTCACAAGGCTGCGCAGGCTCAGCGAGGACGCAGCACAAAAACAGAAACTGCATGACTTTCTGGTGAAAGAGTCCGGCAAGAGTCTTTTTTCATTCGCATCGGTGCTGGATGGGCTGGCGGACAATGATATCCGCAACGTATGGCTTACCGAAATCAGAATCAGTACGGATAACAAACGTTATCAGCTGAAAG
>JAWVYU010000417.1:0-4028 GCA_033722575.1 Ketobacteraceae bacterium | reverse complement strand
TGGTCTGTAGGGAATTTGAATAGGTCACCTGTTAACTATAGACCCTTTAACAAATTAAGCAGTTGATCCCTTTGTCAAAAATCAAAAAAAACGCCGGCTGGGTGTCAGACCGGCGTGTTTTGGATCAATTGCGCTTAGTGACTGATATCAGGGGCTTTTATGCAGCTCCGCGATACTGCGGTCATGCTGGGTCAGGCGGGAATTCACCTGCCGGCGGAAGGCATCAATGGAATCCAGCCGTTGTTCGATGTCCGCCAGCTTTTCCTTGAGCACCTTGCCACTGCTGGCTTCCAGCCGGTTGATGGCCGCCTCCTGACTTTCCAGCATGGTTTTCAGGGCCTTGTTCTGGGCTGCCAGTTCACTGACACGGGACTCCAGCTCACCCATCTGCGTATTGATGACCGAAGTCTGTACCTCGTTCTGCTTTACCTGGGATTTCAGGGATTCAGTGGCGTCCCGGGATTTGGTGGCTGCGGCTTCCGCGCTGGCGATGAGTTTCTTCTGTTCGCTCAGGGTACTTTTCAGGCTGGCAATGGCCTTTTCATTGGCTTCAATGGCCGGCTTGTTGGTTTTATTGGACAGATCCCAGAGCTTGCGGATTTCCGACATATGGAATTCAAGCTCCTCCTGGATCTTGTTACCGGTCTGATCAATGGCCGATGACTGGCTGGCAATATTCTGCTGCAGGTTACCCAGATTGGACTGCGACTCGGACAACAGTTCCTTGGACTGCGCCAGTTCAGCACTCAGGTTGTTCACTTCCTGCCACATCAGCCAGCCACCCGCACTGGCACCCACCACAATCAGCAGCAGGATTACCAGCACGGGGCCGTTAAAACCCTTACCTGCCGACGGGGGCGGTGATTTGTCGTCCGGGGCCGGAGCACGGCGCCGGGCCGGTTTACCCTTGAGCTGGCGACTGGCCAGTTCATCCCGGGAGGGCTTCATACTCAGATCATCTAGCGGGTCTTTGGTCATAATATTCTCTTGATTCTTTTCAGCTGACTGGTTCACGCGTTACTTCCTTTTGCATCCGCCAACATTCAGCGAACTCGGTCAATGACTCTTTTAACAGATTTCGGGGGCGATATTCGAGCTGACGCGTCGCCTTTTCGATATTTAATGTGAAAGATTTCGCCAGGGCCGCCACCTTGATACGCATTAATGGCGGTTCCTGGGGCTTTTTCAAGGCGCGATAGCTCTGCTCTATTGCGGCTGCAATACTGGCGAGAGGCCAGTAGGGCGCTCTGTTGGTAACCGCAGGCAGATCCAGGAGTGCCATCAGCTGATCTATCATTTCCCAGATCCGGACCGGCTCCGGGTCGGCAATATTATAGGCGGTGCCCAGCGCGGTTTCCGATCCAAAAACACAACGGTCCAGTGCATGCAGCAAATTACCGATAGAGGTGACGCTGACCACATTCCGACCATGCCCTATCACTCTGAGCTTGCCTTCCTGGTGCAGGCGGATTATCCGCGGCAGAAAGTTGACATCGGCAGCCCCGATAACCAGACGCGGTCGCAGAGACACCGCGCCGAACTGATCATTATGCGCCGCCAGCACCCGCATTTCACCCTGATACTTGGTGCGGGCATAATTGTCGACAAACCGCACCGGCAGATAATCTTCGGAAATATTGATATGGTCCTTGTAGTCAAAATAAATGCTGGGGGAACCGATATACACGAACCGGCTGGTACCGCTCTTTCGCGATGCCGCCAGCAGGTTTTCCGTGGCAACGACATTGGCGGCGTAATAAGGGCGGTAATCGCCCCAGATCCCGGAAAGGCCCGCTGCATGAACCACAATATCCACCTGCTGGCAAATATGATCCACAAAGGGTTTGTCCAGCAGGTCGCCACAAAAAAAATGAATGCCCCGGATTTCCAGCCGCCCCGACTTTTGCCGGTTACGGCCACAGGCAAACACCTCCACGCCCTCTCTTTCCGCCAGGTGTAAAGCGTAGCGCTCACCGATAAAGCCGGTGGCACCGGTCACCAGTACTTTCATGAGTAATCCTGCATAAACGTTTCAATGGCCCCCAGCGTGGCCTCGTGCCCCGGAGAGTATGCCACGAAATCAAACAGCAAGGCGTAATGACCGTCATTTTCCCGCACCTTCAGAAACACAGGATGGCCAGCCAGCAGAGCATTCTTGTACATTCGCTCAGCACTCCGACAGGCCACCGTGGTGTCCTTTCTGCCATGCAGAATATACAGGGGCACCCCGCTTTCCCGCACAAAGTTAACCGGCTTGACCTTGCGGTAATTCTCGCCACATTGTTCGGCGGGAAATATTTTCTGATACACGGGGGACTTTTCCGGGCGAAAGCTGTAGACACCCGCCAGACTGATAATGCCTTTCACATTGGGAACGGAAAACCCGTATTGACTGGCAAAGTCCGGGTCCATCACTGCCAGCATGGCAATATGGGCTCCTGCAGAATGCCCCATCAGGTACAAAGGCCGGTTTTCCAGTCCGTAAAAAGCGGACGATGTGGCATGCCATGCCAGCATCCGGGCAGCATCCTCCACAAACGCGGGATAATCTGCAACCGGATACAGCCGGTAATCCATTACCAGCGTCGCAATACCCCTCCGGGCCAGGGACTGCCCCATAAAGGCGTATTCGTCCTTGTTGCCGTATTGCCAGGAACCACCATGAATAAAAATCACGGTATACCGGGGCTGAGCATTCACTGGCATGTACAAATCCACCCGCTGCTCCGGCAAATTGCCATAGGGTATATCAGCGATACAACTGACTGATCGAGTGCGAGTAATCTGTTTCAATCCGAAAAACAGCGTGCGCCTCGCTTTTTCGGAAACAGCTTCCAGCATGGAATATCTCATGAGAGCAACTGCTTACTGGTGGTTGAAAAAAGTCGGTTTTGCCGGCATAAACTGCGGTGTCATTAAACTGATTTGATTATTATCGTGAATAAAATAGGGTATGAAAACACTCAGGGCATCAGGAAACTGATGCTGTAACTCCACCCGGATACCGGACTGCCGGATCGCCGTATCCTTTCTTTCCGCGACAAAATCCACATAGAGCGCAAAGGCTTTGTAACGGTTTTTGCGGGCCAGCTGCTCGGCGGCCTTGCGCAGTGCTTTTATGGTTGTTTTCGGTGCGGGCCGATCCTCACTGGCCGGCACACCTATCAATTCCAGCTTTCCTGATTCGGTCATGCCCACCAGAAACGGGTAAAAGGTGGCTTTACGGTAAAGTTCATCGGTGGCAAAGTGCAAGGTGTTGTCCAGCAACTTCTGCAGTTCCTTTCTGGCCTGCTGGCGGCTTTCTGTTCCCTCAACCTTGGGTATGGATACCGGCGCTGAAACCGCTTCCACCTGCTCGCTGGTTTCAGTTTCGGCCCGGGCGGACACCTGCAAAGTGACCGTGAGCGCCAGCAGCAGAAGCAAAACTCTTAATTTCATACAGCACCAAACCCTAACTATCTGAATTGTAACCTGTTTCCACTGACTGCCAGACCCTCTCTCCCAACCGGGTGCACCGCTATTGTGCAGTGCCGGCGGGCTTTGACAGCCTCCGGCATTTAGGGAATACTCGAAATGAAGCAAGCCGCTAAAAAATAAGAATAATTCATTCATAATAGGCTTTGTTATCGCCAATGACTACTTCTTCAGCCAGACGGACCCGAACCAGCCGCATCAAAAACAAGCTGTCAAACCGGCTGTTTCTTGCTGCCATCAGCGTGTCCATTATTATCGGGCTGATCCTGAGCGTCTCCCAGATTGTGCTGGATGCCAAGGCATCCCGGGAGGAGCTGAATCAACAGTTCAAGGCAATGCTGGCGATGGTCACAGACAGTGCCACCCAGGCGATTTACCAGCTGGACAAAACCATGGCTTCGCAGGTGATCGATGGCCTGTTCCAGAACCCCAGCGTGACTTATGCAGGTATTGTCCATTACCAGGGCATACCTCTGTCCGAGCAACACCGGCAACTTCCTACCACACCGTTTGAGTCCATATCCAACCTGGTGTTCGGCGAGGCCCTCACCTAT